>DATNIJ010000081.1:0-9975 GCA_035604475.1 Alphaproteobacteria bacterium
GCGGTGATCTCGTGCTCGTTGGCGAAGAGGATGTCGACATGGTCCGCCACCAGCTCGCGGAACTCGCGGCGGTGACGGCTCACGCAGAAAGGATCGGAGAGCGAGAGCGCCACTTCGCGCGAGCTCGCGTGGGCGATATCGCAGGCCTTGCGGAAGGCCTCCTTGGCGCGCGGCGGATCGTAGAGATAGCCTTCGAGATAGATGACGCGCGAGGCGGCGATCACTGCGGCATCGATGTCCTCCGCGCCGAGCTCCACGCAGGCGCCGAGATGGGTCTGCAAGGTGCGCTGCGCATCGGGGGTCACGAAGACGAAACAGCGTGCGGTGGGCGGCCCGGATGCCGCGGGCGGTGTGGCGAAATGCACGCCCAGGCTCTGGATGTCGTGGCGGAAGACCCGGCCGAGCTGGTCGCTCTTGACCTTGCCGATGAAGGCAGCGCTGGCGCCGAGCGAGGCCAAGCCGGCGATGGTATTCGCGGCCGAGCCGCCCGAGCATTCGATGCCCGGGCCCATGTGGCGGTAAAGCGTCTCGGCCTCCGTCGCATCGATGAGCGTCATGGCCCCCTTGGTGAGGCCAAGTGCGACGAGTGCTGCTTCCTCCGCATGCGCCAGCACGTCGACGATCGCGTTGCCGATCCCCACGGCGTCGAATTGGCTGTTGCCCGGTGCGGCGCCGGCCATGTTGGCTTCCTTCTTGTCGTTTCCCCGCCGCGGACTAGCATGGCCGCCTTTGGCGCGCGCAGTATAGCGATGCGGACCTCGCCCGCAACAAATTACGCGCGTGCGCGGGCTTGCTCCGGCCGCAAGCGCTGCGCTAAGCAATGCACGAGCCGCGCGGCTGCCGCCGGTCGGTGCGCAAGCGTCATCTTCGACAAAGGAGCGCTCGAGGAATCATGCTTGGCTATCTTGTCTCAGCCATCGCACAGCTCTCCGATCCGCGTCTTTCCGGCGTGGTGCTGAAGAGCATGGCGCTGACACTCCTCGCGTTGGCACTCGTGCTGGGCGGCGTGTGGCTGGCGATCGATCAGATACATTTCGCAGAGCCATGGCTTCAATGGACGGCGGGATTTCTCGGCGTGCTCGCGGCGGCGTTTCTCTCGGCCGTGCTCTTCTCGGTGGTGGCGAGTATCGTGGTCAGCTTCTTTCTCGACGAGGTGGCGGACGCGGTCGAGGCGCGCCACTACCCCGAGGCGGGGCCCGCGCGGCGCCAGAGCTGGGGCGAGCTCGCGCGCGTCGGCTTGCGCTTTGCCGGGACCAGCCTTCTCCTCAATTGTCTAGCCCTTCCCGTTTATCTTTTCGTTCCGGCTATAAATCTGTTTGTTTTCTATGGCTTGAACGGTTATCTTATGAGCCGGGCGTATTTCGAGCTGGTGGCGTTCCGGCGACTCGCGCCGCGTGAGGCGCGACGGATGAGACTTGCCCATCCGGCTCAAATGCTCCTCGTGGGGGTGCTCACCGCCGTGGCCTTGACCGTGCCGGTGGTGAATCTGGTGGTACCCGTGCTGGCGACCGCCCTCATGGTGCATGTCTATCACGGGATAAGGCGCGCAGGCGGGCCGTGCAGCACGTCCTAAGGCCCTGCTGCGAAAGGATTTAATCCGCACTGTCTGTGGCTTCGTGCGGAGCAAGAGAAGGGGGCGGCAATGATCTTCACGCGCAAAAAGTCCGACGACGACGGCTCCTCGCGGGACGAGCCGCCGGCCTCGCTGCTCGGCACGGGCACGCCGATGGCAAAGCCTGTCGCCCGGTCCATTCTTCCGGAGGGCGCTGCCAGGCCGGTCGCCATGCCCGCCAAGACACCGGCGATACCCGCCCCGCGCGCGGACCTGCCGCGCCGAGTCGTCGACATTCCCGGCGTCGCGCGCCGAGTCGAGCGCCCGGCAACGCCGAGCGAGAGCAAGAAGCTCATCGTCGGCCGGGATATCTACCTCAAAGGCCAAATCAGCGCCTGCGAGCGCCTGGTCGTCGAGGGCACCGTCGAGGCCGAGCTGACCGACTGCCGCACCATCGAGGTTGCCGACTCGGGCACCTTCAAGGGCTCAGCGCAGGTCGAAAGCGCCGAGATCTCTGGCCGCGTCGAGGGTTCGCTCACCGTGCGCGAACGCCTTCTCATCCACAACTCGGGCCGCGTCACGGGTACTGTCCATTATGGCCGCATCGAGATTGAGCAAGGCGGGGAAATCAACGGCGAGGTGAAGAGCCTCGGCGCCGCCGCCACGACAGCACCGGCGCGACTTGTAGCGGCGCCAAGTGCGCCAGGTGCGGACGATCCGGGCATTGCTGCGGCGGGGGTAAGCGTCGGCGAGGAGTAAGGCCGAGGGCTCACCACGGCGTGATAGCAAAGAAAAACACAAGACCAGGGGGAAGCCCCTTAAGGGGCGATTGCTAGCGTCAGGGAGGAGGTTGTCGTCGTGTCGGCAGATAGGCTGCGGGCGCTTTGCGGCGCAGGGGCGGCGTGGTGCACGCTTGCCGCGCTGGGCGCGCTCCTTGCCGCCTGCGCACCGCCGCCAGGGGCTGTCGACGCCGAAGCCGCTGCGGGCCTTGCCAGGGGGGGCCCAGAGCGCCTGGCCGAAGGTACGGCACCTTATCCTGGCGCTGCGACGGTCGTCGTTCCTCCCGAGAAGAAGGTGCTACAGCCTGTCGCAACTTCCGGTGCCGAGCTGGTGACGGCGTCGCTCCCGACAGGGCCGAAGCCGCCCCAAGCCCCGCCAAGCGTGCTCACGCTCACCCAGCTCAACGGACTTTCGGCGAGCGAGCTCAAGGCGGCACTCGGCGATCCCACCTTGTTGCGCCGGGACGGGCCCGCCCAGCTTTGGCAATATGCCGGCAGCGGCTGCGTGCTGCACGTCTTCCTCTACAAGGACAACGGCAGCTTCCGCGTGACCTATTCCGAAGTGCGTATCGATGACCCTGCCGAAGCGCATTCGCCCATTTGCGCGGAGGCAAAGGGAAAACCGCCGGCGGATTCCGCTGGGCCGCCTGGCGCCAATGCCCTACGACCCGGTGCGGCGCCGTCCGTATCCTTGGTTTCGACCGGGGCGCGCATGGATTAGCAAGCCGCCTACAGAGCCCTCAAGCACCCAATTCCCGGGCTAGACGTACGCGTACAGGCGCTCGCGTATGAGCCGCCGGGGCTCCCCGCGCCCTCAAGCGGCCGTCTTCCCCTTGAAGCGACAGAGGTCACGGATGACGCAGCGCGGGCAGTCGGGCTTCCGCGCCTTGCACACGTAGCGCCCATGGAGGATGAGCCAGTGGTGGGCGTGGAGCTTATAGGCCTCCGGAACCCGTTTGAGGAGCTTCTGCTCGACCTCGTGGGGGGTCTTGCCCGGGGCAAGGCCGGTGCGGTTGGCAAGGCGGAAGATGTGCGTGTCGACCGCGATGGTGGGCTCGCCGAAGGCGACGTTCATGACCACGTTCGCGGTCTTGCGCCCCACGCCCGGGAGCGCTTCGAGCTTCTCGCGCTGGTGCGGCACCTGGCCGCCATGCTCGCGCACCAGGATCTCGCTCAGCGCGATGATGTGTTTGGCCTTGCTGTTATAGAGGCCGATCGTCTTGATGTAGTCCTTGAGCCGGGCCTTGCCGAGCTTGAGCATCTCGGCAGGCGTGCCCACGCGCTTGAAGAGGGGCACCGTCGCCTTGTTGACGCTCACGTCCGTCGCCTGGGCCGAGAGCACGACCGCGACGAGGAGCGTGTAGGGATTGATGAACGCGAGCTCGCCCCGCGGGATCGGCCGGTCGGCGGCCAGGCGGCGGAAGATTTCCTCGACGGCCTCCTTCTTCATGGCGGCCACTTTATCGGCAGGGCGGGCAGCCCGGAAGGCTCCTCGAGCGTTAACCGCGTAAGGCCTCCCTTTGACCCAGTGGGGCGGGCCACCTTATGATACCGCCGATGAGTCCACTCCCCACCACCCCCGCGAGTGCCACCGCAGCGGGCGTCCACTTCGATGCCGTGCTGACGCCGCACCGCAGCTTGAGTCCGACCGGCTTCTGGGTGCTGATGACGCTCATAAGCGCGGTGAGCTTCATCTCCGGCATGTTTTTCGCGTTGCACGGCGCCTGGCCGGTATTCGGCTATTTCGGGCTCGATGTTCTCCTGATCTATCTCGCCTTCCGGGCGAGCTACCGCTCGGCGCGTCTTTACGAGACGGTCAAGCTCACCACGGACGCGCTCGTGGTCGAGCGCATCGGCCCCGGGGGCAGGCGTGCGCGCTGGAGCTTCCAGCCCTATTGGCTCAGGGTCGAGATGGACGATCCGCCGCAGCACCACAGCCAGTTGCGCCTGACCTCCCACGGCCGCTCCCTCGTCCTTGGTGCCTTTCTTTCGCCGGGCGAGCGCTTTGAGTTCGCAGCCGCACTCAACGCGGCATTGCGCCGCCAGCGCGACACGGCCCAAGGAGCCGCCTTGGCGGGCGCAGCCGAGGCTTCGCGCGCGGGCTGAGGCAGGGGCGTCGAGAGCCGGCGCAGAGGCGCCGGTCTCGGGCCACCGCTAGTACCGACTTTCGCGAGTTCGTGAGTCGCCTTCCGGCGACTCACGAGCCGCGAAATCGGTACAAACTCAAAGTGTTGTACCCGCTTGCAGGCTTCGCGCCGGCGGCCCACAGGACCGCCTCTTTGCGAAACGCAATAAGAGGCGCGCTTTGCGCGCCGGGGCGCGAAACTCTGCAAGCGGGTACTTCAGCGCCAGAGAGGCCATGCCCAAGCTCACGCTCCCGCCTGACGCCGTGCTCCTGCCGATCGATCTGCAGAAGGCGATCGACGATCCGAGCTGGGGACAGCGCAACAATCCGGGATGCGAAAGGGTCGTCGCCGGCCTGCTCGCGGCCTGGCGCCGCCGGCGTATGCCGATCATCCACATCCGCCACGATTCGCGCGAACCCAACTCGACCTACCGCCCGGGCCGGCCGGGCCACGCCTTCAAGCCGGAAGCGACGCCGCTCGCGGGCGAGCGCGTCGTCGCGAAGCAGACGAATAGCGCCTTCATCGGCACCGAGCTCGAGGCGCTTTTGCGCGCGAGCGGGGCCACGACCCTCGTCGTCGTCGGCGTCATCACCAATAATTCGGTCGAAGCGACCGTGCGCATGGCGGGCAATCTCGGCTTCGCCACCTACGTCGTCGCCGACGGCTGCTTCACGGTCGACAAGCGCGATCTCGCTGGCGAGCTCCATCCCGCCGAGCGCGTCCATGCGCTCTCGCTCGCCAATATGCACGGGGAATATGCGACCGTGGTCGAAAGCAAGGACGTTCTCGCAGCCCTCGCTTAAGGCTGCCGCGCGCGCGGCTTGCGGCGTCGCGCCGGTGTCGTTCTAAAGCCCCAGCACGTCGCGCATGCTGTAGAGGCCGGGCGGCTTGCCTTGGCCCCAGAGGGCGGCGCGCACCGCGCCTTGGGCGTAGACTTCCCGGCTGGCGGCGCGGTGGCTGAGCTCGAGGCGCTCGCCCGAACCTGCGAAGACGACGCTGTGGTCGCCGACCACGTCGCCGCCGCGCAAGACCGCGAAGCCGATGGCGCCGGGCTTCCGGGGCCCGGTCACGCCGTCGCGCGCGCGCTCGGCCACCGCCTCGAGCTCGACCCCGCGTCCCTTGGCCGCGGCGCGCCCGAGGCCGAGTGCCGTGCCCGAGGGCGCATCCACCTTGTGGCGGTGATGCATTTCCAGGATCTCGATGTCGTAGCGGGCATCGAGCGTGGCCGCCACGCGCTCGACGAGGGCCAGCAGAAGATTGATGCCCACGCTCATGTTGGGCGCCCAGATGATCGGCGCCTTCGCCGCGGCACGACGGATCGCGGCCTCGCCGTCGGCCGCGATCCCGGTGGTGCCGATCACGTGCAACGTGCCGCTCGCCCCGGCGATCGCGGCATGGCGCACGCTCGCTTGCGGCGAGGTGAAGTCGAGCACCGCATCGGCGGCGGCGAAAAGTGCTACTGGATCGTCGCCCACCGCGAGGCCGAGCGTGCCGAGCCCCGCGAGCTCGCCCAGGTCGCGCCCGATCGCCGCATTGCCGTGCACCTCGCTGCCGCCTGCGAGCTTGCAGCCCTTGGTGCGCGCCACCTCTTGCGCCAGCATGCGTCCCATGCGGCCCGCGCAGCCGACGATGCCGATACGCACTTCCGCCATCGCGCACCTCCCCTTGGACGCGCTACGATAGCATCGCGCGCGCGGTACGGCAGCGCAAAACGAACGGGCCTATTGCCGGACGGCCGTGACGCGGCAGTCGCGCACGAAGATCTGTCCGCCGGGGCGCGGAATGCGCTCCTTGCCGCTCAATTCGAACTTGCCGTCCTTGAGCTTGCCCTCGAAGCTCGACTCGAAGTGCCAGCCGGGCCCGTCGGCGCCGCCCGTCAAGCTGACGCTGCCGTCCCCGGCAATGCGGCCGCGCGCCGTCTCTTTGGCGACGACCTGTTTGCCGTCCATCGAAAGCACGTCGCGCGAGAATTCCGCTTGCGCGCCGCTCACCACCAAGACCGCGTCCACGGTGACGGCGCGGTAGGTTGAATTCGGAATTTGCGCGCACGTGAGCATGCCGGTATAGCGGCCCTCGATCCCTGCGGCTCTGCCCGCTGGCGCGGCCGCCGGCGGCAGCTTGGCGAGCTCCGTCCCATGCGCCGCGGCGGGTGCCGGCGCGGCTGCCGCCACTGCGGCCCGCTGCGCCGCCTCGGCGGCTTTCGCCTGCTGCTCGCGCCCCGCCTCGCGCGCCTTTTCTTGCTCTCTTTCCTGTGCCTTCTCGCGCTCGAGCTCCTTCTGTGCGTGATAGGCGGCGGCATCCTCCAGCACGGCTTCCGCCACATAGGCGAGCGCCTGGCCCTTGGACTCGACGGCGTACCAATCGCCGCCCTTCACTTTGCCCGCGACATGGACGCTCTCGCCCTCCTTGAGCCGGCCGACCTGCTTGGCCCTGATTTCGGGCGCCTCGTGCAAGGGGGCCGCGTGTGAGGCGACCATGTCCTTGTCGAGCACGTCCAACGCCGGGCCGCTTTGGACCGGGGGTGGGGGAGCGGTCGCGACTTGCGCCGCCGCTGCTTTGGCCCTCTCAGCCTCCTTGAGTGCCGCGAGCCGGCCCTCGGCGATGGCGGCGAAATCTCCTTGCGGATATTTCTGCAAATAGGCCTCGAGCTCCGCCGCGTTCTTGCTGTCCTTGATCGATTCCCAGAACGCGATCTCGATTTGATGATCGGCCGCCGGATTTACGGCGGCGACCGTGCCGGCGGGTGCCGAGGGCCGGGGCTTGTCGGAGGGTGCGGAAGCGCTCTCCGGAGCTGCCGCCGGCGGCGCGCTCGTCACCGCAGGCTGCGCCATAGGCTCGCGGCTCGGCAGCGTGGCGGGGGCGGAAACGGACGCGCTCGGGGCCGACGCCACCTTCTGGTTCTCGCTCGGTGCTGCAGGCTTTGCCGCCGTCGCAGGGGGAACACTTGCCGGCGGCGCAGTCGCCACTTTCGCCGGCGCGGCTGGGACACTTGCCGGCGGTGCGGCCGCCTCCTTCGCCGGCAACTCGCTCTTGCCGCCGCGAAGCACGAGGAAGCCGATCCCTGCCGCGAGGAGAATGCCCACGGCAAGTGCTGCTACCGCGATTGTCTTGTTGCGCGCACGCGGGCCCTTGGCGGCTTCGCGCCGCGCGGCCGGCTCGAACGGAACTCGTTGCGCCTCGGCCCAGATTGCCGCCGCAGCCGGCGTCTCCGCCGCTCCCACGATTTCCTTGAGATCGGCGATGAGCTTGGCACACTCGCCCGAGATCGTGCGGCCGTCCCAAGCCGAGAGATCGATCGTGTGCACGTGGAGGAAACGCAGCGGTGGGCTCGCATCATCCAGGCGCACCGGCACCAGCTTGCTTTTCTCGAGCGCGAAGCCGGCTTCGGCGCGCACCCATGACGAGTCCGTCGAATGCCGCGACCAGGCGACGATGACGGCCTTGGCTTCGGCGATCGCGTTCTCGATCACGCGATCGAAGGACTCGCCCGACTTGATGCGGCGGTCCCACCAAACCGAGAGCCCGGCGCGCTCGAGCACCTGCGCCAGCTTCTCGACCCGATCCAGATCGAGCCTCGAGTAGCTGATGAAGAGATCGCTCACGGCCCTCCCCTTGCCGATCGCCGGCCGAGCCATTCGCAGTGCCGCGTCGCTAGCGCGCGCGGCCCACCCTCGCGCCGACAGCTCCGCCCGCGACGCGACCTAGTGCCGAGCAGCAATGCTATCGTGCTGAAAAGACGAACACAACCGTCGGCCAGAGCCGTCGGCGTCGCCCGCGCCCGGGAGGCTCTACTCGGTGAGGTCGTCCCAGAGCTCGCGCACCTTGGCGAAGAAGCCGGCGGATTCGGGGCTGTTCGATTTGCCCCCGCTCGCCGCCTCGTCGAATTCGCGCAAGAGCTCGCGCTGGCGCTTCGAGAGATTGACCGGCGTCTCGACCACGGCCTCGATATGCATGTCGCCGCGCTGGTGCGAGCGCAACACCGACATGCCCTTGCCGCGCAGGCGGAAGCGATGACCGCTCTGGGTGCCGGCCGGCACGTTGACGCGCGCGCGGGCGCCGTCGAGCGTGGGCACCTCGATGGTGCCGCCGAGGGTTGCCGTCGTCATCGGAATCGGCACGCGGCAGAAGATGTTGGCGCCGTCGCGCTGGAAGAAGAGGTGCGGCTTGATGGCGAGAAAGATGTAGAGGTCGCCGGGCGGGGCTCCCCGCATGCCGGCCTCGCCCTCGCCGGCGAGCCGGATGCGCGTGCCGTCCTCGACCCCCGGCGGGATCGAGACCGAAAGCGTCTTCTCGCGCGCGATCCGTCCGCTGCCGTGGCAGGCGCGACAGGGATCGCGGATGACGCGGCCCGAGCCTTGGCACGTCGGGCAGGTGCGCTCGATGGTGAAGAAGCCTTGCTGCGCGCGCACGCGGCCATGGCCATGGCAGGTCTGGCAGCTCGCGGGCTGCGCCCCGCCTTCCCCGCCCGAGCCCTTGCACGCCTCGCACATGACCGAGCTCGGCACGCGGACCTTGGCCTGGCTGCCGCGGAAGGCCTCCTCGAGCGTGATCTCGAGGTTGTAGCGCAGGTCGGCACCGCGTGCGGCCCCGGTGCCGCGACGCCGGTTGCCGGTGAACTCGCCGAACATTTCGTCGAAGATGTCGGCAAAGCCGGCGCCGAAATCGAAGCCGCCGGCGCGGAAGCCGCCGGGGCCCGCCCCTCCGTTCGCCTCGAAGGCAGCGTGGCCGAAGCGGTCGTAGGCCGCCCGCTTCTGGTCATCCTTGAGGACGTCGTAGGCCTCGTTCAGGTCCTTGAACTTCTGCTCGGAAGATTTGTCGCCCGGATTGCGGTCGGGGTGAAATTGCATGGCGAGCTTCCGGTAGGCCTTCTTGAGGTCCTCCGGGCCCGCGCTGCGGCTCACGCCGAGAGTCTCGTAGTAGTCCGCTTTCGCCATCGTCCTAGAACTCAGCAATGACGCCGCGCCGGGTCGCGGAGGATCCCGGGCGGCGCCAGCTTCCCCTCAAGCCCGCGCAGCTTACGCGGACTTCTTGTTCTTCTCGTCGTCGACTTCCTCGAAATCGGCATCGACGACCTTCTCGCCCTTGGGGGTCGAAGTGCTGCCGCCCGCACCGGCACCGCCTTGGCCGTCGCCCGGCGGAGGCGCAACGGCGGAACTCTCTTGCGCGGCCTTGTACATCGCCTCGCCGAGCTTCATCGAAGCCTGTGACAAGGCCTCCGTCTTGCTCTTGATGGCGGCCGCGTCCTCGCTCGTCATGGCGCCGCGCAGATCGGAAATGGCACTCTCGATCGCGCTCTTCTCCGCGGCCCCGACTTTCTCGCCGAACTCCTTGAGGCTGCGCTCGGTCGTATGGATGAGCGCCTCGGCGTGGTTCCTCACCTCGACCAGCTCGCGGCGCTTCTTGTCCTCGCTCGCATGCTGCTCGGCGTCCTTGACCATGCGCTGGATGTCGGTCTCGGAGAGGCCGCCCGAGGCCTGGATGCGGATCGCCTGCTCCTTGCTGGTCGCCTTGTCCTTGG
>DATNIJ010000082.1:0-36446 GCA_035604475.1 Alphaproteobacteria bacterium
CTATACGCTCGCGGTCATCGGCGTGCTGACCAGCGTCGTGGGCGCCTACTATTACGTGCGTATCGTCAAGATCATGTATTTCGACGAGCCGGCAATCGCCTTCGAGCGGCCGATCGCCGGCTCCATGTCGGCCGTGCTGACGTTGACCGGACTCTTCACGCTGCTCTTCTTCGTCTATCCGGCGCCGATCCTTGCCGGCGCCAAGATCGCCGCGGCGGCGCTCTTCCCGGGATGAGCCGCCCGCCACGGCTGGCGCCCGGCTTTCGCCTGATAGCGCTCGAGCGCTGCGGCAGCACGAACGAGGAGGCTAGGCGGCTCGCCGAGGAGGGGGCGGAGGAGGGCACGCTCGTATGGGCGCGGGAGCAGACCGCCGGGCGCGGCCGGCGCGGCAGGGAGTGGCGTTCGCCGCGCGGCAATCTTTACCTCTCCCTTGTGCTGCGCCCTCATTCCACGCCCGCGGAGGCGGCATGCCTCGGCATGGTTGCGGCGGTAGCCGTGGGCGATGCGCTGGGAGCGTTCATGCCGCCGCTCACGGAGGTGCGCTTCAAATGGCCGAACGACGTGCTGGTGGGGGGCGGCAAGGTCGGAGGGATTCTCCTCGAATCCGGCGCTGCGGCTCCCGACCGGCTCGCCTGGGTCATCCTTGGCATCGGCATCAACATCGAGAGCTGTCCGGACGACACTCCCTTTCCGGCAACTTGCCTCGAGCGCGAGGCGGGTGCCAAGCTCGAGCTCGAAACGGTGGTCGAGGCGGTGAGCCGCTCCTTGCGGCGCTGGCTGCACACCTGGCGCGAGGAGGGCTTTCGGCCGGCGCGCGAGGCCTGGCTGGCGCGCGCCTGGAAGAAGGACAAGATGATCGAGGTGCGTCTGGAGGGCGAGACCCTCGCCGGCCTGTTCGAGGGTCTCGACGCCTCGGGAGCGCTCCTTTTGGCACTTGAGGACGGAAGGCACCGGCGCATCAGCGCCGGCGACGTGATGGAAGCTTCCGTGCGCACGTGAGGTGCCGCATGCTGCTGGCGATCAATTGCAACAACACGAACACGGTATTCTCGGTGTGGCAGGAGGGCGAGATGCGCGGCGTATGGCGCGCGTCGACCGATCCCAAGCGCACCGCCGACGAGTACGTCGTCTGGCTCGATCAGCTCATGGGGCTTGGCGGGATCGCGCGCGCAGAAATCGACGCCGCGATCATCGCGAGCGTGGTGCCGGAGGCGGACTTCAACCTCGTGCGCCTCTCGACCCACTATTTCAAGAGCACGCCGCTGGTGGTGGGAGAGCCGGGGGTCTCCGTCGGCTGCCGGGCGCTGGTGGACCGCCCCGAGGAAGTGGGTGCGGACCGTATCCTCAACACGGTCGCAGCAGCCGATCGGCACAAACCGCCGCTCATCGTCGTCGATTTCGGCACGGCGACGACCTTCGATGTCGTCGATCGTGACGGCAACTACTGCGGCGGCGTGATCGCGCCCGGCATCAATCTTTCGCTTCATGCGCTCCATATGGCCGCCGCCAAGCTGCCGAGCGTGCGCATCCGGCGCACCGAGCGCGTGATCGGCAAGGCCACCATTCCGATGATGCAGTCCGGCATCTTCTGGGGCTATGTCGGATTGATCGAGGGCCTCGTCGCGCGCATTCGCGCGGAGTGGGGCGAGCCCATGGGGGTAGTGGCGACAGGCGGCTTGGCCCCGCTCTTCGAAGGGGCGAGCGAGGCGATCGAGACCGTCGATCCGACGCTTACGCTGTGGGGCCTGTGGCTGATCCACCGGCGCAACAAGGGCAAGTGATGGCCGCACCCGATGCCGCCGGAGCCGGCTCCGCCGCGCGCGCAAGTGCCGCATTGCGCGAGCTCGTCTTCGTGCCGCTCGGCGGGGCGGGCGAAATCGGCATGAACCTCAATCTCTACGGCTTCGCGGACGACTGGGTGATCGTCGATCTCGGCATCACCTTCGCGGACGAGCGCCTGCCCGGGATCGAGGTGGTGATGCCCGATCCCGCCTTCATCGTCGAGCGGCGCGAGCGCCTGCTCGGCATCGTGCTCACCCACGCGCACGAGGACCACATCGGCGCCGTCCAGTATCTCTGGCCGCTCCTGCGCTGCCCGATCTACGCCACCCCGTTCACCGCCTCCATCCTCAGGCGCAAGCTCGAGGAGGCGGGCCTCGCGAGCGCGGCGGCGATCACGGTGGTACCCCTCTCGGGCCGCTTTGCCCTCGGCCCGTTCGAATTCGAGATGATCACGCTCACCCACTCGATCCCCGAGCCGAACGCGCTCGCCATCCGCACGCCGCTCGGCACCGTTCTCCATACCGGGGATTGGAAAATCGACCCCGATCCGCTCGTCGGTCCGGTGACGGACTCCGACGCGCTCAGGCGGGTGGGCGAGGAAGGCGTGCTCGCCATGGTCTGCGATTCGACGAACGTGCTGCGCAGCGGCGTGTCGGGCTCGGAAGCCGAGCTGCGCAAGAGTCTCTCGCGGCTGGTGGCGCGCGCCGAGCAGCGCGTCGTCATCGCCTGCTTCGCCTCCAACGTGGCGCGCCTCGAGACGATCGCCAAAGTCGCCGAGGCGAACGGCCGGCAGGCGGCACTCGTCGGCCGCTCGCTCTGGCGCTTCTACGAGGCGGCCCTCGAAAACGGCTATTTGCGCTCGATTCCGCGCTTCCTGGGCGACGCCGAGGCGGCCTATCTGCCGCGCGACAAAGTGGTGTTGGCCATGACGGGAAGCCAGGGCGAGCCGCGCTCGGCACTTTCGCGCGTGGTCGCGGGAGAGCATTCCCACGTAGCGCTCGAGGCGGGGGATGTGGCCATCTTCTCCTCGCGCATCATCCCCGGCAACGAGCGCTCGATCTTCCGCCTGCAGAGCGCGCTCGCGCGCCTCGGCGTCGAGATCATCACCGAGCACGAGGAGTTCGTGCATGTCTCGGGCCACCCCGCGCGCGACGAGCTCGCCGAGATGTATGCCTGGGTGCGGCCGCAGATTGCCGTCCCGGTACACGGCGAGGCGCGCCATCTCATCGAGCACGCCCGCTTCGCCCGCGCTTGCCAGGTGCGCGAGGCGGTGGTGGTGACGAACGGCGACATCCTGCGCCTAGCACCGGGACCTGCCGAGATCGTCGGCCAGGCACCTTCGGGGCGCCTGGCGCTTGACGGCACCACGCTCGTGCCCGCGGCAGGGGAGGTGGTGAAGGGCCGCACGCGCTTGATTTGGCATGGTGCTGCCGTTGCCACCGTGGTGGTCGACGGCCATGGCGATCTGGTTGCGGACCCGCAGATAGCACTCCCCGGCCTGGCCGGCGACGAGGGCACGGCCGAGCTCGCAAGCCGGGCGCGCGAGGCGATCGCGGCGGCGATCGAAGGCCTGCCCAAGGCCATGCGCGGGGATGACGAGGCGCTCAGGGAAGCCGTCCGGCTGGCCATCCGGCGCAGCATTCGCCTGGCGCGCGGCAAGAAGCCGGCGATCGACGTGCATCTCGTCCGTGTATAATGGCCGCGGGAGGAGAGAAAACCCGTGGGTGGGACGGAAAGCATGATCGGCAAGCTCAACCATGTGGCGATCGCGGTGCCCGATCTCGCGGCGGCGGCGGCACTTTACCGCGATACGCTCGGCGCCAAGGTCTCGGCACCCGTCGATATGCCGGTGCATGGGGTGACGACCGTCTTCGTCGAGCTCGCCAACGCCAAGATCGAGCTCCTGCATCCCTATGGCGACAGCTCGCCGATCGCCGGCTTCTTGGCGCGCAATCCGGCAGGCGGCATCCACCACGTCTGCTTTGAGGTGGACGATATCCTGGCGGCGCGCGATCGGCTCAAGGCCCGCGGACTGCGCGTGCTTGGCGGCGGCGAGCCCAGGCTCGGCGCGCACGACAAGCCGGTGCTCTTTCTCCACCCCAAGGACCTCTGCGGCACGCTCGTCGAGCTCGAGCAGGTCTAGGGCCGCAGGCGATGACCTGGTTCGAGGGACTCGTCACTTTCATCATCATCTGGTGGCTGGTGCTGTTCATGGTCCTGCCCTGGGGCGTGCGCATTCCCGATGAGGGCCAGGTCGAGAAGGGTCACGCGACGAGCGCGCCTACGCGGCCGAAGTTGTGGCTCAAGGCGCTGGTCACGACCGCCATCGCGATCCTGCTTTGGGGCGTGGCGTACGGCTTGGCATCCACCAACCTGATTTCCTTCCGCAACGGCTGAGATGGGCTCGCATTATTGCGACGTTGCACCCGGCCACGAATGGCATGGTGCCTACCACGATGAGGAGTACGGCTTTCCCCTCGCGGGCGAGCGCGAGCTCTTCGAGCGCTTGGCACTGGAGATCAACCAGGCCGGGCTCAATTGGCTCACCATGCTCAAGAAGCGCGAGGGCTTCCGGCGCGCCTTCCACGGCTTCGAGGTCGACCGCGTCGCCCGCTTCGGCAAACGCCAAGAGGCGCGCCTCTTGGCCGACGCGGGCATCATCCGCAACCGCCTCAAGGTCGCCGCCGTGATCGAGAATGCGAAGCGCATCCGGCGCTTGCGGGAGAGCCACGGCTCGTTCGCTGCTTGGCTCGCCGCCCATCACCCGCTGCCGAAGGACAAATGGATCAAGCTCTTCAAAGAGACCTTCGTCTTCACCGGGGGCGAGATCACCGGCGAGTTCCTGATGTCGATCGGCTATCTCAAGGGTGCGCACCGGGAAAGTTGTCCCGTCTTCAAGCGCATCGCCAAGCTCTCGCCGCCGTGGATGCGGGTATAGCGCGGAGCCGCCGCCGAGTTGCGTTGAAAAAGAAGGCAAGCGCTCCGGAGGAGCCTTGCCCTGTCGCGTCGTCGAAATTTTCTGTGGCGTTACGGATTTATTTTTTTCTACGAGCGGGTGAGTTGCCTCTTTCGTACGACGCCGAGTTTTCCTCCGCACACTTGTGGCCGTCCTCGCGGGACGAGCCCCTTCTTGGCCGCCTGGAAAAGGTGCTGGGCACCTCCCATGCAGCGTCTGACATCATGCTCGAGGCGAATAACGATTGCAATGAAAAACGGCAATAATTGCAGCAACTTGCCGTTTCTTGCAGAAGACCGTCCCGCGGCTGGAGAATGGTCGCACTTCCGTCTAGGCCACCCCGTGGCTCTTGAACCAGGCCTGCAGCCGTCTCCAGCCATCGGCCGCCGCATCCGGGCGATAGCTCGGGCGATAGTCGGCGAAAAAGCCGTGCGGGGTATCCTGGTAGATCACGAAATCGCACTTCTTGCCGGCGGCCTTGAGCGCGTCGCGGAACTTCTCCACCTCGGCCACAGGAATGCCTTGGTCGGCCGCACCATAGAGGCCCAGCACCGGTACCTTGAGCTCGGCGATCTGGTCGGGCGGATTGACGGGCGTGAGCTCCGACTTGGCCATGGCAAGGGGGCCATACCAGGCGACGGCGGCCTTTAGATGCGGGTTATGCTCGGCGTAGAGCCAGACGTACCGGCCGCCGCGGCAGAAGCCGGTGATGCCCGTGCGCGAGGTGTTGGCCTTCTTTGTGCTCTTTGCCCAGGCGATGGTCGCGTCGAGGTCGGACATCACCTGAGGCTCGGAGGCGCGGTTGGCAAATTTGACGACCTCGGACGTTTCGCTGAGCTTGGTGACATCGCCGAAGCGCCAATAAAGGTAGGGCGCCACCGCGAAATAGCCGAGCTTGGCGAAGCGGCGGCAGATGCCCTTGATATGCTCGTGGACGCCGAAGACCTCCTGCACCACCAAGACCGTGGCGAAGCGCCCGCTCTTTGCCGGCATGGCGCGATAGGCCGGCATCCTGCCGCCCTCGACCGGGATTTCCACGTCGCCGGCGGTAAGCCCCCCGGCGTCGGTCGTGATGGTCTCAGCCGACACCGGCAATACCGCGAGGGCGAAGCCGCTGCCAAGCCCCGCGGCCACGAAGGCGCGGCGCGAGAAATCGGTCTTGCCCATGAGACTCCTGGCGTGCGGGTCGGCGGCGGTCATCGAGGCCTCCTCGGTTGCTGCGATATTTGCCTGGAGGATATACGAGACGCTGCGGAGCGGTCAGCAGCTCCAAATGCCGGCCGCGTTGCCTCACCCGAATGTGAGATCCCCGGGGGGCGGTCGCGCCAAGCGAGGGAAGAACGCGTGCCGCACGCCCTCCAAGCGCGGACTTGGCCGCGCTTTGCGGCATTGCTATCGCTCGGGCCATTAGCCTACATTCCGGCCCACTGTCGAGCGCCTGAGACCCCGGGCCCTTCAGAGCGCGGCCACGAGAAGAGGGCAGGATGCGACGCTCCGTCTACTTCATGCCGACCCTCAAGGAGAACCCGGCCGAGGCCCAGATCGTCTCGCACCGCTACATGCTGCGCGCCGGCATGATCCGGCAGGCGAGTGCGGGCATCTATAGTTGGCTGCCGCTCGGCTTTCGCGCGCTCAAGAAGATCGAGCAGATCGTGCGCGAGGAGCAGGACAGGGCAGGCTGCCAGGAGCTCCTGATGCCGACCATCCAGGCGGCCGACCTGTGGAAGGAGTCCGGGCGCTACGAGGACTACGGCAAGGAGATGCTGCGCATCCTCGACCGGCACGAGCGCGAGATGCTCTACGGCCCCACCAACGAGGAGCAGATCACGGAAATCTTCCGTTCCGCGGTCAAGAGCTACCGCGAGCTGCCGAAGCTCCTCTACCACATCCAGTGGAAGTTCCGCGACGAGGTCCGGCCGCGTTTCGGCGTCATGCGCGGGCGCGAGTTCCTGATGAAGGACGCCTACTCCTTCGACCTCGATTTCGCCGGCGCCAAGCGTTCCTACAACAAAATGTTCGTCGCCTATCTGCGCACCTTCGCGCGCATGGGCCTGAAGGCGATCCCGATGGCGGCCGAAAGCGGCCCCATCGGCGGCGACATGAGCCACGAGTTCATCATTCTCGCGGACACCGGCGAGAGCAAGGTCTATTGCCACCGCGACTTCGTCGAGTTCGACGTTCTCGGCAGCAGCGTCGACTACGAGGCCGATCTCGAGCCCGTGGTCGGCTACTGGACGAGCCTTTATGCGGCGACCGACGACAAGCACGACGCCAAGGCCTTTGCCAAGATCGATGCCGAGAAACGCATCGAGGCGCGCGGCATCGAGGTCGGCCATATCTTCTATTTCGGCACCAAATACTCGGTACCCCTTAAGGCATACGTCGTCGATGCGAAGGGGGAGCAATACGCCGCGCACATGGGCTCCTACGGCATCGGCGTCTCCCGCCTTGTCGGCGCCATCATCGAGGCGAGCCACGACGAGAAGGGCATCGTCTGGCCCGAGCCGGTGGCGCCCTTCAAGGTCGGGCTCGTCAATCTGCGCGCGAGCGATGCCGCTTGCGTGAGCGCCTGCGACGAGATCTATGGCAAGCTCGCGGCGGCGAAGGTCGAGGTGCTCTACGACGATCGCGACGAGAGTGCCGGGGCCAAGTTCGCGGAGATGGACCTGATCGGGCTGCCCTGGCAGCTCGTGGTCGGTCCGCGCGGGCTCAAGGCGGGGGTCGTCGAGCTTAAGGCGCGCAGGAGCGGGGAGCGCGAGGAGCTCTCTCTCGAGAGCGCTCTTGCGCGTCTCGCTCGTTAGGTGCCGGGGAGATGATCTTCTCGCCCTTCGAGCGCATGGTGGCGATGCGCTACCTGCGGGCGCGGCGCCAAGAGGGCTTCATCTCCGTCGTCTCCTGGTTCTCGCTCATCGGCATCCTGCTCGGCGTGATGGCGCTCATCATCACGCTCGCGATCTTCAACGGCTTTCGCCAGCAGCTCATCGAGCGCATTCTCGGCTTGAACGGCCACATCTCGGTAGAGGATACGACCGGCAAGCTCGTCCATTACGACGCCGTCGCCGCGGCCGTGCGCAAGGTTCCCGGCGTGGTGAGCGCCATCCCCCAGGTCGACGGTCAGGCGATCGCGACGGCGCGCAGCAGCACGACGGGGGCGATCGTGCGCGGCATCAAGCAGGAGGACCTCAAGAAGCTCGCCCTCGTCTCGGAGAAGCTCATCGCCGGCTCGCTCGACGACTTCAACGACGACGGCGTCGCGGTCGGCTATCGCTTCGCCAATCGTCTGGGCGTCAATCTGGGCGGCCAAGTCTCGCTGATCACGCCCGAGGGTGCGGTGACCGCCTTCGGCACGATCCCGCGCATCAAGACCTACCATATCGCCGCCATCTTCAACGTCGGCATGTACGAATATGACAGCGCTTACATGTACATGCCCCTCGAGGCGGCACAGCTCTACTTCCGGCTGCCGAACGCGGTGAGCGAGCTCGAGGTCCGCATCCAGGATCCGGAGCGGGCGCAGGCGATGGTCCCGGCGGTCCGGAATGCCGCGGGTCCCGGCATGGCCGCTATCCCGTGGGAGCGGGCGAACGCCAGCTACTTCAATTTCGTGGCGCTGCAGCGCAACCTCTACACCGTGGTGGTGACGCTCATCATCGTCGTCGCCGCCTTCAACATCATCTCCGGCCTGATCATGCTGGTGAACGACAAGGCGCGCGGCATCGCGATCCTGCGCACCATGGGAGCGACGCGCGGCATGATCATGCGTATCTTCTTCATGAGCGGCATGAGCATCGGCGTCGTGGGTACCGCGGCCGGCCTCGTGCTCGCCTTGCTCTTCTGCGAGAACATCGAGGGCATCCACCAGTGGCTTGAGCGCACCACCGGCCAGAATCTCTTCCCGGCCGAGTTCTTCTATCTGACGCAGCTTCCCGCCGTGGTCGATCCGGCTGAGGTCTTCTCGGTCGTGGCCATGAGCCTCGGTCTCTCCTTCCTCGCCAGCATTTATCCCGCGTGGCGCGCCGCCCGCCTCGATCCCGTGGAGGCGCTGCGCTATGAGTGAGGCGGGCGCTCCTGCTGCGGCCGCACCGGCATTGGCGTTACGCGGCATCGTGCGCACCTACCGCCAGGGCGGCGAGGCGCTCGAGGTGCTGCGCGGCCTCTCGCTTGCGGTCGAGGCCGGCGAGATCGTAGCACTCGTCGGGCCGTCCGGGGCCGGCAAGTCCACGCTCCTTCACGTGGCGGGCTTGCTCGAGCGCCCCGACGGCGGCGAGGTCATCGTCAACGGTATCCCTTGCGGCACGCTCGGCGACGACGAGCGCACGCGGCTCAGGCGCATTCATCTGGGCTTCGTCTACCAGTTCCATCACCTCCTGCCCGAATTCTCCGCCCTCGAGAACGTCATGCTGCCCCAGCTCATCGCCGGCCTCTCGCGCGAGGTGGCAAGGGAGCGCGCGCGCCAGCTCCTCGCCATGGTCGGGCTCGCGGAGCGGGAGAGCCACCGGCCGGCCCGGCTCTCCGGCGGCGAGCAGCAGCGCGTCGCCATCGTGCGCGCGATCGCGAACGCGCCGCGCGTCCTCTTGGCGGACGAGCCCACCGGGAACCTCGACCACGACACGGCGCAGAATGTGTTCACGCAGCTCTACGCCATCGTGCGGCAGACCGGGCTCGCTGCCCTCGTGGCCACGCATAACCAGGAGCTGGCGCGGCGCATGGACCGCGTGCTCGTGCTGAGCGCGGGCCAGGTCGTGCCCGCCTAAGCAGCGGCAAAGCGGGGGAGTTCCACCTGTTGCCAACAACATGTGGATAAATAATCTCCCCAGGACCGCAACATGCTGCTATCCTCTTTGCAGTGAGATCGCCTCGGCGAGAGCGATCTCGAAGTCATCTTGTCGCTCTTGAAGCGCTATGCCCCACGCCGATTTCGTCCATCTGCGGGTCCATTCGGCCTACTCGCTCTCCGAGGGGGCGATCAAGATCAAGGCGCTCGTCGAGCTCGCCAAGCGGCACGGCATGCCCGCGGTGGCGATTACGGATAGCGGCAACCTCTTCGGCGCCCTCGAGTTTGCCCAAGCCGCCGAGGCGGCGGGAGTGCAGCCCATCATCGGCTGCCAGATCGCACTCCGCCGCGAGGACCGCGAGGGCCATCCCGGGGCAGGCGCGGCCAGCCCCGACCAACTCGTGCTCCTGGCCAAGGATGAGGCCGGATATCGCTCGCTCCTCAAGCTCGTGAGCCGCTCCTTCCTTGCCACGCCGGCCGGGGAGGCGCCCCAACTGGCTCTGGCCGACATTGCCGGGACCAACGATGGCCTTTTGGCGCTCACCGGCGGGGTCAAGGGGCCGGTCGGTCGGCTCCTCTCCGAGGGGCAGCTGCCGGCGGCAGAGGCCCTATTGCTCAAGCTTGCCGGCGTCTTCGCCGGGCGGCTCTATGTCGAGCTGCAGCGCCATGGCTTGGCCATTGAGGACCAGGTCGAAGGCCCGCTCCTCGAGCTCGCCTATCGCCACGGCCTTCCCCTGGTCGCGACCAACGAGGCGTTCTTCGCAGATGAGGGCATGTTCGAGGCGCACGATGCGCTGCTCTGCATCGCCGAGGGCACCTATATCTCGGAGCCGGAACGGCGCCGGCTCACCCCCGAGCATCGCTTCAAGTCGGCGGCGGAGATGCGGGAGTGCTTCCGCGACCTCCCTGAGGCCCTCGACAACACGCTCGCCATCGCCCGGCGCTGCTCGTTCTATCCCACGGCGCAGAAGCCCATCCTGCCGCCCTTCCCGACGCCGAGCGGAATTTCCGAGAAGGAGGAGCTCAAGGCCCAGGCGAGCGAGGGGCTCGAGGGACGGCTGGCCGCGCACGTCCTCAAGCCGGGAATGAGCGGAGAGGAGCAGGAGGCTGCGGCCCGGCCCTACCGCGAGCGCCTGCGTTACGAGCTCGGCGTGATCAGCCAGATGGGCTTTGCCGGCTATTTCCTCATCGTCTCGGATTTCATCAAATGGGCCAAGGCCCAAGGCATTCCCGTGGGGCCCGGGCGCGGCTCGGGTGCGGGTTCCGTGGTCGCCTGGTCGCTCACCATTACCGATTTGGATCCCTTGCGTTGGGGGCTCCTGTTCGAGCGCTTTCTCAATCCTGAACGCGTCTCAATGCCCGACTTCGATGTCGATTTCTGCCAGGAGCGGCGCGACGAGGTCATCCACTACGTTCAAGAGCGCTATGGGCGCGACCGGGTTGCCCAGATCATCACTTTCGGCAAGCTCCAGGCGCGGGCGGTGCTGCGCGATGTCGGCCGTGTGCTCCAGATGCCCTACGGTCAGGTCGACCGCATTTGCAAGATGGTCCCGAACAATCCGGCCAATCCGGTAAGCCTCCAGAAGGCGATCGAGGGCGAGCCCCTCCTCCAGCACATGCGTGCCGAGGACGAGACGGTGGCCCGCTTGATCGACATAGCGCTCAAGCTCGAGGGGCTCTATCGCCACGCCTCGACCCATGCGGCCGGCGTAGTGATCGGCGACCGGCCGCTCGATGAGCTCATCCCGCTCTACCGCGACCCGCGCTCCGAGATGCCCGTGACCCAATTCAATATGAAATGGGTCGAGGCCGCCGGGCTGGTGAAGTTCGACTTTCTCGGGCTCAAGACGCTGAGCGTGATCGCGCGCGCGACTCAGTTGTTGCGTCAACGACATATTGTCTTCGATATCAATGAAATACCTTTAGATGATAAAGCGACCTATGAGATGTTGAGCCGAGGCGAGACGACCGGAGTGTTCCAGTTGGAAGGCTCGGGCATGCGCGACGTACTGCGCCGTCTCAAGCCGGACCGCTTCGAGGACATCATCGCCATCGTGGCGCTCTACCGACCCGGTCCGATGGACGACATTCCCAAATACATCAACGTCAAGAACGGCATCGAGCCCGCCGATTACCTGCATCCCTCGCTGGAACCGATCCTCAAGGAGACCTTCGGGATCATGGTCTACCAGGAGCAGGTCATGCAAATCGCCCAGGAGCTCTCGGGCTACACGCTCGGTGGGGCCGATCTCCTCCGTCGCGCCATGGGCAAAAAAATCCGCGAGGAAATGGAGGCGCAACGCAAGGGCTTCATCGAGGGGGCGGTCGTGCGCGGGGTGGACGCCGCCCAGGCCGCCGGCATCTTTGACAAGGTCAACAAATTCGCCGGCTACGGTTTCAACAAGTGTCACTCGGCACCCTATGCGCTGATTGCCTACCAGACCGCCTTTCTCAAGGCCAATTATCCCGTCGAGTTCTTCGCAGCCTCGATGGCCTACGACTTGGGGAACACGGACAAGCTCAATGTGTTTCGCCAGGAGTTGCAAAGAGTTGGCATAACGCTCCTACCGCCGGACATCAACCGCTCCGAGGCCGCCTTCACGGTCGAGACGGGCGAAGGAGGTATCGCGATCCGCTACGCGCTCGCAGCCCTCAAGGGTGTGGGGGCTGCTGCAATGAAGAGCCTTGTCGAGGAGCGCATGAGCCACGGGCGGTTCCAATCGCTCGCCGATTTCGCGGATCGCCTCGACGGGCGCAACCTCAACAAGCGGCAGCTCGAAAGCTTGGCCGCGGCCGGGGCCTTCGACGGGCTGTGCCCGAACCGGCGCCAAGTGTTCGAGGCGGTCGAGCAGATCGTGCGTCACGCGAGCAGGGCGGCCGAGGAGCGCGCGAGTGAGCAGACCTCGCTTTTCACGGCCCTCGCATCGCAGGACGGCGGCCAGGCGGCAGCTCCGCTGGTGCTGCCAGCGGTGGCGGACTGGCCGCCCATGGACCGGCTCAAGCGCGAGTTCGAGGCCGTCGGCTTCTATCTCTCCGCCCACCCGCTGCACACCTACGGCAAGACGCTCGAACGGCTGGGCGTGATCAGGGCGGCGGAGGCGTTCCAGCGCGTGGCCGAAGGCCGGCTCAGCCGTGTCCGCCTTGCCGGCACGCCGATCGGCAAGCAGGAGCGCACCTCGGCGCGCGGCAACCGCTTCGCCTTCTTGCAGCTTTCCGACACGAGCGGGGTGTTCGAGGTGACGCTCTTCGCCGAGACGCTCTCGGCCGCGCGCGAGCTTATCGACCAGGGCGCGCCGCTTCTCATCGCGGCCGACGGACGCGCCGATGGGGAGCAGGTGCGCTTCACCGCCCAGTCGATCGAGGCGTTGGACAAGGCGGCCCAGAACGTGGGGGCCTCATTGCGCATCTATGTTAATGGCGCGGACCCGCTGACCTCGCTGCGGCACCTTCTCGCGCGCGAGAGCAAAGGCAAGGGCCGCATCTGGCTCATCGCCATGGCGGAGGGGCGCGAGATCGAGATCGCGCTGCACGGCCATTACGGCTGCTCGCCCCAGCTCCGCCAGGCGATCAGGGCGCTTCCTGGCATCGTCGAGGTCGAGGAGGTGTGACGGCGGTCACAGCCGCGCACCAGACCAGGGAGGGCAAATCGATGATATCGCACGAAAATGTGACGCTCTGCGGTCGTGCGAGCTCGCGCCGACGGTTTCTGGCCATCCTCGCGGCGCTCGGCGCCAGTGCCATGCTCCCGCGCGGCGCGGTCCCGGCCACAGCCTCGAGCAAGGCACGCCGCGTCGACGTGCATCATCATTTCTTCCCGCCGGAGTACCTTGACCCGCTTGCCGCATGGAACACGCAGGAAGGCATTGCCGCCGGATTGCAGAAGGCCCAGCAGGATTGGAGCATCGCCGGTGCGCTCGAGGAGATGGACCGCGGCGGCGTGGCCACGGGGGTTCTTTCGATCTCCACCCCGGGGGTGTGGTTCGGCGAAAGGGCGCAGGCGCGGCGTCTGGCGCGAATCTGCAATGATTACGGGGCGCAAATGGGCCGCGACCATCCCGGTCGCTTCGGTCTCTTCGCCGCCATGCCGATGCCGGACGTCGACGGTGTGTTGCACGAGATCGGGTACGCGCTCGACGTGCTCAGGGCGGACGGCATCGGCTTCATGACCAGCTACGGCGACATCTGGCCGGGCGACCCGCGCTTTGCGCCCGTTTTCGAGGAACTCGATCGACGCAAGGCCGTCGCCTATTTCCACCCTCTGGCGCCCAATTGCTGCGGCCATCTTCTGCCTGGCGTGCCGGCCGCGCTGATCGAGTATCCGCACGATACCGCGCGCGCCGTCTTGAGCCTGCTGATGAGCGGCGCCTTCGCACGTTACAAGAACATCCGATTTCTCTTTTCGCACGCCGGCGCCTCGATCCCGGTGCTCGCCGGCCGCATCGTCAACGGCTCGAAGGGCCGCAAGAATCTTGCCGAGATCGCGCCTAACGGCATCGAGCACGAGCTCAAGAAACTTTATTACGATACCGCCAATTCGGCCTATCCGCCGACCATGGCGGCACTGCTCAAGTTCGTGCCCGTCTCGCAGGTGCTTTTCGGCTCCGATTTCCCCTATCTGACGATCACGCAGAATGTCGACGGGTTCGCCAAGCTCGGCCTTACCGGAAGGGAGCTCCGCGCGATCGACCGCGGCAACGCCGAACGGTTGCTGCCGCGGCTCAAGGGATAGCTCGCAGCCCCGCGTCACCCCCCTTTGCCCTTGCATCCGCGCTCTTTTGCCGCTATCTAACCGGCCACTCTAAACTTCACACGCGGGCATCGCGGTCGCTCGGGGAGACATCCCGGGCGCTCGCTCCGGTGGCGGGGCATGAATGTCCGGCCTCAAACGCCCGCGGCGGTGCAACCGGAAAAGGACAAGATCATGGCGATCCCGAGCTTCTCGATGCGCCAGCTCCTGGAAGCTGGCGTTCATTTTGGCCATCAGACCCGGCGCTGGAACCCCAAGATGTCACCCTACCTCTTCGGGGTGCGCAACAATATTCACATCATCGACCTGCAGCAGACGGTGCCGCTGCTCTATCGGGCACTCCAGCTCGTCCGCGAGGTGGCGGCCAACAACGGCCGCGTCCTCTTCGTCGGCACCAAGCGCCAGGCCGCCGATATCGTCGCCGAGGAAGCCAAGCGCTGCGGCCAGTATTACGTCAATCACCACTGGCTCGGCGGCATGTTGACCAACTGGAAGACGATTTCCCAGTCGATCAAGCGCCTGCGCGCGCTTGACGACGCGCTCGCCCAGGAAGGCCTCGGCCGCACCAAGAAGGAGCTCCTGAATCTGACGCGCGAGCGCGACAAGTATGAGCGCGCGCTCGGCGGCATAAAGGAGATGGGCGCACTGCCGGACCTTCTTTTCGTGATCGACACCAACAAGGAGGCCATCGCGGTCGCCGAGGCGAAAAAGCTTGGCATTCCCGTGGTCGCGATCGTCGACAGCAACTCGGACCCGGACGCGATCGACTACCCCGTCCCCGGCAACGACGACAGCCAGCGCGCCATCCGCATCTATTGCGAGCTCATCGCCGGCGCCGTCCTCGATGGGCTACAGGAGCAGCTTGTGAAATCCGGCGTGGACATCGGCGAGAAAGCGGAGGCTCCGGTCGAGCAGCTGCCCGCGGCAGAGGAGGGCCCGGGTGCTGCGGAAGCGGCCGAAATCGCCGCACCTGCGGTGGCCGGTGGCGAAAGCCCGGCCGCGGAGAAGCCGGACAACATGCTGTCGCTCGTCACCGCGCCCGACGCGCTCAAGGCCGAGAAGGTGGAGTAGCGTCACGGCGATGCCTCCTCTCCACGGAGATTTTGAGGCAAAAAATCGCGGCATATTAGACGCTTCAGAGCAAGAACTTAAGTAAGAGGTAAAGTCATGGCCGAGATCAGCGCTGCACTCGTAAAGGAGCTGCGCGAGAAGACGGGCGCCGGCATGATGGACTGCAAGAAGGCGCTCGCGGAGAGTGCCGGCGAGCTTGAGGCTGCAGTCGACTGGCTGCGCAAGAAGGGCCTTGCGGCAGCGGCTAGGAAGGCCGGACGCGTCGCCTCCGAGGGCTTGGTCGGCGTCGTTGTCAACGGATTGAGCGGGGCCATCGTCGAGGTCAACAGCGAGACCGACTTTGTGGCGCGCAACGACACATTCCAGGGATTTGCGCGCGCGGCTGCCGAGTTGGCGCTTGTCGCGGGCGGCGACCTCGAAGCCATCAAGCGCGCCAAGCTGCCGAGCGGGCGCACGGTCGAGGAGGAGCTCGCGCAGCTGATCGCGACCATCGGCGAGAACATGAGCCTGCGCCGTGCTGCCGGCCTCAAAGTCGGGCAAGGTGTTGTGGCGAGCTACGTTCATAACCAAATTTCGCCCGGCCTTGGCCGCATCGGCGTGCTGGTAGCACTGGAGAGCGGCGCCGAGCCCGGGAAGCTCGCCGCCCTCGGCCGCCAGATCGCCATGCAAGTGGCGGCTGCGAATCCGCAGGCGCTGGAGGTGAGCGGCCTCGATCCGGCGCTCGTCGAGCGGGAGCGGCAGGTGCTGGTCGAGCAGGCGCGCGGGAGCGGCAAACCGGAGGAGATCATCCAAAAGATGGTCGAGGGTCGGCTGCGCAAGTTCTACCAGGAGGTCGTGCTCCTCGAGCAAGACTTCGTGGTGGAGCCGGGCACCTCGGTCGGCAAGGCAGTCGAGGCCGCCAGCAAGGCGCTGGCGGCGCCGATCAAGATTGTCGGTTATGTTCGCTTCGCGCTCGGCGAGGGCATCGCGAAGAAGGAAGGCAATTTCGCGGCGGAAGTGACGCAGCTGACGACCTAAGGCAAGCGGCCACGCGGCCATTCCCGGATCGGCGGTGACGATTTTAAGACCTTGATTTTGCTGGCGCGGACCCCTCCCGCTTGGGGTATAGTGCGCCTGCGCTGCGCGCCCGACCGCACCTGCGATCACGGGCCTTTTTGGCGCGGCGCCGCCGGCTTCCCGGGAGAGGATGAGCCTAGGACGATGTCGATCGAATCGCCAATTGAGCCGCGCCTCCGCTATCGCCGCATCCTCCTCAAGATCTCGGGCGAGGCGCTGCTCGGCCAGCGGGAATACGGGCTCGACTGGCTCACGGTGCAGCAGATCGCTAGTGACATCCAGACGGTGCGCACTCTCGGGGCCGAGATCGCCCTCGTCATCGGCGGCGGTAATATTTTCCGCGGCCTCGAGGGCAACATGCATGGCATGGAGCGCGCGAGCGCCGACCAGATCGGCATGCTGGCGACCGTGATGAACGCCCTTGCCGTGCAAAACGCGCTCGAGCGGCTCGGCGTCGACACCCGCGTGCTCTCGGCCATCCCCATGCAGGCGGTGTGCGAGCCTTACATCCGCCGCCGGGCGCACCGCCATCTCGAGAAGGGGCGGGTGGTAATTTGTGCCGCCGGCACCGGCAATCCCTTCTTCACCACCGACACTGCGGCAGCGCTGCGCGCCTCAGAGCTCGCCTGCGACGTGCTTATCAAGGGCACCAAGGTCGACGGCGTCTATTCGGCCGACCCGCACAAAGTCATGAACGCCACCCGGTACGAGCGGCTCAGCTACCTTGACGTGCTCTCCCGCGATCTCAAGGTGATGGACGCCTCGGCGATCTCGCTCGCGCGCGAGAATCGCATTCCCATCCTGGTGTTTTCGCTGCACAATTCGGGCGCTTTTGCGGATGTGGTGCAAGGCCGTGGCCTCTTCACCCTGATCGGCGAAGAGAAGACGGCAAAGCTTGCAGATTCTTGACGGCGCATAGAGGCAAGCCGTGAGCGAGCAGGATATCAACGATCTCAAGCGGCGCATGGATGGCGCCATCGAGGTGTTGCGCAAGGAGCTCGGCGGTCTCAGGACCGGGCGGGCGTCGGCCAATCTGCTGGAGCCCGTCCAGGTGAGCGCTTACGGCTCCACCATGCCGCTCAACCAGGTCGGCACCGTGGGCGTGCCGGAGCCCCGCATGATCACTGTGCAGGTGTGGGACAAGACTCTGGTGGGCGCGGTCGACAAGGCGATCAGGGAATCCGGTCTCGGGCTCAATCCGCAGGCCGAGGGCACTTTGGTCCGCGTGCCGATTCCCGAGCTCTCCCAGGAACGCCGGCAGGAGCTTTCCAAGGTCGCCCACAAATATGCCGAGCTGGCCCGCGTCGCCGTGCGTAACGTGCGGCGCGATGGGATGGAGTATTTGAAGCGCCAGGAGAAGGCCCACGATATCTCCCAGGACGATCATCGCCACCGCTCCGACGAGATCCAGAAGCTGACCGACGGCTACATCAAGAAAATCGACGAGACGCTGGCGCAAAAAGAAAAGGAGATCATGCAGGTCTGATGAGCCCGCCCTCGCATATCGATTCCGTTCCATCCACCTCGGCCACGTCGGCGGCACCGCTCCATGTCGCCATCGTGATGGACGGCAACGGGCGCTGGGCCAAGGCGCGCGGCTTGCCGCGCACCGCCGGGCACAGGCGTGGCGCCGACGCCGTGCGCCAGGCCGTGCGCAGCGCCGTCGAGCTTGGCGTCGGCTACCTCACGCTCTTCGGCTTCTCTTCCGAGAATTGGCGCCGGCCGGCCGCGGAAGTCCACGACCTCATGGGGCTCCTGCGCCATTATTTGCGCGGGGAGGTGGCGGAGCTGCACGGGAACAGGGTCAGGATACGCGTCATTGGCGAACGCGGACGCCTCGCCGCCGACATCGTCGAGCTCATCGAGAGCGCGGAGGCGCTGACGCGAGAGAACAGCGCCCTTGTCCTCACCGTCGCCTTGAGCTACGGCGGTCGGCAGGACATCGTCCAAGCCACCCAGCGACTCGCCGCCGAAGCGGCAGCCGGCCGTCTCAGCGCGAGCGAGATCGACGAGGCGCTTTTCGCGCGCCATCTCTGGACCGGAGACATCCCGGACCCGGACCTCGTCATTCGCACGAGCGGAGAGCGCCGGCTGAGCAATTTTTTGCTTTGGCAATCGGCATATGCCGAGTTCGTCTTCCTTGATACGCTATGGCCGGATTTCTCCAAGAGCGACTTCGAGCGTGCGATCCGGGAGTTTCACGGTCGTGAACGACGGTACGGCACCAGCCGTGGCTGAAAGGACCCTCGGCAGCTTGGCGCTCCGCGCGATCTCGGCCTTGGCCATGGCGCCGGTCGCCATCGCTGCCATTCTCTTGGGCTCGCCCTACTTCGATCTGCTGGTGGCGCTTGGCTGCGGCGTGCTTGCTTGGGAATGGCGGCACCTTTGCGGCGACGGCCGCTTCGGCGGCGTCGGTTGGCTGCTGATGGGTGGCGTCTTGGCGGTGGTGGGGGCGGCGGCCTTGGGCCTTTTCACGGCGGCGGGAGTGCTCGCCCTCGGCGCTGCCGCTGCGGTCTATGGCACGCTCGCCCGGACGGGCAGGGCGTTGGCGGCCTGGCACGCGGCGGGCGTGATCTATCTTGCCGTGCCGAGTGTCGCCCTCCTCTGGTTGTACGGTGCCGCGGGGTGGACTGCGGTTCTCTGGCTGTTCCTGGTGGTGTGGGCGACCGATATCGGCGCCTATGCCGCAGGGCGCCTCTTGGGCGGCCCCCGCCTCGCGCCGAGACTCAGTCCCAACAAAACCTGGGCCGGGGTGGCGGGCGGGTTCGTGGCGGCCGTCGTCACCGGTTCTGTCCTGGGGCCTGCCCTCGGCATCTCCTCCCGCGGCCTCGCCGGCGCGCTGAGCGCCTTCGTCTCGCTCGCCTCTCAGGCGGGCGATCTGGCGGAATCGGCGATCAAGCGCCATTTCAAGGTCAAGGATATGAGCGGTCTCATACCGGGCCATGGCGGACTCTTCGACCGGGTCGACGGCCTCTTGGCGGCTGCGCCGGCGGTGGCCCTCGTTGAGCTTCTCTCAGGCGGCGGGGTGCTCTCATGGCGCTGAGCGCAAGAGAGCCTTATGGCAGCATCGAAGGGCAGCCGGAGCCTAGGCGCGTCACGGTGCTGGGCTCGACCGGCTCGGTCGGGTGCAATACGCTGGACCTCCTCGAGCGCAACCCTCGGAGCTTTGAGGTCGAGGCCCTCACGGCAAGGAGCAACGTCGCGCGCCTGGCCGAGCAGGCGTTGCGCCATCGCCCGGCGCTCGTAGTGATTGCGGACGAGCGGCACTACCCGGCCCTCAAGGCAGCGCTTTCCGGCACCGGCATCGAGGTTGCGGCCGGTCGCGAGGCCCTCCTCGATGCGGCGCGCCGGCCGGCCGACTGGGTGATGGCCGCGATCGTGGGGGCGGCAGGGCTCGAGCCGACGCTTGCCGCCATCGAGCGCGGCGCCATCGTGGGCCTTGCCAACAAAGAGACGTTGGTGTGCGCGGGCGATATCGTCATGCGCCAAGTGGCTCTCAGCGAGGCAACGCTGCTGCCCGTCGATTCCGAGCACAGCGCCATCTTCCAGGTCTTCGATTCCGCGCACGCCGGTGCCGTCGAGCGCATCATCCTGACGGCCTCCGGCGGTCCGTTCCGCACCATCCATCCCTCCCAGCTCCATTCGGTGACGCCGGCTCAAGCGGTCGCGCACCCCAACTGGACGATGGGGGCCAAGATCTCGGTCGACTCCGCGACGATGATGAACAAGGGGCTCGAGGTGATCGAGGCGTCCCACCTCTTTCCGGTAGCCCCCGAGAGGATCGAAATCGTGGTGCATCCCCAATCGGTCATCCACAGCATGGTCGAATACGTGGACGGCTCGGTGCTCGCTCAACTCGGCACGCCGGACATGCGCACGCCGATAGCCTATGCGCTATCGTGGCCGGCACGCATGGCGGCACCCGCGAAACGGCTCGATTTTGCCAACCTCTCGGCCCTCACCTTCGAGGCGCCCGATGCGGAGCGTTTCCCGGCTCTGCGCGTGGCCCGCGAGGCCTTGCAAAGCGGGGGAAACGCGCCAACTATCCTCAACGCCGCCAATGAGGTCGCCGTGACGGCGTTCCTCGAGGGGCGCATCCGCTTCCTCGACATCGTGCCCGTCGTCGAGGGGACGCTCGGGGAAATCCCGAACACGCCGCTCGCCACGCTGGCGGAAGTGCGCGCGGCGGACGGGGTCGCGCGCGAGGTGGCCGAGCGGCGCGCCGGCGCCATGCCGCGGCCAAGCTGAGGTCCGGAGAAGGACGAGCTAGCGATATGGACTTTATCCTGAGCGCTCTTCAGTACGTCGTGCCGTTCCTCGTCGTGCTCACCGTGCTAGTGTTCGTGCACGAGATGGGCCATTTCTGGATCGCTCGGAGGAACGGCGTGCGCGTCGAGGTGTTCTCGATCGGCTTCGGGCCGGAGATCGTCGGTTGGACCGACAGGCACCAGACGCGCTGGAAGATCAGCGCGCTGCCTTTGGGCGGCTACGTTCGGATGTTCGGCGATGCGAACGCGATGAGCGAGCCTGACGAGGCGGTCCAGGCGATGACGCCCGAGGAGCGCGCGGTTTCCTTCCACCACAAGCGCGTGGGCCAGCGCGCGGCCGTGGTCGTGGCCGGACCGGTCGCGAACTTCCTGCTGGCGATTTTCGCCTTCGCCTGCCTTTTCTCGATCGTGGGGCAGCCCTTCACCTCTCCGCTCATCGGGCAGGTCGATCCCGATAGTGCTGCGGCGCGCGCCGGGTTTGAGCCCGGCGACCGTATCATGTCGATCAACGGGACGAGAATCGAGCGCTTCCAACAGGTCATCCAGATCGTCGAAGTGGGGTTGGGCGAGCCGCTCACGATCGAGGTCGCGCGAGAGGGCAAGACGGCGACGCTGCATGCCGTGCCCGATGTGATCGAACGGCGCGACAATTTCGGCCACCGTTATCAAATCGGCCGCCTCGGCCTGCGCGCGAAGGGAGTCGAATACGTCCGCTATGACCCGCTTTCGTCGCTCTGGCGGGCGACCGAGGAGACCGGCAGCCTTAGCATGGCTACGCTCAAGGCGATCGGGCAGATGGTCGCCGGCACGCGCAGCACGGACGAGCTGCAAGGCCCTATCGGGATCGGCAAGATGGCGGGCGATGTGGCCGAGGGCGGTATCGTTCCGCTTGTCTGGTTTCTCGCGGTTCTCTCGCTCAATCTCGGCCTCATCAACATCTTGCCCATTCCCATGCTTGACGGCGGCCATCTGCTGTTCTATGCGCTCGAAGCCATCCGGCGTCGGCCGCTCGCCCCCCGCGTACAGGATTACGGTTTCCGGATCGGGCTCACTCTGGTATTCCTGTTGATGGTCTTCGCGACATGGAACGACCTTGTGCACCTCAAGGTGATCCAATTCGTTACCGGCCTGATATCCTGAGGGTCGGCCAGAAACCTCGAAGACCGCGAGCGGGGAGGCCTTGGTGGGGTTCATTGCGCGATGGAGGTTAGGATTGTGGCTGGCGGCGGCCTGCCTGCTGCTGCCTCTCGGGTCCATCGCCCAGACCCCCGCCTCCGGCGGCGACGCGGTGCGCGAAATCCGCATCGAAGGAACCCAGCGCATCGAGCCCGCGACCGCGCGCTCGTATCTCACCATCCACCTCGGCGACAAGTTCGACCCCGAGAAGATGGACGAATCCCTCAAGGCGCTCTACGCGACCGGCCTGTTCGCGGACGTTGTCCTGCGCCGCGACGGCAACACGCTCGTGGTGCGCGTCGTCGAGAACCCGGTCATCAATCGCGTCGCCTTCGAAGGCAACAAGAAGATCGAGGACAAGCAGCTGAACGACGAGATCCAGCTCAAGCCGCGCACGGTATACAGCCGCACCAAGGTGCAACAGGACGTGAAGCGCATTCTCGAGGTCTACCGCAGAAGCGGGCGCTTCTCCGCCACCGTCGAGCCCAAGGTGATCACGCTTCCAGAGAACCGCGTGGACTTGGTGTACGAGATCGACGAGGGTGACAAGACCAAGGTCACGCGCATCAGCTTCATCGGCAATCACGTATTTAGCGACGGCCGGCTGCGCGAGGTGGTCCAGACGGTCGAGAGCGCCTGGTGGAAATTCTTCACCAGCAACGATACCTACGACCCCGACCGGCTGACCTTCGACCGCGAGCTCTTGAGGAAGTTCTATCTCGCGAGCGGCTATGCCGACTTCCGCGTCGTCTCGGCCGTCGCCGAGCTCGCGCCTGACAAGAGCGGATTTTACTTAACTTTCACCCTCGACGAGGGCGAGCGCTACACCTTTGGCAAGATCGCGGTGAAGAGCTCGGTCAAGGACATCGACGCGGCGACGCTCGAGGGCCTCCTCACCGTCAAGGAAGGCGATTGGTACAATGCCGACCAGGTCGAGAGCACGATCAAGGCGATTTCGGACGCGCTCGGGAGCAGGGGCTACGCTTTCGTGGACGTTCGTCCGCGCATCGAGCGCGACAAGGACAAGAAGACCGTCTCCATCACCTTCGACGTGCAAGAGGGTCCGCGCGTCTATGTTGAGCGGATCAACATCAAGGGCAATACGCGCTCGCTCGACAAGGTGATCCGCCGCGAGCTGCAGTTCGCCGAGGGCGACGCCTTCAGCACGTCGAAGATCGAGGAGTCGCGCCGCCGGTTGAAGAATCTCGGCTTTTTCGATACCGCCGACATCAGCAACACGCCCGGTTCGCAGCCCGACACCACGGACGTGACCGTCGAGGTCAAGGAGAAACCGACCGGGGAGGTCTCGCTCGGCGCCGGATATTCGACGACGGACGGGGTTATCGGCGATGTCGGCGTTCGGGAGAAGAACTTCCTCGGCACCGGTCAGGATCTATCGACGCGCTTCGCGATTTCGTTCCGCACGCAGGAGCTCGACGGCAGCTGGACCGATCCGTACTTCATGGACAGCAATATCGCGGTCGGCGCCGACGTGTTCGATCTGCAGCAGGACCTGACGACCGAAAGCACCTTCCGGCAGGTGGCACTCGGCGCCACGGCGCGCGCCGGCTACGGGATAATCCCGGATCTGCGCGAGACCTGGCACTACACGATACGGCGGGACATCGTCGACAAGATCGCCTCGGACGCCTCGCTCTTCATCCAGCAGCAGCACGGCGCCGCCGTGACCTCGCTCGTCGGCCAGGAGCTGATGTACGACAAGCGCGACAACCGCTTCGATCCGACCAGCGGCTATTTCTGGAGGATCGCCACCGACTTCGCGGGGCTCGGCGGCAGCGTCCTCTATCAGCGCGACGTGTTGACCGCCGGATACTACTATCCGATCGCCGACCAGTGGGTGATCAGCGCGGCCGGCGAGGGCGGCTACATCTTGCGGCTCGGGCCGAAGATCCGCATCGTCGACAGCTTCTTCCTCGGCGGCGACAATTTCCCCGGCTTCCAGACGGCCGGCATCGGCCCTCGGGACGCCAACACCGGCGACGCGCTCGGCGGGCGGGAGTATTACGACGGCACCTTGGAATTGACCGTTCCCTTGGGCCTGCCCAAGGAGTTCGGCATCGTCGGCAAGGTCTTCACCGAGGCGGGCTCGCTCACCAAGGCCGATTTCGTCGGCGCGGGCGTCACCGACACGGGCAACTTGCGGGCCTCGGCCGGCGTCGGCATCGCCTGGGCCTCGCCCTTCGGACCCATCCGGGTGGACATCGCCAGGCCCTACATCAAGGACAAGGGCGACAAGACGCAGCTGTTCCGCTTCAACTTCGGCACACGGTTTTAGGACATGGATATGGTTCGCAGGATCGTCGTCACGACTTTGGCCGCCTTGGCACTTGCTCAGCTGACAGCGGTGCCGGAGGCTTGGGCGCAACGGAAGTTTCCAGTCCCCGTCATCGCCGTCGTCGACTTACAGGAGGTCATGCAAACTGCCGAGGCGCCCAAGGGAATCCGGGCGCAAATGCAGAAGGCACAGGCCGGCTTTCAGCAGGGCTTGCAAGGCAAGAATGACGAGTTGAAGAAGCTCGATCAGGATCTGCAAGCGCAGCGCAGCGTCTTGGCCGCCGACGCGTTCCAGCAGCGCCAACGCGAATTCGAGCAGAAAGTCGCAGATGCGCAGCGCGAGGTTCAGGAGCGTCGCGGCAAGCTCGATACCGCATTCAACAACGCCTTTCAGCAGGTGGAAGGGGCAGTGGTTCAGATCGTCAATCAGATGGCGAAGGAGTCTGGCACTACGCTCGTCCTCAACAAGGGGGCTGCCATCGTCCTATATGCCCAGGCCGAGTTGGACATCACCCAGGAGGTCGTCAAGCGGCTCAATGCCAAGCTGCCCTCCGTTGCCGTGGCGATTCCCAAGTAATCTTGTAATCTTGCGTGCGCCGCGAGGCGGGCCTCGGCCTCCGGCCTCCCGCTATGCCGCTCCGCGCGAGGGGGGCGGTAGTGCTGCACCTGCCGCTCTGCCATTGATAACTTGCGGAGAATCGGGCAAAAAGTGCAGTATTGCGGGGACCTGGGCGAGGTCGCCGGGTAACAAGCGCCGTGGCGTTTTGAGCATGGCCGCAAGCGGCATTGGCTCAGCCGGATAAGGTATTGGGGGATGGAAGCGCGCTGGCCGTCCTATGGCGGGCGCCGCGGATGCTGGACGATGGGCGAAGGAGCGATGGAAGCGTCGGGAGCCAAGGGCAAGCCCGCTGAGATCGACATCGAGCGGTTGATGGAGCTCATCCCTCACCGTTATCCCTTCTTGATGATCGACCGGGTTGTCGAGGTGGTGTTGGGCGAAAGCGCGGTCGGGATCAAGAACGTCTCGGTCAACGAGCCGTTTTTTGCCGGCCACTTCCCGAAGCATCCCGTCATGCCTGGGGTGCTCATCATCGAGGCGATGGCGCAGACCGCCGCCGTACTGGTCGTCTACACGATTGGCGACTCGGCGGCCGGCAAGGTGGTCTACTTCATGACGGTCGACGATTGCCGCTTTCGCCGGCCGGTGATGCCGGGCGATCAACTGCGCATCCACGTCAAGAAGCAGCGTCAGCGGGGTGCGGTATGGAAATTCCGCGGCGAGGCGAAGGTGGACGGTATCCTGGTCGCCGAGGCGACCTTTGGCGCGATGCTCCTGGAGAATAAATAGAGACATGGCGGTATTGCGGCGCGAGGCGACCACAAAGGCAGGCGGCACGGAGGTCGATATTCATCCGACCGCCATCGTCGATGCGCGCGCCGAGTTGGGCCCGGGGGTGCGGATCGGACCCTATTCGGTGATCGGGGCGCATGTGCGTCTCGGCGAACGTGTGCGCGTCGACTCGCACGTGGCGGTCGATGGCAGGACCACGATCGGCCCGGGCACGGCGATCTTTCCCTTCGCCTCGATCGGCCATATCCCGCAGGATCTCAAGTACAAGGGCGAGCCCTCCGAGCTCGTCATCGGCGCCAACAACACCATCCGCGAGCACGTCACCATGAACCCGGGAACCACCGGCGGCGGCATGGTGACGCGGGTGGGTGACAGCTGTCTTTTCATGGTCGGCTCCCATGTGGCGCACGATTGCCAAGTCGGCGACCATGTCGTGATGGCCAACAATGCAACGCTCGCGGGCCACGTGCACGTGGGCGATTGGGCCATCCTCGGCGGGCTCTCGGCTGTGCACCAGTTCGTGCGCATCGGCCGTCACGCCATGATCGGCGGCATGTCCGGGGTCGAGCACGACGTCATTCCCTACGGTTCGGTGATGGGCAATCGCGCGCGCCTTGCCGGACTGAACGTCGTGGGGCTCAAGCGCCGGGGCTTCACGCGCGAGCAGATTCACACGCTGAGGACGGCCTACCGGCTCCTCTTCGCGCAGGAAGGCAGCATGGCGGAGCGCCTGTCGGACGCCGAGGAGATCTATCACGACAACGAGACCGTGATGGAGATCGTGGCGTTCATACGCGCGGATTCGAGCCGCGCCATCTGCCAGCCCAGGCCGGGGGATGTCGAGTAAGCTCGGCATCGTGGCAGGCGGCGGCTCGCTGCCGCAGCGATTGATCGAGGCCTGCCGCAGAGACGGACGCGAGGTCTTCGTCGTCGCCGTTAAAGGCCAGGCCGATGCGGCGGCGCTCGTCGGCACCCCGCACGAATGGGTGCGCATCGGCGCGCCGGGCAGGGCGGTCGAGCTCGCGCGCGAGCACGGCATCACCGAGGTGGTTTTCGCCGGCCGTTTCCGCCGCCCGAGCCTCTTCGAGGTCTTTCCCGACTGGTTGGCCATGCAGTTCATCCTCGAGGTCGGCAAGCACCTCTTCCGCGATGACGGGTTTCACAAGGCGGTGGTGGACTGGGCCGGACGGCTTGGCTTCCGCATCCTCGGCCCGGAGACGATCGACCGAGGGTTGCTGGCTCCGGAAGGGGTGCTGGGAGCGGTTGAGCCGGACGCCGAGGCCTGGAGCGATATTGCGCGCGGCATCGAGGTGGCGCGGGCCCTCGGGAACGTCGATGTCGGCCAGGGCGCCATTGTTCAACAAGGCCTGGTGCTCGCCGTCGAGGCGATCGAGGGAACGGACGCGATGATCGCGCGCGCGGGCAAGCTCCGGCTCAAGGGGCGGGGTGGCGTGCTCGTCAAGGCGAGGAAGCCGGCGCAAGAGGCGCGCATCGACCTCCCCGCGATCGGCGTGCGCACGATCGAGCACGCCAAGGCGGCCGGTCTCAGCGGGATCGCGATCGAGGCGGGGGGTGCCCTCGTCATCGACCGCGAGGGAGTGGTCGAGGCCGCCAATGCCGCCCGCATCTTCGTCGTCGGGGTCAAGGTGAGCGCGTGAGCGCGTCTCCGTCGGCGGCTCAAGAGGCAAATGCCCGCGGGCCGCTCATCTTCCTCATGGCGGGCGAACCCTCGGGGGATGCGCTCGGTGCCCGTCTCATGGCCGCCCTTCGGCGCGAGACCAACGGGACCGTGCGCTTCGCAGGCATCGGCGGCGAGCGCATGGCCGGCGAGGGGCTCAGGAGCCTCTTTCCCATGGAGGAGCTCTCCATCATGGGCTTGGCGGAAGTGCTGCCGCGCGCGCGGAGCATTTTGCGCCGTATCAACGAGACGGCCGCGCGCGTGCGTGCGCTCAAGCCGGCCGCCGTGGTCTCGGTGGACGCCACCGGTTTCTGCTTCCGGGTCGAGCGGCGGCTCAAGGGAGCCGGCATTCCGCTCATCCATTACGTGGCGCCGATGGTGTGGGCCTGGCGGCCCTGGCAGGCGCCGGCGCTCGCCAAGTTTCTCGATCATCTCATCGCGCTCTTGCCCTTCGAGCCGCCATATTTCGAGCGCCACGGTATCGCCACCACCTTCGTCGGTCATTCGGTCGTGGAGGAGCCGGCGGACAAGGGCGATGGCCCTGCCTTCCGCGCGCGCCATGGCATTCCTCCCCTGGCCCCCTTGCTCGCCGTGCTGCCGGGGAGCCGCCGCGCCGAGGTGCGGCGCCTTCTTCCGGTCTTTGCCGGGACGTTGGCTCTGCTCAAAGAGAGCTTTCCGGACCTCCACGCCGTCGTCCCCACGGTGAGCACGGTGGACGAGGAGGTCGCCCGTGCGGCGGCCCGGTGGCCGGTGCCGGCAATCGTGGTGCGCGGCATTGCCGAGAAATACGATGCGTTTGCCGCCGCGGACGCAGCCCTCGCCGCTTCGGGCACGGTCTCGCTTGAATTGGCGCTCGCGCGCTGTCCGATGGTGATTGCCTACAAGGCGAGCCCGCTCACGGTATGGATCGTGCGCCATTTCATGATCAAGATACGCTACGTGAGCGTGATCAACCTGCTGCTCGACAGAGCTCTCATCCCCGAGCTCCTGCAGGAAAACTGCCGCCCCGCGCGCCTGGCGGAGGCGGTCGCCAAGCTGCTCCGCGAGCCCGCGGCGGGCCGGGCGCAGATCGAGGGCGCAAGGGCCGCCTTCAAGGCGCTCGACCTGGGCGGCCCGTCGCCCTCTCTGCGCGCCGCGCGCACCGTCCTCCGCGTGATCGCGGAGAAGACAAAGGCCGCCCGACTGTCGTAGCATCGCCCGATGCACCGCTTAGGCGGACCGGGGCGGAACTCAGGATGAGGACACTCAGATGACCGTGACCGAAGCCCAGCCGACCAAGACCGGCAAGTCCGGATTCGAAGGGTCGCGCTTTCTGCACACCATGATCCGGGTGCGCGACCTCGACAAGTCGCTCGACTTCTACACGCGCCTTCTCGGCATGAAGCTCTTGCGCAAGAAGGACTATCCCACGGGAGAGTTCACTCTTGCCTTCGTGGGTTATGGCGACGAGACGAATGCGACGGTGGTCGAGCTCACCCACAACTGGCCGCGCAAGGATGCCTACGCGCTCGGCGAGGCCTTCGGCCATCTCGCCATCTCGGTCGCCGACATCTACGGCGCCTGCGCGCGCCTGGCCAAGGAAGGGGTCAAGGTCCCGCGCCCGCCCGGCCCGATGAAGCACGGCGGCTCGGTCATCGCCTTCATCGAGGATCCCGACCGCTACAAGATCGAGCTGATCGAGCGGGCGTAGCAGGCGCGTACGGGCGCGCGCCGGCGCCGATCCGCTATTTACGCTTCTCGACCGGGACGTAGCTGCGCTTACCGTGGCCCGTGTAGAGCTGGCGCGGCCGGCCGATCTTCTGCAGCGGATCCTCGATCATCTCGTTCCACTGCGCGACCCAGCCGACCGTGCGCCCGACGGCGAAGAGTGCCGTGAACATGCTGGACGGGAAGTTCATCGCCTTGAGGATGATGCCCGAGTAGAAGTCGACGTTCGGGTAGAGCTTGTGCTCGACGAAATATTCGTCCTCAAGCGCGATCTTCTCCAGTGCTATGGCGAGGTCGAGGAGCGGCTCGTCCTTGACGCCGAGTTCGTCGAGAACCTCGTGGCAGGTGCGGCGGATCACGGCCGCACGCGGGTCGTAGTGCTTGTAGACCCGGTGTCCGAAGCCCATGAGGCGGAACGAATCGTTCTTGTCCTTGGCGCGCTTGATGAACTCGGGAATTTTGTCCTTGCTGCCGATCTGGCGCAGCATGTTGAGCACGGCTTCGTTGGCCCCTCCGTGCGCCGGTCCCCACAGCGAGGCGATGCCGGCCGCGATACAGGCAAAGGGGTTGGCGCCGCTCGAGCCGGCGAGCCTGACCGTCGAGGTCGAGGCGTTCTGCTCGTGGTCCGCGTGCAGGACGAAGATGCGGTCCAGCGCGCGCGCGAGCACCTTGCTCACCTTATATTCCTCGGCCGGCACCGCGAAGGTCATGTGCAGGAAATTCTCGGCGTAGCTCAGCTCGTTGCGCGGATAAACGAAGGGCTGGCCCATCGAGTACTTGTAGGCCATCGCCGCGATGGTCGGCATCTTGGCGATCAGCCGGTAGGACGCCACCACCCGGTGACGCGGATCGGTGATGTCGGTCGAATCGTGGTAGAAGGCCGAGAGCGCCCCCACCACGCCGCACATCACCGCCATCGGATGCGCGTCGCGCCGGAAGCCGCTTAAGAAGCTGAGGATCTGCTCGTGCACCATCGTATGGTACGTGATGTCGGAAACGAAGCGCGCCTTCTCCTCCGCGTTCGGCAGCTCGCCCTTGAGCAGGAGGTAGGCAACCTCCATGAAATCGCTGTGCTCGGCCAGCTCCTCGATGGGATAGCCGCGGTAGAGGAGCACGCCCTGGTCGCCGTCGATGTAGGTGATCTTCGACTCGCAGCTCGCCGTCGAGGTGTAGCCTGGATCGTAGGTGAACATGTCCGTCTCGCCGTAGAGCTTGCGGACGTCGATGACTTTGGGGCCGACCGTCCCGCTCATGACGGGGAGGGAAAGCGAGCGATTGCTCCTCGGGTCCGCCAAGGTGACGGTCTCGGCCGGAGGAGTGGCGGTTTTGAGGTTGTTCATGGGCGACCTCTTTTGCTCGGTGGCGGCGCGGCTGCGCGCTCTGCGCGCTGCTTATCCCGCACCGCAAAATAGGCCGATCGGAGGGAATTAGCAATTAGGTCGCGCTTTTTGTCGCATCAGGCGATGTCCTTGATTCTGCCTAAAACTTCGGCACGCCCGAGCACTTCCATGACCTCGAAGATGCTCGGCGAGACGGTCGAGCCGGTCAGCGCCACGCGCAAGGGCTGGGCGAGCTGGCCGAGCTTGACGCCTTCCGCCTTTGCAAGCGCGCGCACCTCGCTCTCGAGTGCCGCCTGCGACCAGGCGGGTGCTCGCTCGAGGCGCTCTCCGAGGCGCGCGAGCCGCTGCCGCGCATCGCGGTCGAGCAGCGCTGCGGCCTTCGCCTCGAGTGCTAACGGCCGCGGACGCACGTAAAGCGCGGCCGAGGCGGCCAGCTCCTTGAGCGTCTTGGCGCGCTGCTTGAGCCCGTCCATGCCACGCGCGAGGCGCACCTCGCCGTCCGCATCGGGCGCCCGGCCGAGCAGCTTCTCGAGGAAGGGGCGCAGCAGCTCGACGAGGTGCCGGTTATCGCACTGGCGCAGGTAGTGCGCGTTGAGGCTGTCGAGCTTGGCGAAGTCGAAGCGCGCCGGCGAGCGTCCGACGTTCTTGATGTCGAACCATTCGATCGCCTGTGCCCGCGAGATGATCTCGTCGTCGCCGTGCGCCCAGCCGAGGCGGAGGAGATAGTTGTCGAGCGCCTCGGGGAGGTAGCCCATCTCGCGGTAGGCCTCGACCCCGAGGGCGCCGTGGCGCTTCGAGAGCTTGGCGCCATCGGGTCCGTGGATGAGCGGAATGTGCGCGAATTGCGGCGTCTGCCAATCCATCGCGCGGTAAAGCTGGGTCTGGCGAAAGGCGTTGGTGAGGTGATCGTCGCCGCGGATGATATGGCTGATGCCCATGTCGTGGTCATCGACAACGACCGAGAGCATGTAGACGGGAGTGCCGTCGGCGCGCAGCAGCACCATGTCGTCGAGCTGCTCGTTGCCGACCCGTACGGTCCCCTGGACCAAATCCTCGATGACCGTTTCCCCGCTCTCCGGCGCCTTGAGCCGGATCACCGGGGGAATCTCCGCCGGCACGGTGCGCGGATCGCGCTCGCGGCAGCGGCGGTCGTAGCCCAAGGTCCGGCCTTCGGCGCGTGCCTTCTCGCGCCGCTCGGCGAGCTCCGCGGGCGTGCAATAGCAAGGGTAGGCGCGGCCGCTTGCGAGGAGCGCGCGCGCCACCTCGGCATGGCGGGGCGCGCGTGCGAACTGGTGGACGACCTCGCCGTCCCAGTCGAGGCCGAGCCAGCTCAGCCCCTCGAGGATGGCGCGCGTGGCCGCCTCGGTCGAGCGGGCGCGGTCCGTGTCCTCGATGCGCAAGCGGAAGAGCCCGCTCGAGTGGCGCGCATAGAGCCAGTTGAAGAGCGCGGTACGGGCCCCGCCGATATGGAGAAAGCCGGTGGGGGAAGGGGCGAAGCGCACGACGACGGGCATCGGATGAGCAGGTCCTCACGCGTCGGAACAGCTGCCGTGCTGTAGCATATCCCGCGCGGGGAGTCTGCAAGAGGCGATTGGCGCGGCGGCGCTTTGATCGAGATCAATGCTCGCTCCCTGCAAAGCGGAGTGAGATGCAGGCTGGTTCGGCGCCCGATGCGGCCCGGTCCGCCACAGGGCCATCAGAGATGAGGCTCGTTTGCCGATGTGCCTTCGGAGCCTATGCGGTTCGCCTTCTGCGCTTCGCTGCTCGATCATCGCGGGCACGGTTCTCGCTCTTGTTGGCTTCATGGCACTTTCGCTCGCCACTCCGACGAGAGCCGATTGGCAGAGCGATCTTCGTGAGCAGCTCCTGCACGAGCAGAATTGCGAAGTCTTGTTTCTGTCGGACCTCGAGGAGCGTGTCGTTGAGGGCCAAACGGTGATTTTCGTTCGAGCGCATTGCGCGGATCAACGCGCCTTTGATGCGAGCCGCACAGACGGGGCCGCTCGCTTCAAGCTCCAGGCGTGCGACAAGAATGTGAAGGCGTGCTAAGGAACCTCGAGGCGTGGCACCTCCCGCCTTCTCTCGGCATTCTGTCCTATAGCGATGAGCCCGGAAGTGGGTCTCGGTTGAGCCACCTGGCACGAGGCCGGCAATGATGCCCGACGCCTACCCCGCTGAGATGACAGGGCTGGCCGAGGCCGCCGCCGCGGCGCGCCTCAAGGCGGAGGGCTACAACGAACTTCCGTCACGAGACCGGCGCACGCTGTGGCGCCTCGTGCTCGAGGTGTTCCGCGAGCCGATGTTCCAGCTCCTGGTCGCGGCGGGGCTGATCTACCTCGGCCTCGGCGACCGGGGCGAAGCCCTCATGTTGCTCGGCTTCGCCGCCGTCAATGTAGCGATCGCGGTCTACCAGGAGCACAAGACCGAGCGCGTCCTCGAGGCTTTGCGCGATCTCACGAGTCCGCGGGCGCTGGTAATCCGCGACGGCGCGCGCAGGCGAATTCCCGGCCGCGAAGTCGTACGCGGCGACGTCGTCGTGCTTTCGGAAGGGGATCGCGTTCCGGCCGATGCGTCGCTGTTGTCGTGTCATGGCTTGCAGGCGGACGAATCGCTGCTCACCGGAGAGTCGGCGCCGGTCCATAAGACCGCCGCGAACGGCACGGCACGGCATGTGCGGCCCGGCGGCGACGGGCTGCCTTATGTCTATTCCGGAAGCTTGATCGTACGGGGTCACGGTCTTGCCGAGGTGCGGGCCACAGGGGCTGCCACCGAGATCGGCAAGATCGGCCGGGCATTGCGCGCGATCGAGCCCGGGCCAACGCCGCTCTACCGCCAGACGCGGCGGCTCGTTCGCGTCTTTGCGGCACTCGGTCTGTCTCTGAGCGTTCTTGTCGTCGTGCTCTACGGCGTCACGCGCGGAGTCTGGCTCGAAGGCGTGCTCGCCGGGATAACCCTGGCGATGGCCACCTTGCCGCAGGAGTTTCCGCTCGTCCTGACGGTCTTCCTTGTCATCGGGGCGCGGCGCATCTCTCAGCGTCGAGTGCTGACCCGGCGGTTCTCGGCAATCGAGGCGCTGGGTGCCGCCACCGTGCTCTGCGCGGACAAGACCGGCACGCTGACGGTGAACCGCATGGCCGTGTCCGAGCTGCAGGCCGGCAAGGAGGTTTATGCCGTTGATTACGGTCGCGATCGCGAGCTTCCCGAAATCTTTCACGCGCTCCTGGAGTTCGGCATCCTGGCGAGCGCCCGGGATCCCTTCGATCCGATGGAGAAGGCATTCCTGGAGCTTGGCCAGCATTACCTCGCGCAGACCGAGCATCTGCACCGTGATTGGACGCTTGTGCGCGAATACGGCCTCAGACCCGGCCTTCTCGCGGTCTCGCACGTCTGGAAAGCGGTGGACCGCGACGCGTACGTGGTGGCGGCGAAGGGGGCTCCCGAAGCGATCGCCGATCTCTGCCATTTGGGTCCGGCAGAGATCGTGACGGTGCGTCAAGACGTGACGCGGATGGCGGAGCGGGGGCTGCGCGTGCTTGCGGTCGCGAGGGCTTCGTACGAGGGCGACTCCTGGCCGGCGCTTCAACACGACTTCGTCTTCGGGTTCCTCGGCCTCGTCGGACTCGCGGATCCGCTCAGACCGGCCGTGCGGGAGGCGATCACAGAGTGTCGAAACGCCGGCATCCGTGTCGTCATGGTCACGGGCGATCACCCGGCAACGGCGGCCGCCATTGCCGGACAGGCGGGACTTTCAGAAGGCCGGATGCTCCTGGGCGACGAGCTGGCGCGCATGGCGAGCCCCGAGTTGCAAAGCTGCATCAACGAGGTGGCGGTCTTTGCGCGGATCATGCCAGAGCAGAAGCTGCGGCTTGTCACGGCACTCAAGGCGAGGGGCGAGATCGTCGCGATGACGGGCGATGGCGTAAACGACGCGCCGGCGCTGAAGGCCGCCCAAATCGGGATTGCGATGGGCGGTCGCGGCACCGATGTGGCGCGCGAGGCCGCTTCGCTCGTGCTGCTCGATGATGATTTTGCCTCGATCGTCGCCGCGATCCGGCTGGGCCGGCGCATCTTCGACAACCTCCAGAAGGCGATGGCCTACATTCTGGCGATCCATGTCCCCATAGCGGGCCTCTCGGTGCTGCCGCTCATCCTGGGCTGGCCGCCGCTGTTCTTTCCCGCGCACATCGTCTTCCTGGAACTCGTCATCGATCCCGTGAGCTCGATCGTCTTCGAGGCGGAGCCAGAGGAGCGCGACGTGATGCGCCGCCCCCCGCGTGATCCGGGAATGCCGCTCTTTTCCGCCCGCATGATGACTTGGAGCGCGTTCCAGGGCGCCGTCGCGATGCTTGCCATCCTCATTGTCCTTGCGGTGGCAAGGCAATGGGGCATTCCCGACGCAGAGGTTCGCGCCCTCGGCTTCGTGACTCTCGTCGTCACCAATTTTTCGCTCATCATCACCAACCGATCGGGATCGAGCGCCAGCTTGGCGCTGCTGGTGCGCCGGAATCCGGCACTCTGGTGGATCGCGGCGACCACACTGGCGATCCTAGCGGGAGTGCTGGCCGTTCCCGAATTGCGCAACCTCTTCGCCTTTGGTCCGCTGCACGCGGATGATATCGGCGCCTGCGTCCTTGCCGGGATTGGAAGCTTTGTCGTGCTCACGTTGGCCAAGTGGGCGACCGTCGCTCTGCGGTCGGAGCAATCGGCCTAAAAACCTTCATAACGGACAGCCGGAATTTCCCTGCCCACGGGCGCCCCTTCTGGCTCGTCAGGAGGGCGGCCGTCCTGTAGCATATCCCGTCTGGGGAGCCTCTAAGGGGCGGTCGAGCCGTGAGCGGCGCGGATCTCAGCGAGCCTGCGGAAGCCGTGCGCCCCGAGATGCACGGAGGGGTTGTCCGGCGCGCGGCGCAAGTCGCCTGGCGCGAGCTCGAGGCGGAGCGCGAGCGCTGGCCGCTCTGGCTGCCGGCGTTCTTCGGCGCGGGCGTCGCCCTTTATTTCGCCTTGCCCTTCGAGCCGAGCCATTGGCCGGCACCCGCGGCGGCGCTGGCGCTCTTGGCCGCAGCCTGCCTCTGCCGCAGGCGTCCTTACGCGCTCTCGCTTTTGCTGGCGCTCGCCGCGATCGCACTCGGCTTTGCCATCGCGGGCTGGCGCACGGACCAGGTGAGCGCACCCCGGCTGGAGAAGCGGCTCGGACCTGTGACGCTGAGCGGCCGCGTCGTCGAGGTCGAGCAGCTGGTCCGCGGCCGGCGCGTCACTCTCGACCGGCCGCTGGTGGAGCGCTTAGCACCCGAGCGCACGCCTGCTCGCATCCGCGTGCGCCTGAGGGATGCGGCCACGGAGCTCAGTCCCGGCGATGAGGTGCGTTTGCGCGCGGTGCTGCTTCCGCCGGCGGCGCCGATAGCGCCCGGCGCCTTCGATTTTCAACGGCATGCTTATTACCACCGGCTCGGCGCCGTGGGCTACGCCTATGGCCGCATCTCCGTCGAGCCGAAGCGGTCGAGCGGCTTTGCGCTCTCGCTCGCGGCACTGCGCGACCGCATCGCCCAGCGCGTGACGGCCGGGCTGCCGGGTGCGGAAGGCGGCATCGCCGCCGCTCTCATGACCGGCGAGCGCGGCGCCATCCCGCCCGACGTGATCGAGGCCATGCGGAATTCGGGCTTGGCCCATCTCCTTGCCATCGCCGGCCTTCACCTCGGCATGGTGACGGGCGCGCTTTTCTTCGGCGTGCGCGCGCTCTTGGCGCTCGTTCCGCGCCTCGCGTTGCGATATCCGATCAAGAAGTGGGCGGCCTTGGCGGCACTCGCCGGAGCCGCCTTCTATCTGCTCATTACGGGTGCCACGGTGCCGACCCAGCGCGCCTTCATCATGACCGGCGTGGTGCTGCTTGGCGTGCTGCTCGACCGCACCTCGATCTCCATGCGCATGCTGTGCTGGGCCGCGGTCGCCATCCTCGCCATCGAGCCCGAGAGTATCACCGGGCCGAGCTTCCAGCTCTCCTTCTCGGCCGTGCTCGCCTTGCTCGCCGCGTACGAAAGCTTGCGCCAGCCTGTGCTGCGCTGGGTCGCGGGCGAGGGGTGGTGGCGCGTCCCTCTGCTCTACCTGACGGGCGTCGCCTTTACCAGCCTGATCACCAGCATGGCGACCATCCCTTACTCGGTCTATCACTTCGATCGCCTGGCCGCCTTCGGCTTTGTCACCAACCTCATCGCCGTGCCGGTGACGGCGCTGTGGGTGATGCCGTGGGC
>DATNIJ010000083.1:0-19944 GCA_035604475.1 Alphaproteobacteria bacterium
GGGCCGCAGCAAGGAGCCAGCGCCGCCGGCGCTCGTCGGCATCGTCATGGGCAGCCAGTCCGATTGGGACACCATGCGCCACGCCGCCGACACCCTCGCCCGCCTCGGCGTGCCCCACGAGACCCGCATCGTCTCCGCCCACCGCACGCCCAAGCGGCTCTATGCCTATGCCGAGGGCGCGAAAGCGCGCGGGCTCAAGGCCATCATCGCGGGTGCGGGCGGTGCCGCACACCTCCCCGGCATGACCGCCTCCTTGACCCCCCTTCCCGTCTTCGGCGTGCCGATCGAGAGCAAGGCGCTCTCCGGCCTCGACAGTCTGCTCTCGATCGTCCAAATGCCGGCGGGAATTCCCGTCGGCACCCTGGCGATCGGCAAGGCGGGTGCCGTGAACGCGGCCCTCCTCGCCGCGGCCGTGCTGGCGCTCGCGGATCCGGCGCTCGCCGCGACTCTCGAGGCCTACCGCGCTGAGCAAACGGCCGCGGTCGAGGAGCGGCCGGCCGAGGCATGAGTCCGGAAGCGCCCGTGGCCGCCCAGCTGAGAGAGGCCCTACTCCCCCCCGGAAGCCGCATCGGCATCCTGGGCGGCGGCCAGCTCGGGCGCATGACGGCGATGGCGGCGGCGCGGCTCGGCTATAGCTGCCACATCTATTGCCCGGGCGAGCACGAGCCGGCCCTGCAAGTGACGGCGGCGCACACGATCGCTCCCTATGAAGATGCCGTCTCGCTCGCCGCCTTTGCGGACACCGTCCAAGTCGTCACCTTCGAGTTCGAGAACGTGCCCGCCGAGGCGGCCAAGACGCTCGCAGCGAAGGTGCCCGTGCGTCCCGGCTGGAAGGCGCTCCATATCGCCCAGAACCGCCTGCGCGAAAAGGATTTCCTCAGGGGGATCGGCGTCCCCACCGCGGACTTCCGCGCGGTCGCCGACGTGAGCGCGCTTGCCCGAGCCGTAGAGGACGTCGGCCGCCCGGCCGTGCTCAAACGCGCGATGCTCGGCTATGACGGCAAGGGCCAAGTTGCCATCAAGGCGGGGACGGCACTCGACGCGGCCTGGGCCGCGATGGGAGCCGAGTGCGGCGTGCTCGAGTCCTTCATCGAGTTCTCGAGCGAGGTTTCCGTCATCGTCGCGCGCGGGCTTGACGGCACGGTTGCGACATACGACGCCGTCGAGAACCGGCACGTCAATCACATCCTCGACACCACCACCGCACCTGCGCGCATCGCGGAAGGCCTGCGAATCGAGGCCGAAAGGCTCGCGCGCCGCATCGCCGAGGCGCTCGAGCTCGTCGGCCTCGTCGCCGTCGAGATGTTCGTCACGCGCGACGGCCGGCTGCTCGTCAACGAGCTCGCCCCGCGCCCGCATAATTCCGGCCACTGGACCATCGATGCCTGTGCGACGAGCCAGTTCGAGCAGCTCGTGCGCGCGGTGTGCGGTCTGCCGCTCGGCTCGACGGAGCGCCATTCGGACGCGGTGATGAAGAACCTCATCGGGCACGCCGCGGACGACTGGCTGGAGATCCTGGAAGATCCCTCGGCCAAGCTTCATCTCTATGGCAAGGCGCATGCACGGCCGGGCCGCAAGATGGGGCACGTGACGAGGCTCTATCCGAAGACGGAGGACAGAGGACGGAAGACGGAATAGAGGGAGCCCGCAAGGCGGCAGCGCCTCTTTCGTCCGTCGTTTGTCGTCTCTAGGCCGGCCCCTACCAGCGCCGGCGATGCGGCCTCGGCGGTCGGAAGGGCGAGGGAAACGCCGCCAGCCGATCGCGCACGCGAGCGAAGAAGTGCGGCACGCGCATCGCCTCGTCGAGCCGCCGCTCGAGGAAGCCCCAGCTGTCGCCGCAACCCGGGGATTGGTCGTTGAGCCAATAGAGCAGGGTCGCCGAATAGGCGCCGGCGAGGAGTGCGCGCTTGGTGTAGAAATTGAAATCCGTGGCACTATCGCCGGCCGCATACCAGATGGCGTCCACCGTGCGCCAGAGGAGCTTGAGCCCGAGGGGAGCGTTGTGCGGCAAGGCCAGGACCATCAAGGCCCGCCGGATCGCCTCGCGCTCCCCGAGGCTCAGCTCGAGGCGCCGGCGGATCGCCGCGGCGATGCGCTCGCGCACGCGCATCTCTTTGAACCCCTCGATGCTCTCGAGTGCGGTCAGCATGGCCTGATCGGCCCGCTCCGAGGCATAGCCGATCGCATCCGGCACCCCGCCGGAAAAGGCGTCGAGCGCCATTGCCGGGTCATAACCCGCATCCTTGGCCCCTTCCATGAGGGCCGTCTCGCTCCAGCCTTCGAAGGGCACATGGACGAGGGCCTTCTCGAGAATGCGCGCGCGCATGGTCTCGAAAGCGTCTTTCCTGGTCATAACGCCTCCTCGGCGAGCGGCGGGGCGAAGCGCCGCATCTCCTCGACGAATCCGAAGTGACGGAAGTCGGTGATGCGCGCGGGATAGAGGATGCCGTCGAGATGATCGCATTCGTGTTGGACGACGCGGGCATGGAAGCCGGCGGCGACGCGCTCGATCGGCTCGCCGTCGAGGCCTTGGGCGCGGTAGCGGATGCGGGTGAAGCGCGGCACCGCGCCCATGAGGCCGGGCAGCGAAAGACAGCCCTCCCAGCCGAGTGCGGTCTCCTCCGTCAAGGGCTCGATCATCGGATTGATCAAAAAGGTAAGCGGCTGGGGCTCGTCGCCGGGCGTCTCCGAAAGCCGTTCCGGCATAACCTTGAAGACGACGACGCGGAGGGAGACATGGACTTGGGGGGCGGCAAGTCCGGTGCCGGGTGCGTCCTCCATCGTCTCCACCATGTCGCGCACCAGGCGGACGATTTCAGGGCTCGAGGGCTCGGCGACGGGCGCCGCCGGCTCGCGCAGCACGGCATGGCCCATGCGGGCGATCTTGAGAATGGCCATGGCCCTACTATGCGTCGCCCGCACCCCAGCGTCAAAGCCGCATCCCTCGGGAAAGCCGCCGCTTCCCTGGCACTTCGCCCTTGAGGGCCCCCTGGCATTGTGCTAGAAGACACGCCTCCAGCCAAAAGTCGTTTGCTCAACCTCAAGCGGGAAGGAGGACAGGCCCTGGTCCAGGTGGTCGTGCGCGACAACAACGTCGATCAGGCGTTGCGCGCGCTCAAGAAGAAAATGCAGCGGGAGGGCATCTTCCGCGAGATGAAACTGCGCCGCTCCTATGAGAAGCCCTCCGAGCGCAAGGCTCGCGAACGGGCGGAGGCGGTGCGCCGGGCCCGCAAGCTGGCGCGCAAGCGCGCCGAGCGAGAAGGCCTGACGTAAGCCCGGCCCCCGCCCGCGGGGCCTTGTCTAGTCCGATTTCCCGTGACGCGTCCGGCGCTTTCAGCCGGGAGGGCGAGTGCGCGCGTGCCCATGGCGGGCAAGCGAGCCTCCGCGGCCAGCTGCGCCAGCCGCCCGAGCCCGGGGTACTTCCCATTCAACGATGCGGCAATTCTCGCATAGACTCCGGGCTCGGGCCGGATGGCCCGGCAACGCAATCGCCTATGAGGAGAGAGAGGATGAGCGCTGATCCTGGTAGCGGCCGCAGGCGAGGGCTCAAGCGGCGCCGCCTGCTGCAAGCGGGTTTCGCCGCGACGGCATTCGGCGCCACGGGCGCCGGGGCCGCCGAAGACGAGACGGCGGCGGCGCCGGAGGGCTTCTTCCAGGCGCACGGCCGGGACCCGCGCATTGCCGTCTCCGAGAGCGGCCGGGCGCTTCTCGACGTCGTCAAGCGCTTCTGGGAGCGCATCAACGGCACCGTCGTCGCCACGGGATCGAGCAACGCCTACGTCTATACGACGGCGGACAAGGCGCTCCCCCTCGCCTACGCGCAAGGCGAGGCCTACAGCTTCAAGGCGGGCTTCAGCAACACAGGCGGTGCCTCGCTCAACGTCAACGGCCTTGGCTTTAAGCCGCTTTACAAGCAGAGCGTCGACGGGCCGAGCGAGCTTGCCAGCGGCGAGATAAGGCGCGGCCAGTTCCTCACCGTGATGTACGACTCGGGCCTCGCGGGTGGCGGCGGCGGGTTCCAGATCGTCTCGCAGATATCGGACATCACCATCAGCCGCTTCTACGCCACGATCGCGGAGCTCAAGTCCGTCCCGGCCGCGCGCGTGCCGGCGAACTTTGTCGCCCACGTCGCCGGCTATCATGCGCCCGGCGACGGCGGCGGCGGACAGTTCTGGTTCGATGCCGCGAGCACGGCGGCAGAGGACGGCGGCCTTGTCATAGCACCCGCCGCCAATGCCCCCGCCGGGCGCTGGATGCGCTTCGTCGCCGGCTTCCATCTCAGCCCGAAGTGGTTCGGTGCGGTGGCCGACGGCAAGACGCCGGTAGGGGCGCAGATACAAGCCACCCTCGATGCGGCGCGCGGGCTCTATGTGGTCGACATCGACGACATCTTTCTCATCGACGCGACGCTCATCTTGAGGCACGGCGGGCAAGTCATCGCCGGCCAGGGCACGCTTGTCGGCGCCATCGCCGCCTTCCCGCGCATCGCCGGCAATGCCCCCTTCGCCGCCAATGACAGCTACGGCGAGGGCTCTTTTGCCATCAAGAGCCTCGACGCCCAGGGCGGCGAGATCGCGGCGACCACCCACTTCCCGCACAATTTCAAGAGCGGCGATACCGTCGCCGTCTTCTTCGTCCTCCCCGACAGCTACTGCGGCATCCAGCCGGTGACCGTGACCGGGCCACAGAGCTTCACCTACCGCGTGCCGGAGGCGCCCGAGGGTGCTGCCCGGCTTTATGGCGCCCTTTGCAGCAAGATCGACCATCCGCCGGTGACGGAAGCGAACGACCCCCTCGCAGCAAGCGGTGGGGCCTGCTTCCGCGCCGCCGGCAATATCGACAACGTGCTGGTCAAGGACATCCGCATCAAGAACTTCCGCTATGGCGCGCTCATGAGCGGGCCGGGCGTCAAGGATCCCGCCACGGTCGATTCGGTGAACATGCTCACCTTCGAGCGCGTGACCTTCGAGGCCGTCAACATCTGCGGCTTCGGCTATCCCTTCATCCAAGGCGGCACCTTCCTCGACTGCATCTATTACGAGGTGAACTGCATCGCCTGCGGGAATGCGGTCTGCCTGCCCGCCGGGCATCCCTATGCGGGCACGGACACCCAGTTCGTCGTGCTGCTCGCCATCGACAACCGCGGCGGCTTGGAGCACCGCCTGCGGGTGAACGCCAATCTCGACCTCTGGTTCTACGAGAGCGTGCTGCGCCCCGAGACCGCGAGCATCAACCCGCAGAAGACTCCGACCTGGTTCCTCCCCTTCCGCCGCGGCAAGGGAAAGATGCCGCCGAGCCAGGCCTCGGTCAGCGGGCACGGGGTCTATTGCCCCTCGCGAAGTGCCGCCCAGCAGTACGAGAACACGATTCGCAACTTCAAGACCTTCTGCAGTTATCGCAGCCTCGTCGTCATGGGCCAGCCCTCGTTCCTCATGATGGATTGCCTCGGCACCGAGACCTACATCAAGCCGATGCCGGGCGAGCCGACCGCGCATATCATCCTCGCCTACGATGACAACGGCATATTCCCCCTCGGCAGGGACGGCGTGCTGCGCCGCATCGAGAATCTCGAGTTCCAGCATCCGGCGAGCAAATCCGTCGAGATCGACCGCATCCGCTACGACCAGAGCGGCTTCATCTCGCGCGCGGGCGACGCCAGCTGGCTCGGCGGCGATCCCCCGCATGGACTCGTCGCGGTCGATTGCGAGAGTCCCAACGACTGCCTCGTGCAATGGGGTGGGGGTGCCAGCATCAACCAAGTCTTCATAGTGACGCCGCAAGCGCTCGCGGCAGTAGCGGCGTCGAAGGGGGCCAGTGTCGTCGCCAATGCGGTGCATCCGCTCTCGACCGGCGTCTCGGAGCTCGGCGTCCATCGCTCGAGCGGTAGTTTCCTCCTCGGCTCGACCGCACTCGGCACGAACGGCAACCGCCTTCAGCTCTGCGGCTCGTCCGAGCGTGCGACGCGCGGCATCATGGAGATTCTCGCCACCCGCCTCGATACCGGCGAGACGGATTATTGCCGGCTGCGCTTCACGCTGCCGCCCCGCCTAGAGGTGGGGCCGGCCGGTCTCGGCACGCTCGCAGCCGGGCTCGATGTCGGCAATGCCTCGGTGCCAATCGCACCCGGAAGCCGGAGCGAGGCGGCACTCCGCCCCGGGCTCGCGGTCGAGATCGGCGCCAACCGGCTCGTCGTCGAGCGCTACGACCCCAAGAGCCGCACGCTCACCTTCCATACCGGAGCGCGCGCAAGCGCGAGGCCGGGCACCGGCATATCCGCTTCCGGCGCGCTCAAGATCGTCGATCGCTTCGCCAGCGCCGATATCTTCGAAGAGCCTTATTTGAACGGCACTGCAATCGAGCTTCGCACCACGCTCTACCTGGACGGTGCCTCCGCGCCGACGCCGATCGCCGTTACCTTCTGGTCGACGGACACGCTCTATTTCGAGGGCGGCGGCGCAGTACCGCGCTGAGGCGGCGGCGTCGCCCGGAGGAGGTCGCGCCCTGGCTGATCGAGCTCAAAGCACGGTTTTGAGCGCACGCCGGACGGCAGCGGCGAGATCGACCTCGCCGGCCGAGGCGGCCTGCACGAGGGCATCCATCTCTTCGCCGGCTGAATGGAGAACCAGATCGCGAACCATGCGGCCCGCGCGTTGAGCGATCAGGCGGCGCATCCGCCTCGCGCGCCTCTGCACCTTCTCATCGGCGCTCCGCCCGATACGGCTTTCAATCGCGCTTCTTAGGCTGTCGATGCCCGTCTCCTGCGTGGCGACCGTCTCGATGACGGGCACGTCCTGGTTCTCTCGCCGTAGCTTGAGCATGCTGCTCAGCTGCTTGGCGGTGCGGTCGGCGAGCGGAAGATCCGCCTTGTTCACCACCAGCACGTCGGCGATCTCGAGAACGCCGGCCTTGATGGCCTGGACATCGTCGCCCGAATTGGGCGCATTTACCACGACGCATACATCCGCGATCTCGACGATCTCGATTTCCGACTGACCGGTGCCGACCGTCTCGACGATGACGAAATCGCGGCCCGCGGCGTCCATCACATCGACGATGCGGTGGATACTCTCGGACAAGCCGCCGAGATGGCCGCGCGATGCGACCGAGCGGATGAATACGCCCGGATCGCCCGTATGGCGCTGCATCCTCACGCGATCGCCGAGAATGGCACCCCCCGATATCGGGCTCGACGGATCGACGGCCGCGACGGCGACGGTATGACCACGGGCGCGGAGTGCCCCGATATACGCGTCGATCAGCGTCGATTTCCCCACTCCCGGCGGGCCGGTGAAGCCGATGATCGCCGCCCGGCCGGTGAGGGGAGTGATGCGCCGATGGAGAATCTCGGCGGACGGGCCGCCGCACTCCATCAGGGTGATGCATCTCGCAAGCGTCGATGCATCGGCGTGCGTCAGCCTATCGACGAGGGTTTCGAGCGTCGGCGGCGGTCTGTTCAAGTGTGCCGCCTTAGGCGAGGGCCAGAGGATGTCCGAAGCCGAGCTCCTTGCGCAGGCAGCGCACGATCTCGCCATGGGTGACGCCGGACTCCGCGGCTAGGACTACCCGCTCGTAGATGTTCTCGTGCTGGCTATTGGAGGCCCGCGCCAGGGCGTGGAGCGCGCGATCCACGTCAGCTTGGCTGCGTCCATCCTTGTAGGCTTTGAAGCGCGCCACATGCTCCTGCATGCGTTCGATATCGGGCCGCTCGGTCGGCTTGCGGCGATGGGCAGACTCGTCGATCTGATAGCAGTTGACGCCGATGACCTTCTGATCGCCGCTTTCGATCTGCTCCTGGAAGGCAAGCGCCGATTGGCCGATCATCGTCTGGACGAGGCCGGCATCGGCGGCCTTGTACATCCCCCCTGCGTCGTCGATCTTGGCGATCACCTCTTCGATCTCGGCCTCCATCTGATTCGTCAGCGTTTCGACAAAATAAGATCCGCCGAGCGGGTCGATGACATCGCACAGATGCGCCTCTTCGCGCAGGATGTTCTGCGTGGCGATGGCGATGCGCGCCGTTTCCTCGGTCGGAGTGGCGATCGCCTCGTCATAGGCATCGGTGTGCATGGACTGGAGGCCGCCCATGATTCCGGCCATGGCCTGTACTGCAACCCTCGCGATGTTGTTCAAAGGCTGCTGCTCGGTGAGATCGACACCGGAGGTCTGTGCGTGGAACTTGAAGCGCCAGGAGGCCGGATTCTTTGCACCCAGGCGCTCGCGTGCCAACCGCGCCCAAATGCGCCGCCCGGCGCGGAATTTGGCAACTTCCTCGAAGAAGCTGATCGAGATGTCGAAAAAGAAGGTGAAGCGCCGCAACACGAAATCGATGTCCATGCCCCGCTCGACGCAGTCTTGCGCATATTGCATGGCCGTCGAGAGGGTGAAGCCCATCGTCTCGGCCGGCGTCGCTCCCGCCTGCTGCATGTGCTGGCCGACGATGGATACCGGATTCCAGTTCGGGACGTTTTTCCGGCAGAATTCGATATGGTCGAGGAGGACGCGCCGAGAGCCCGGAAGCGACAGGCGATAAAACATGTGGTTGGCGATGAAATGGGAGAGATAATCGCTCTGGTTCGAGGTGCCCGTGATCGATGTCCACGGAACCCCGCGCCTCTTCGCGACGCCGAGCGTAAAGGCGAGGAGCGTGAAAGGCGAGGGATCGTTCATGGCGGTCGATATCGTGCCGAGCGGGACTCCGGCCAAGGCGACGTCCATATGCTCGGTCGTGTTGACCACGGTGCCGCAAGTGCCGAGCAGGACGGGATCGACTTCGTCGCAATCGATCCCGCGGAAGCCTGAATTGCAAGGAATCAAGCTGATTGCCGTGGCACCCGCATCCAGAATGCGCCGGACGCGCTGGTTGTAGTCCTCCGGCGTGCCGAGGCCGATCAACTGCCTCTGTGTCCACGTCCGGCCGCGATACATGGTCGCGTAGATGCCGCGCGTGAAAGGATATTGCCCGGGAAAGCCGAGGCCTTCGAGATACCTCTCGCCGGCCCAGTCGCGCGGCGTATAGAGCGGCCTGATCTCGATTCCGGACCGGTTCTTGACGACACGATCCTTCCCCATCTGGCGGCTATAGTCGTAGCCCCACTGGCGATCGGCCTGATCGAACCCCGGAAGGGAAAGTTGCACGGCTTCGTATGTCATCGAGCGATCTCCTAAAGATGCGAATTCAGCACCTCCCGCGCCTTCGCTGCGAGAGCCGCCACATGGTCGACGATCTGCTCGCGAGAGGAGCCCGGTCCGAAGATGGCGCTCACGCCCGCATGTAGAAGCGCCGCGCGCTCGTCCTCCGGAACGATGCCCCCGACCAGGAGGCCGATATGACCGAGGCCGGCCTTCCTCAGCTCGGTGAGCAGGCCCGGCACGATGAGATGGTCGGTGGCCAGCGAGCTTACGCCGATCACGTCCACATCCTCTTCCAGCGCCAACTTGACGACGTGGGAAATCGTCTGCCAGGGCGGCGTGTAAATCACCTCCATACCGGCATCGCGGAGATAGGCCGCGACGATTCGGCTGCCGCGATCATGCCCGTCGAGGCCGATCTTCGTGACCAGCACGCGGGGCGGCGGGAACAGGGTCCTCGCGGTCATTTGCGCGCCCGCTCGGCGTCGATGCCCGCGAGAGCGCGCAGCGGTGCCATTAGCTCCCGCGCGATCGCCCGCGGCGTCTTACCGCCTTTCCCATACCATACCGGTGTCCAGTTGAGCGCTCCGAGCAGGAAGAGACGGACGAGCGTGGCGTCGCGTTCCTTGGGCAATGCAATCGCGGAAATGAACATCCGGAACCGCGACTCGTAGCGGTCGCGCAAGGCTTTCAGCTCCTTGGCGATCTCCGGGACGTCGCTCGGCAGGATACGGTTGACGACCCGCGCATAGGCGCTTGCGTCCAAGATGGACTCGAGATGGGCCAAGACGGCCTCCTCGAGGCGCGCCCATGGCTCCTTCTCCTCCGCGACGGCCGCATCGAGCCTGTCGAGAATGCGTTGCACACCTTCCTCGTAGACGGCGAGCAGTAGGGCCTGCTTGCTGGCAACGTGAAAATAGATGGCACCCGGCGTCATCGCCGTCGCGGCAGCGAGCTCGCGAATCGTCGTTGCGCGATAGCCTTGCTCGGCGAACTGGAACGCCGCGGTGTCCAGGAGAGCCGGCCACCGATTGGACTGCCGCTTTGCGTTGGTCGCTGCCAAAGACCTCGCCCCGCTTCAATAACTAACTAAGCGCTTGTTTAGCACGAGCCCATGTCCATCGTCAACGCCCAGGTCGGATGCTGGGAGCGGCATGCGCTTCCCAGTCGCCTTGCCCTGCTCTCAGAGGGGCAGAACGGCCGACGTGCCCCTTATACTTTGACGGAACTGAGCGAGCTCTCCGCCCGGTTTGCCAACTTCCCGTGCCCACAGGGCGTTGGCCCGGGCGACCGCCTCGCCGGATTTTTGCCGCGCGCGCCAAAGCTGCTCATACTCGAGGCTAGGCACCGCTAAGCCGCGCCCCTGGAGATCGTTTCGCTGCTGTCCACAACGCAGAAGAGCTCGTGTCAAGCCGCGCTTCGCCTTGTCGAGCGGCGGAGCACTGCCTTCTTTGGCGGCGGCAGGAGCAGATCGGCCGGCACACGGAAACGGGCGCGTAGCCGCTGCACCATCGCCATGCTCAGGCCCTTCTTGCCACTCAGGACTTCGCTCACACGGCTCGGGGTGCCCAGAATCGGCACCAGGTCCGCCCGAGTGAGGCCGTGCTGATCCATGAGGTAGCGAATCGTCTCGGCCGTGCTCGGCGGCCGACGGGGCCACTTGATCTCCTCGTACGCAGCGATCAAGCGTGCCTGCGCTTCGAGACGGGCGATGTCATCCGGATCGTCCGACGCCATCAGCCGATCGACAAGCGCGCGAGCGGACCAGCTCGGCAGCGCTATCGATCACGATCAGTGCCGCGTCCATTACAGCGTCTCCGCATCGATTCTGTCATACTCGGCATGAGTCCCGAAGAATCGGATTACCAGGACTCCTGCCCGATATTGCAGGGCCGCGACTAATCTACAACAGCGCAGGAAACGTCGAAATCGATAGTTCATCGACTGGGTCCGCTTGCCGCGGTACGATGGGTCCATGTCCGCGTTGGCCTGCATCGGTTCCGAAGACCGCGTGCCGACATGACGACGCGTCTGCCGCACAGCGATCGGGCAATCCTCGATATCCGCAAGATCGAGGACTATTGTCTGAGCCCGATGCACCCGCGCGGCCGCCACAAGGCTCGGGTGTTTCGCGAGGCGCTCGACCTTGAGCGCGGCGATGCGGCGTGGTTGCGAGAAGTTCTGCTTGAAGCCGCGCGCGACAGCAACGCCTCGCGGTTGGCAACCGACGCATGGGGAAGCCATTGGCGTGTCGATGCGGCCATCGGGAGACATGGAAAGAGCGCTGTGGTAAGAACGATCTGGATTTTGCGAACCGGCGAGGACGTACCGACGTTCGTCACCTGTTGGGTGCTGTGATGAAAGCGAAGAAGCGCACAAAGAGCGAAGGTCCGTCCGTTTTGGACGTGGTGGCCTTGCTGGCTGACCTTCCCGCGGCGGGGCTTGCACGCGGGCAGGTCGGCACGATCGTGGAGCAGCTTGACGACAGAACCTTGCTCGTTGAGTTCAGCGACGACCAGGGTCGTGCCTACGCGCTCGCGCCCTGTCCGCGGGCGGAGCTCCTTGTCCTGCACTACGTCCCTGAGGCGGCCTGATACTTTCCGCACCACATCGCAGGGGTGGATTCTCTGAGGTCGGGCAAGTTTCTGCTGGCGCTGAACGTGCGGGCGAAATTGATTCTGAAGTCGCCGGATGGCGATAATCGCACCTGGACCTCCGCTCGACGTCCTCGTGGGATGACACTGCTGCATCGCGCCCGATCGGAGCGGAGCGGCGAGGCAGTTCCGTCTTATATCCGCCGCAATCGGATGCTTTTCTTGGCAATGGTTCTATACGGCACGCTGCGGATACAATAAGAAGTTCAAAAGTTAGAGCGAGCGAGACGTAAGTGCCATTCCCCCGCCATTGGCTTCACCCCCGACCGGAACGCCTGCCGCTCCGAAGCGAGTGATTCATGCGCAAGAACCGCTGGTTGCTCTTCGCCCTCCCCATCGCCGTCGTCCTCCTCTTGGGCGTCCTGGCATGGCTCTGGATCTACCCGACGTGCTGCCAGCCGGCACCGATGCAACCGCCGATCTCGCCGCAGGCGGCCGCACCCGCGAGCGGCCAAGGCGGGACGAGTGCTGCGGGCGGCAAAGCGGCGGCGGAGAAAGCGGCACCTGCCGCGGCGGCGGCCAAGCCCTTCGAGTTCAGCCGCCTCGATCTCGATACCTCAAAGGACACCGCCGAGGCCTGCCTCACCTTCTCGGAGCCGCTCGTCGAGGGCCCGGCCGCGCATTACGAGGACTACGTGAGCGTGCCCGACCATCCCGAGGTGTCGCTCCAGGCGAGCGGCCCGCGGCTTTGCCTCGCCGGGCTCGCCTTCGGCAAGGCGTATAGAATCGAGATTCGCGCTGGCCTTCCCGCGGGCTCGGGCGCCAAGCTGGCCGCGGGCGAAAGCGTTCCGCTCAGCTTCGCGGACAAGGCGCCCATCGTGCGCTTCACTTCCACTTCCCAGTTCATTCTGCCGCGCAGCGGGAATGCGGGCGTGCCGATCACGACCGTAAACCTCGACGAGATCGCGCTGCACGTCTACCGGGTGAGCGACCGCGCGCTCTTCCAGAAGCTCGACCTGCAGAGCATGATCAGCTCCTACCAGCTCGAGCAGCTCGAATCGGATGTGGGTGCGCTCGTGTGGTCCGGCAAGATGACGACCCGCGGCCGGCGCAACGAGGCGACCGTCACCGCCTTCCCCATCCGCGAGATCGTCAAGCCGTGGAAGCCCGGCGCCTACGTCGTGGTCGCAGCGGAGAAGTTCGACGTCCCCGACGAGGAGCGCTGGCGCGAGACCGCGGCCGCGCAACTCGTCTACGACACCGACCTCGGCCTCACCGTGTTCCGCGGCACGGACGGCTTGAACGTGTTCGTGCGCTCGATCGAGAGTGCCAAGCCGGTCGCCGGCGTCGAGCTCGCGCTCATCGCGCACAATAACGACGAGCTCGGCCACGCCGTGAGCGATGCGCAAGGGCGCGCCCAATTCGCCCCCGGCCTGCTGCGCGGCACCGGCGCCACCGAGCCGCTCATGGTCATGGCCTACGGTCCGAGCGCCGACAAGAGCAAGGCGGAGGACTTCAACCGCATCCTTCTCACCACCGCCGCCTTCGACCTCTCGGACCGCGGCGTCTCCGGCCGACCCTCGCCCGCGGCCCTCGATGTCTATATCGCGACCGACCGCGGCATCTATCGCCCCGGCGAGACGGTCAACATGGTCGCACTCGTGCGCGATGACGCCGCAACCGCAGTCGAGAAGGCGCCCGTCTCGCTCGTCATCAACCGCCCGGACGGCGTCGAGCAAAGCCGCCTCCTGCTCACCGATGCCGGCGACGGCGGCACGCACGTGCCCTTCCGGCTGAGCTCCACGGCCCAGCGCGGGCTGTGGAGCGTGCGCGCCGTGCTCGATCGCAACACGGCCATCGGCAAGGCCGAGTTCATGGTCGAGGATTTCGTGCCGCAGCGCCTCAAGCTGACGCTCAGCAGCCAAGCGGCGGCCCTCGCCGGCGGCGACAAGATCGCCGTCGCCGCGGAGGCGCGCTTCCTTTATGGCGCACCTGCCGCCGGCCTCTCGGGCGAGGCCGAGCTGCAATTGTCGGTCGAGCCCACGCCCTTCCCCGACTATCGCGCCTTCCGCTTCGGCCGGCAGGAGGAGAAGCTCGAGGTCAAGCCGGTGACCCTCGAGGTCGCCGAGACCGACGCGGACGGCAAGACGACCGTCACCGGCACACCGCTCGAGCTGCCGCGCACCAGCCTGCCGCTCAAGGCCGAGATCACCGTCGGCATCCACGAGCCGGGCGGCCGCGTGACCGAGGAGAAGCTCACGCTCCCCGTGCGCACGCGTCCCCTCTTCGTCGGTCTGCGCCCGCTTTTCGAGGAGGCCGTAGCCCTCGGCGATGACGCGCGCTTCGAGCTGGTGGCACTCGACGCCGACGGCAAGGCGCTCGCGCGTCCCGGCCTCAATTACGAGCTCATCCGCCGCGACGTCCATTGGCAGTGGTACGAGACGAACAGCGGGTGGAAGTACGAGGCGATTTACAAGGACGTGCCGATCGGCTCGGGTACGCTCGCAGCGCGCGCCGAGCGGCCGGCGACCTTGGCACTCCCGCTCTCCGGTTGGGGGCGATATGTGCTGACGGTCAAGGACGCGGAGAGCGGGGCGGTGAGCAGCGTCGTCTTCCGCTCCGGCTGGTGGGACGCAGGCCCCGAGGCGGCGGACACCCCCGATAAGGCCAACGTGGTCGCCGAGCGCGAGAAATACCGCGTGGGCGAAACGGCGCGCCTCACCATCAAGCCGCCCTTCGAGGCGGACGTGCTCGTCGCCGTCGCGGGCAATCACATCTTCGAGACCCGCGAGCTCCATGTGCCCGCAGAAGGTGCTGCGATCGAGATCCCGGTCAGCGCGAGTTGGGGCAGCGGCGCTTATGTGATGGCGACCGCCTATCGCCCCTTAGGTGCGGGCAAGGCCCATGAGCCGGTGCGCGCGGTCGGCGTGAGCTGGGTCGGGGTCGATCTCTCGGAGCGCACGCTCGGCGTGAAGCTTGCCCTGCCGGAGCGCATCCGGCCGCGCGCCTCCCTTGCGGTGCCGGTCGTCGTGAGCGGGCTCGCCGCCGGCGAGCGGGCGCATCTGACGCTTGCCGCGGTGGATGAGGGCATCCTTCAGCTCACCCATTTCAAGACCCCGTCCCCCGCCGATTACTATTACGCCAAGCGCCAGCTCGGCGTCGCCATGCGCGACGACTACGGCCGGCTGCTCGACGAGCGCGATGCGCCCGCGGGCGCCATCCACGTCGGCGGCGACACCTCGATCGGCGGCGCGCCGCTTGCCGTCGTGCCGACCAAGACGGTGGCCCTCTTCTCCGGTCTCGTCGAGACGGACAAGGACGGGCATGCAGAGATCACCCTCGAGGTGCCCGATTTCCAGGGCCAGCTGCGCTTCATGGCGCTTGCCTACAACAAGACCCAGCTCGGCGCTGGCGAAGCCAACGTCGCCGTGCGCGATCCGGTGGTGGCGGAGGCGACGTTGCCGCGCTTCCTCGCCCCCGGCGACAAGAGCCGCCTCTCGCTCCTGCTCCACAATGTCGAAGGTGCCGCCGGCGACTACACATTGTCGCTCGCGGCAAGCGGCGCCGTCGCCCTCGAGGGCGACGCCGGGCGCGCGCTTGCGCTCGGCAGCGGCGAGCGCAAGCTCCTGGCCCTCCCGATCGAGGGCAAGGAGAGCGGCATCGGCACCTTCACGCTCAAGCTCAGCGGTCCCGGCGGCTTCGCCGTCGAGCACGAGTGGCAGATCGCGGTGCGGCCGCCGCAGGTGCCGATAACCCAGGACCTGAGCGCCCAGCTCCAGCCGGGCCAGGCCGTCCATCTCGACAGCTCGCTCGTCGCCGATATGATCCCCGGCTCGGCCCATGTCGGCGTCACCTTGTCGAGCTGGCGCGGCTTCAACGTCCCCGCCCTCCTAGGCGCCCTCGACCGCTATCCCTACGGCTGCCTCGAGCAGACAACCAGCCGCGGCTTCCCGCTGCTCTATTTCAACGAGGTGGCAGCTGCCGGCCGCGCCAAGCAGGACGTGGCACTGCCCGAGCGCGTCCAGCAGGCCGTCAACCACGTACTCGACATGCAGCGTGCGGCCGGCGACTTCGGCCTCTGGGGGCCGACGGATTCGGCCTACCCCTGGCTCTCGGTCTTTGCCCTCGATTTTCTCTACGAGGCGAAGAAGGCGGGCTACGTGGTGCCGCAGTCCGCCCTTCAGCGCGGCAACCGCTGGCTCTCGGAGATCACTCATGAGCGCGACATCGTCGCGGTCGACGAGGACAACAGCGAGTATTGGAAGGACACATGGCATCGGGCGCGCATCCGTGCCTACGCCTTCTATCTTCTCGCCAAGATGAATGCGACCAATCTCGGCGACTTGCGCTATTTCCACGACAACGAGCTTGCCGCCGTCGATTCCGCCCTCGGCTACGGCCAGACCGCAGCGGCGCTCGCCATGGCGGGCGACCGCACGCGCGCCGCGAACGGCTTCCGCCTGGCGCGCCAGGCGCTCGATCGCGACGTGACCCGGGACTATTACGGCTCGCGCTTGCGCGACCTCGCAGCGCTTACCGCCGCCGCTTCCGAGGCCGGCGAGCAGACGCTGCTGCGCCTCCTCTTGGACGATCTCTCGCGCGTCACCTACCGGCCGGGCTGGACCACGACCCAGGAGGATGCCTGGATGCTGATCGCCGCCCACGACCTGCTCAAGACGGCAGGCGCGGTCTCGCTCGAGATCGACGGCAAGCCCGCCGCGACGAGCGACCAGCCGGTAGAGCTCGCCCCCGACGCGGCGGCGCTCGCCAAGGGCACCGACATCCGCAATGCGGGCGACAAGCCGATCTGGAGCCTGGTCACGATCGAGGGCACCCCGCGCTTGCCCGAGCCCGCCGAGGCGAGCGGCTTCTCGATCACGCGCCGCTTCCTCAATCTCGACGGCGACGAGATCGATCCCACGGAGCTCAAGCAGAACGAGCGCATCGTCGTCGCCCTTTCGGGCTCGGCATCTGACAAGGCCGAGCATGATGCCGTGGTGGTCAATCTGCTGCCGGCGGGATGGGAGATCGAGAGCATCGTCAAGCCGAGCACCGACGAGAACAGCGAATTCTCCTGGCTCAAGGTGACGACCGTGCGCATGAAGGAGGCCCGCGACGACCGTTTCGTCGCCGCCGTCAGCTTCGGGCGGCAAAGCCGTTTCGCCCAGCAGGACAACAAGTTCGATGTCGCCTTCATCGTCCGTGCCACGACGCCGGGCACTTACGCGCTGCCCGCCGCCTCGATCGAGGACATGTACCACCCGGTCCTTCACGCCCGCACGGCGATGGGCACGGCGGTGGTGGCGCCGAGGGAGTAGCTGTCGATGACAGCGCGGCCGTCCCTCACCCTTCCCGTCGCTACGCGACGGGCCCCTTCCCTCTCCCGCAAGCGGGAGAGGGGCACTTCCTCTTCTCCCTCTCCCGCTTGCGGGAGAGGGCCGGGGTGAGGGAGGGCGGCGATGCCCCGGTGGACCAAGCTCGCCTCAGCGCTTGCGATCGTCCTTTTCGCCGGTGGCGCTGTCGTCCTCCTCGACCGTCTCTTGCCGCCGCAGCTCGCGCGCTACGCCGATGCCTCGACGGCGGTGCTCGACGAGAGGGGCGAGATCCTGCGCGCCTTTACCGCCCCCGATCAGGCTTGGCGCCTCAAGACGACGGCCAGGGACGTCGACCCGCTTTATCTCGCGATGCTGCAGGCTTACGAGGACAAGCGCTTTGCCTCCCACTGGGGCGTCGATCCTCGAGCGCTCGCGCGCGCGCTCTGGCAGTGGCTCGCCGCGGGCCACGTCGTCTCGGGCGGATCGACGCTGACCATGCAGACGGCACGCCTGTTGTCGCCGCGGCCGCGCACGCTCCTCGGCAAGACGCTCGAGATACTGCGCGCACTCCAGCTCGAGCGACGTTACTCCAAGGCGCAAATCCTCTCGATCTACCTGACGCTCGCCCCCTTCGGCGGCAATCTCGAGGGCGTGCGCGCCGCCTCGCTCGCCTATTTCGGCAAGGAGCCGCGCCGCTTGACGCCCGGCGAGGCGGCACTCCTCGTAGCCCTTCCCCAGTCGCCCGAGCGGGTGCGGCCCGATCTCCATCCGGACGCGGCGCGGCACGCGCGGGACAAGGTCTTGCGTCAGCTCGGCGCACGCGGCAGCCTGAGCGCCGTCCAAGTGGCAGAGGCACTCGCCGAGCCGATCCCCGAGCGCCGCGCGGCACTCCCCTTCCTCGCCCCGCACCTCGCCGCCGAGCTTGCCGCGAGTGCCGCACCCGGCAGCCAGCTCCGCACCACGCTCGACGGGCGGCTCCAGCGCCGCATCGAGGACCTCGTCCGCCGCGAGCCGATCGAGGAGGGTGCTTCGATCGCGGTGATGGTGGTCGAGAACCACGGCCGGCGCGTGCGCGCGGAGCTCGGCAGCGCCGACTTCGCTGCACCCTTCGGCCAGCTCGACATGACGCGCGCCAAGCGCTCGCCCGGCTCCACGCTCAAGCCTTTCATCTATGGCATGGGCTTCGATGCGCTCCTCGTCCATCCGGATACCATCGTCGAGGATGCCCCCTTACGCCTCGGCGACTATGCGCCGCAGAACTTCGACCGGGAGTATCACGGCGAGGTGACGGTGCGGGAGGCCCTGCAGCGCTCGCTCAATATTCCCGCGGTGGCGCTGCTCTCCCGCCTCGGGCCGCAACGCTTCGTCGCGGCCTTGCGCGCCGCGGGCGCCGAGCTCGCCTTCGACGAGGGGGCGGGCGTGCCGACGCTTGCGGTGGCGCTCGGCGGTATCGGCATCAGCCTGCGCGACCTCGTGATGCTGTATGCAGCCCTCGCCGACGGCGGATGGGTCCGCCTGCTGGCACTTCGGCCCGAGGAGACACCCGAGCGCGCGGCGGCGCTCTTGACGCCGGCATCGGCCTGGTACCTGACCGACATCCTGCGCGGGGTCGCCCCGCCCGAGCCCTTCGTCCGGCTGCCGCTCGGCAATGCCATGCGTCAGATCGCCTTCAAGACCGGCACCTCCTACGGCTTCCGCGATGCCTGGTCGGTCGGATATTCGCAGCGCTACACCGTCGGCATCTGGGCCGGCCGGCCCGATGGGGCCCCGCGTCCGGGCCATTACGGCATCCTCACCGCGGCACCGCTCCTCTTCAAGGTCTTCGCCCTCCTGCCCGCTGACGACGCGACCCTAAGGCCGCCCGCGGGGATGGCCGCGAAGGGCCTGCCGCGAACGCTTCCCATGGCCCTTCGCCGCTTGTCCGCGAGCGGAGCGGAGCCGGCCATCGGCGAGCGGCGACCGGTCTCCCCGCTGCGCATCCTCTTCCCCCCTGCCGATGCGAAGCTCGAGCTCGCGATGGAGGACGGGCGCCTCGCCACCATCGCGCTCAAGGCCGTGGGCGGCACGCAACCGCTCTGCTGGGTGGTCAACGGCAAGCCCGTCGCCAGCACGCGCGAGCCGGGCGAGGTCGCCTTCTTCGCGCCCGACGGACCGGGCTTCTCTACCCTTTCCGTCATCGACGCGACCGGCGAAAGGGTGAGCGAGACCGTGCGGCTCGGCAGCGCGGAATAGGGCCGTCGTTCGGCATCTACGCTCGAAGCGCCGGCAATCCCGTAGGCGGCCATGCGTTCCGCGTCTGTTCGGCTTGCGGGGGAAAATATCGGCCCAAACCAACTTTCCCGCACTTGCGCCTCGCAAGGGGACCGTTCATTTTTCACGGCAAGGGCGAGCCGATCGCCGGGAGAGAGATATTTCGATCAAGCGGAGGACGGGGCATGGCTGGCGCAAGTGCAACACTTCACGAAGAAGTGGGGAAGCTCAAGGCGGGGACGATCGACCGGCATCGCGCGCTCGTCTCGTTGCAGGAAGAGCTCGAGGCCGTCGACTGGTACAGCCAGCGCGTGGATGCGGCCGAGGACGAGGAGCTGCGCGCCATTCTCGCCCATAACCGCGACGAGGAGGAGGAGCACGCCGCCATGGTGCTCGAGTGGCTGCGCCGGCACGACGCCAACCTGAGCACCCAGCTCGAGGCCTACCTGTTCAAGGAAGGCTCGATCGTGGCCGCCGAAGGGGGAGAAAAGGGGGCCGCAACCGCCGCGGCGGGTGCACCTTCCGACGGCTCGCTCGGCATCGGCAGCCTGCACGGCATCGGCAGCCTAAGCGTTTCGGGGAGTTGAGCCATGAACAGCCTCTTTCGCGAGCTTGCGCCCGTCACCGCCGCCGCCTGGGCGGAAATCGACCGGGAG
>DATNIJ010000084.1:0-9157 GCA_035604475.1 Alphaproteobacteria bacterium
TCGACCTGGCCCAGCCTGATCCCCTCGGCGGCCTCGCCAAGCACGCCGAAAAGCCCGCGCAGACTGCGATCCTCGACGAGGGTGCCGAGCAGCGGCTGGGCCTGTGCTAAGCGGTCCGAGAGATCCTGCAGCTCCTTGATACCGAGGAAGAGCAGCCCCTCGCGCTGGAAGAACGGATCGCCCGTCGGGAAAAAGATGTCTTGGAAGAGCGCGCCATCCTCTCCGAGCTTGGCAACGAGCGCATTGGCCGCGTCCTCGGCCCGGTCCGGGCTGTCGCCTTCGACGATGACGACGAGATTGTTCTGCAGCAGAGGGAATGCCTGCTTGAACTCCTTGACCGTCTTGCGGTAAGGCAGCCCTGAGGAGAGCAGCGCATCATTGTCGGTATTCATGCCGAGATGGCCGGCAGTGTAAACGCCGCCGGCGATTGCGACGAGGAGGCTGCCGATCACGATGGGCCAAGCCAGCCGGCGCACGCGCTCCACCCACCAGGCGAGCGCGAGTGCCACAAAGGGTCCCGCCTGGCGATATGCCCGCTCGGTCAAGATCACCCTGCCCCTGGGATACTGCTCCGGGATCTCGGCGTGCACAGACAGTATGCTCATGAATAGCTCATGAATAGAAGAAGTTGTTCGCGGCTACCGGCGGCGCCGGCTCGTGACCCGCGCCCTTCAGCCATTAAGGCGTGCATAGGCGCAAACCGGCGCGACAAAGTCGCGACAAATAAGGGCGTGCGCCGTGATCGACAAGCCCAATGTTAGCACCCAAAGGCCACCCTCCCGACGCGAAGCGGCCAAGCCTCAGCACTCGTCCGCTGCCTGCGCACAGTCCGCCATGCCGCACGTCTCGGTGAACGAAGGCCTGGAACCGCACCCGGGTGACAAATATCGAACAATTTTGCGCTCACCACCTGCGCGCGCCGCGGCGGCGCTCTCTGGGCCGGCGCTCACCCTTCGCCGGCGAGGATTACCGGGAACGTCCGCGCCGCCGCTCGACCCAGGCAAGCAGTGCGGGGAGAACGACGAGCGTGCAAACGAGGGCAAGCGCGAGGCTGCTGCCGAGGAGAAAGCCCATGCTCGCCGTTCCCCGATGGCTCGAGATCATGAGCGTCGAGAAGGCGACCATGGTGACGAGGGCCGAGAATAGGATCGCGCGCGGGGTGCTGGTATGCATAAGGTCCACCAGTGCCGGCGTTTCACGGTGGCGCAATACGAAATAGATGCCGAAGGCGACCCCCAGGCTGAAGAGGAGCGGGAGCGCTATGATGTTGGCGAAATTGAATGCATGCCCGGTTATCACGACGAGCGCCACCGTGAGTGCCGCAGCGAGCGTCAAGGGCAGCAGCACGAGAAGCGAATCGCGCAAGCTCCTCAACACGAGGATGAGCAAGAGGCTGATGGCCGCGAGCGCGATCAAGCCCGCTTCCACGAATGCGCCAACCACCATCCGGCCGCCCTCGAAGAGCTCCACGGGCGAGTCGGTCGCATTGGGCGCGATCATGCGCACCGCGTCGACGAAGCGCCGCAGTGCCTTGACGTTGTTGAGCGTCTCCGCCGGGAAGACCTGGACGCGCGCTCGGCCGTCGGATGCGACGTAGCGCGCGCGGACGTTGGACGGCAGCTCGGCGAGCGTCACGACCGCCGGCTGCATAAGCTCTGTGAGGCTGTCGAGCTTGGCCGACAGGCTGCCGATGAGAGCGGTCTCGAGCCCGCCATAGGCAGTGAGGTCCCGGCCGGGGCCATCCTTGTAACGGGCAAGGAGCTCGGCAAGCCGCCCGGCAGGGGCCGAGGCGGCACCCGCCTTGGGCGAGGCGGCGAGTGCCGCAAGGGTGGTCTGCACTTCCTCCGTCGCCTTGCGACGCTGCACATCGCTAGGCGCCTTCCGCCGCTCATGCCTCTCAAGAATGGGCATCAGCATGCCCGCCGTCCGAGCGATGAGGGGCAGCTTGGCCTCTTGGTCCCCGGGGAGAAAGGAGCTGAGCGTCACGGTGCTTGCCACCTCGGGCAGCTTGTCGAGCCGCCGGGCGAGCGCGTCCGCCTGCTCGAGGCTCGGCGCCACGATGCTGATCGAATAGGGCGAGATACGCGAGTCCTTGGTCATGTCCAGATAGACCTGGACGGATTCGGTGTTGGGGCTCTTCAGGTTGATCGGGTCGATATCGAAGCGGGCGAAGGGAAAGGTCGTAAGCGCGAGGAGGCCGACGGCGAGCGCCCCCCAGCACACGGCGTGGGCGTGGTTCTCGAGCCAGCTCGCGGCCGTATAAAGCCTTCGGTTCTCGCGAGGCCGCGGGTCGGCTTTCATCGGCAGGAGGGTGAGGATCGCGGGCAAAAGCGTCAGCGTCGCGAAAAGCCCGATGAACATGCCGACGCCCGCGATGATGCCGAGCTGAGCCAAGCCAATGTAGTCGGTCGGCACGAAAGCGAAGAAGCCGATCGCCGCGCAAACCGCCGCCAGGCTCACTGCCACGCCCGTACCGGAAGCCGCCTCCTTAAGCGCGCTCTCGAGCGAGGCGCCGCGATCCACGCTCTCCTTGTAACGGAGCCCGAATTGAATGCTGAAATCGACGGCGAGACCGATGAAGAGCACGGCGAAGGCGACCGACATCATGTTGAGGTAACCGATCGCAAGGGCGGCGAAGCTCGCGGTCCAAACAAGACTAATAACCAGCGATGCGAGGGTCGCGAAGACGAGCTTGGGAGAGCGCAGGCCAAGGAAGACGATGATGGAGACGAGCGCGAAGGAGGCCGCGCTTGCCAGCCCCACGCCGTCCCTGACCGTCTTGAGGTCGTCCTCATCGAGCGCGGGCGAGCCTGTAATGCGCACGCGCACGCCGTGGGCCGGATCGAGGTCGAGTTCCGTTGCCGCCGCGCGCACGGCCTTGATGGCTCTGTCGGCCGGAGCGAATGAATGCCGATCGAGGTAGGGCTTGAGCTGAATGATCTGACGCCGGTCGGACGCGGCATCGCTCGCCCGGCTTACGAGATCGCGCCAGCTCAAACGCGCGGGTTTACCTTGGAGCTGCGCCTCCACCGTGTCCGCGATCGCATCGAGCGGGCGCACGAGCAATCCTGGGTCGGCCTTGCCGAGCTTGACGCCGTCGACCACATCGCCGAGTACGTCGGAAAAACCGCGTAGACTGCGGTCGTTTGAGAAAGTCGCGACCAGCGGCATCGCATCGGCCATACGGTCCGAGAGCTCTTGCAGGTCCTTGGTCTTGAGGAAGAGCAGGCCCTCGCGACGGAAGAACGGATCGCCCATCGGGTAGAACACGTCTTGGAAGAGCTTGTCATTCTCGCTGAGCTTGGCCGCGAGTGCCTTGGCCGCGTCCTCCACGCGGTCCGGGCTGTCGCCCTCGAGGACGACCACGAGATTGTCCTGAAGCTGGGGAAATGCCTGCTCGAAGTCCTTGAGCGTCTTGCGGTAAGGCACCTCCGATGACAGCAAGGCGTCGATGTCGGTGTTCATGCGAAGATGGTCGACGGTGTAGACGCCGCCCGCGATCGCGACGAGGACACTGCCAATGACGATGGGCCAAGCCATCCGGCGCGCGCGCGCCACCCACCACATAAGCGCCGACGCAATCATCGGCCCCATCTGGCGGTACCACCGCTGCGGCAAAAGATTCCCTCTCGCGGGGCTCAGCTCCGAAATATCGGGATTCACTGGTATTAAGGCTCGTCAATAGGGAAAATCTTCGGCTGAGGCCGGGCGCACCGCACTCCCGCCATGCACCCCCCATCCATCAGGCCGTCGATAACAAGGCGTCGATATAATGGCGGACGGAATGATCCACAAGCCAAATATTGCAGCGCATGATCGGCAGCGCTCCAAGCGGTGCCGCCGGCATTTGGGGGGAGGCGGTCCGCCGACATGCGGCGGGCTCCCGCCGCGGCCGTGCCGGACAAATAGAGAACTCCTCTGTCCGGCGGCCCGCTGCGCCGCATCGGCAGGCGGCCGTGCCGGGCTGCGAGAGAGGCCGTCTCGGCGCGCTTCGCGCCATATGCGTCGCATGAGACCCCCTTGCCCCGCTTTGATTGCGGACCTACTTTGATCTTGCCACGCGCCCGCACCTCGTTTGACGAAGTGATAAAGATCAGGAGTCCCGATGCTGCGCCGCCTGAAGACCGTCCTTGCCGCCCTCGCCATCGCCGTCTTGCTCCCGCTCGCCGCATTCGCCGGCCCCGACGCGCCCAAGGAGGTGATCGAGAGCTATTATGCCCAGCTTCTCAAGGCGATGCAGAACGGGCCCAAGCTCGGCTACAAGGGGCGCTTCGAGATGCTGAAGCCGTGGGTCGAGAAGACTTTCGACGTGGCGCTGATGGCCCAGGCGAGCGTCGGAGCCTATTGGGACAAGATGACGGCCGATCAGCGCAACCAGCTGATCGATGCCTTCCGCAACTTCACCATCGCCAATTACGCCCATAGCTTCCACAGCTACGACGGCGAGAAATTCGTCACCACGGACACCAAGGAGACGCCGCGCAAGGACATCATCGTCTATAGCGCGATCGTGAAGGCCGACGGCGACAAGGTCTCCATCGACTATCTTCTCCGCGCCGGCGGCGACAACAACTACAAGGTGATCGACGTCTTTCTCGATGGCTCGATCTCGCAGCTCGCGACGCGCCGCTCGGAGTACACCTCGGTGATCCGCGAGCGGGGGGTCGACGGTCTCATCGCAGCGATCAGGAAAAAGGCCGACGATCTCGCGAGCTGAGGGTGACGGGCCGCCGCCGACCGGCTCTCGCAGCTCATGCTGGAGGGTAGATCACGCGCGGTTGAGCGCCGCCCTGCCGCGCGCGAGGCGAACGGCTAGAAATCGAAGATCTTCACGATCGGGACGCCCACGGTCAGCGTGAAATTGTTGGCTCCCGGATTGCACACGCATCCGGAGCGCTCGCGCGGAAGCAAGGTTCCGTTCGATTCGTGGCTGAAGGTGAGGCCGGCGCGATAGCCGCTGTCGAACACGTAGAGCAAGCCGATCCCCGTCTGGAAGAGCGCCGTGCCGCCCATGTCGCGGCCGCTGCCGCGCCAGTATCCGCCGACTGCGAAAAAAGGATCCGCCTCGAAATGCTGGCCGATGGGTGCCGTGCCATGAATGCCGCCGTAGCCCATGCCCCCGCCCTTGCCGGTCGCGAAGCCGCCGACATAAGGGTTGACGATGAAATAGTTCCAGAAATTGACGATGTCCCAGCGCGAGATCCCGTCGACTTGGAAAAGCGCCGTCGAGCCGGCGCCATGGTTGTTCTCGCCCGGAGGGTCGAACGGCGCAAAGGCCCCGGCGCTGAACTCGAGCAACGCGGGAACCGGTCCGCGCTCGAAAAAGCCCAGCCCGTCGGCCTTGGCGACGCCCCCAGGCATCATCATGCATAGAAGCGCCGCAAACACGGCGCTCGGGAAATGACGGCGCATTTGCCCCCCCGCGATTCTGCACTCTTGCGCTACACTATGCCGGCAGGACAGGAAAGAATCAACCGGCCGTGCGCCTCCCTAGGGGCAATGCTTACGCGATTGCCAGCGCCCGCCTTGATGCGCGGCCGCGTTGGCGCCAAACTTGAGAGTGGCGCCGGCAATCGATCCACCGGCGACAGCCGCACCGACTTTGTCGTGCGAGGCTAGGGAGCGCAAGCGGAGGATACCCATGCGGGCGACGGCAGTAGCGTGCGTGGGTACAGCCGTCCTGCTGGCCGCCCTTGTCTTCGCCGGCCGGGTCTCCGCGGATGAGGCGCGCATCCGCATCACCCTCGTCACACCCGTGGGAATTGGCGCCACGATCGGAACCGTTCGCGCGGCCGACACCGGGGGGGGATTGCGGCTCACCCCTCTCCTCAAGGGCCTGGCGCCGGGTCCTCATTCGATCTCGATCCACGCGAATGGCGACTGCGGTCCCGCCGAGATCAATGGAACGAAGGTCGCGGGGGGTGCCGCCGGCGGCACCTTCACGCCGACAAAGGCGGAGCGGCCTGGCAAGGCCCCGGGCACGGATGTGTCCTTGGCCCCGTCTCTCGTGCTCACCGTCGACAAGGACGGGATCGCGCGTACGGCGGTGACGGCGCCCGGCTTGCGGCTCGAGGAGTTGAAGGGCCGCACGATCGTCATCGAGGGCGGAGCGCCAAGCGAGACGGACAAGGCCAAGGCCGCGGACGAGGCCGGAGTGCGCGTCGCCTGTGGCGTCATTCCGTGATGCGGCCGGAAAATCGGCTATTATGCGGTTGGGAGACTCGGCCATGAGCAAGCTGACCCGCGAGGAGCTGATAGGGATCCTCGGGCGCCTCGACGACGTCAAGCTCGCCTCCGTGATGGCGCTCGCGCCGACGAAGGACGAGGTCATCCAGGCGAAACTGTGGTTGACGCACACGGATTTGCGCGACGCGGGCGCGCGCGCCGCGCCGAGCGTCAAGGTCACCCGCATCTACGACATGCTGCGCGCAGACACTCCTCTGGATTGGGACGAGTAGCTTATCGGCACCAGTACCTGCTTGCAGAGTTTCGCGCCCCGGCGCGCAAAGCGCGCCTCTTCGTGCGTTTCGCAAAGAGGCGGCCCTGCGGGCCGCCGGCGCGAAGCCTGTAAGCAGGTACAACACTTTGAGTTTGTACCGATTTCGCGGCTCGTGAGTCGCCTTCCGGCGACTCACGAACTCGCGAAAGTCGGTACTATACGCCGCGAAAGTTGGGCCTGCGCTTCCCGATGAAGGCGCGATAGCCCTCCTGGTAATCCTCGCTGCCGGCGGTCGCGAAGCCCTCGGCGAACTCCTCGGCGGAAAGCGGCCGGGGATCGAGGAGCCGGCGCGCGAACTTCTTATGGTAACGGTTCGAAAGCGGCGCTCCTTGGGCGATGCGGCGTGCGCTCGCATAGGCCTCCTCCTCGACTTTGTCATCGGGGACGACGCGCGTGACGAGACCCTTCTGCTTCGCCTCCTCGGCACCGAAGAGGCGGCCTTCGAGCAGAATCTCGAGGGCCGTGGCGCGGCCGACCAGGTCGATGAGTGCCATGATCTCCGGGTACGCCATGATCACGCCGAGGCGGTTGATCGGCACGCCGAAGCGGCTCGATTGCCCGCAGATCCTGAGATCGCACATCATGGCAAGCTCGAGCCCGCCGCCGACGCAGATGCCCTTGATCATCGCGACGGTGGGATGGCGGCACTCGGCGATGCGAGCCATGGCCACGTGCATGACGCGGCCGTAGGCTTGCGCCTGCTCCCTGTTGGCGCGCTCGTTCTCGAACTCGCCGATGTCCGCACCGGGTGCGAAGGCCTTGTCGCCGGCGCCGCGCAGGATGATGGCGCGCAGGCTGTCGTCCCGCTCGAGTGCCGACATCGTCTCGCCGACCGCCTGCCACAACACCTTGTTGAGCGCGTTGAGCTTCTCGGGGCGATTGAGGATGACGGTCGCGATGTCGGCTTGGCGCTCGAGAAGAACGAGCTCGGACATGGGCGCAATCCCTGCAAATGGCGGCGGCAAAGCTTAGCAAGTAGGGAGGCGGGTGCAAACGGGCGCTTTTGCCGCGGCGTCCCCGCCCGCCCGCGATGGCGCGCAGCGCGGGTGCCAAACCCCTTCCCTCGCGCGGCGTTCGGCCGTAACGTGCGCCCCTGGAAGCGAGCGTCAGGGCCGCCGCCAGTCCCGCCCCGATCTGGAGACCCGGCATGAGTGCTGCAAGAGAGCCCCCCGCGCAAGACAGCCCGGCCTACGCGACCGCGCGCATCCTGCTCGAGCTCGATGCCGTCAAGTTCAGTCCGGACAAGCCCTTCGTCTTCACCTCGGGACGCCGCTCGCCGGTCTATATCGACTGCCGCAGGCTGATCTCCTTCCCGCGCGCGCGCGCGAAGCTCATGGATTTGGCCGTCGAGATGATCCTGCGCGAGGCGGGCTACGAATCGCTCGACGCCATCGCGGGCGGCGAGACGGCCGGCATCCCCTTCGCCGCCTGGATCGCCGAGCGCCTCTCCCTTCCCATGCTTTACGTGCGCAAGCAGCCCAAGGGCTTCGCCCGCATGGCCCAGATCGAGGGCGACATGGCGGAAGGTGCCCGCGTCCTCCTGGTCGAGGATTTGGCGACCGACGGCGGCAGCAAGCTCGTCTTCGTCGAGGCGCTGCGCAAGGCGGGTGCCAAGGTCGCGCACAATTTCGTCATCTTCCATTACGGCATCTTCCCCGCGGCCATCGCGCGGCTCGCCGAGGCCGGCGTCAAGCTCTTAGCACTTGCGACCTGGTGGGACGTGCTCGCGGTCGCCGAGGCCGGAGGCTTCTTCGACCGCGTGGCCCTCGATAAGGTCAGCACCTTCCTCAACGACCCCGACGGATGGCAAGCCGCCCACGCGGGCGCCGCGGGTACCTCCTGAGGCCGCGGCTGGCGCGCGCAAGCCTGGAGCGCCCAGCCACGAAGGTGCGCACGGCGCTTTAGCGTGCCGCGCCGCCCTCACCACCCGAGAGGAGCAACATGGCCCAAGACAAAGTCGCGATCATCACCGCCGCGGGACGCGGCATGGGTGCCGCGATCGCCGTCGAGCTCAAGGCGCGCGGCTGGCGCCTGGCGCTGATGTCGCCCTCGGGTGCCGCCGAGGGGCTCGCGCATGCGCTCGGTGCCGTCGGCACCAGCGGCTCGGTCACCGTGCCGGCCGATCTCGAGCGCCTCGTCGAGACGACGCTCGAGGCCTATGGCCGCGTCGATGCGGTCGTCAACAACACCGGCCACCCGGCCAGCGGCGCGCTCCTCGAGGTGCGCGACGCCGAGTGGCACGCCGGCCTCGATCTGGTGCTGCTCAACGTGGTGCGCATGGCGCGCCTCGTAACACCCCTCATGGAGCGGCAAGGCAGGGGTGCGATCGTCAACATCTCGACCTACGCTGCCGTCGAGCCCGAGGCGGCGTTTCCCGTCTCCTCGAGCCTGCGCGCGGCCCTCGGCGCCTTCGCCAAGCTCTACGCCGATCGCTACGCCAAGGCCGGCATCCGCATGAACAACCTCCTGCCCGGCTTCATCGACTCATATCCGGCCGACGCCGCGCGCATGCAGCAGATTCCCATGGGCCGTTACGGCAAGGTCGCCGAGGTCGCCAAGGCGGTCGCCTTCCTCGTCTCGGACGATGCCAGCTACGTGACCGGCCAGAACATCCGGGTCGACGGCGGACTCACGCGCTCGGTTTGAGAGCCCGATGGG
>DATNIJ010000085.1:0-16969 GCA_035604475.1 Alphaproteobacteria bacterium
GGGCACAGCTCGGGCAGAGGCCGATCACCTCGACCATGAGATGCTGGATGCGGAAGCCGATCTCGCGCGCGCTGTCGCCGATGACGCTCTGGATATGGCCGTCGTGCAGCTCGGAGGCGGCTCCGCAGCGCGCGCAGATGAGGAACTGGCTGGCGTGGGCGTGCTCGGGGTCGGCGCAGCCGAGATAGGCATTGCGCGACTCGATACGGTGGACGAGGCCCTGCTCGGAGAGGAAATCGAGCGCGCGATAGACGGTCGGCGGGGCCGCCGCGCGCCCGTCCTCCCTGAGCGCGTCAAGGATGGCATAGGCGCCGACGGGATCGTGGCTGCGCCAAACGAGCTCGAGCACGCGCCGACGCAACTTCGTCAAGCGCGCGCCGCGCAGCGCGCATAGGCGCTCGGCCGTGTGCAACGCCTGCGCCAGGCAATCCGTGTGGTCATGCCGGGCGCGCCCGAAGGGATCGGGCCGCCGCCGCGCGGGCTTGACTTTGGCTCGTCTCATGGCCCGACTCTACACGCTCTCGGGCGCGGGCGGAACGCCGCGCAATGCCTTAGCGCTCGGCCGGCCGAGCGACCTTGCGTCGCTCCTTGTGCGATGGGACACTCCGCCCATGAGCCCATGCCCCAGGCCGCCATGACGATCCTCCGGCCCCTTCTGCTTGTCCGCCGCCTCGGCCTTGCCGCCCTCATTCTCGGGCTGATGAGCGGGACGGCGGGCCCGGCCCTTGCCTTCGATGCGCCCAACACCAAGCGTCCGTTCGACATCCTGGTCAATGGCGTCAAGGTCGGCCGCCAGTTGCTGACCTTCCAGCATGAGGGCAAGACTTTGGTAGTGCAGAACGAGATATATATCGTGGCCCCCGAGGTCTGGCACAATCTCGCCGATCGCGCGCTCGGCCTCCTTCGTGTCGGCAAGCAGGTCTCCGATCGCTACATGTTGCGCTGTCGCGAGGTTTGGCACGACGGCGCCCTCGCCGAGGTCACGACCGACGTCAACAATTACGACGAGCCCGTCGAGGTCGATCTCGACGCGACCGCTTCCGGGCTCATGGTCAACGGGCCCGCCGGCCGGCTCCCAGCCCCACCCGGCCTCGTACCCTCGAGCCTGTGGCAGATCGAGATGACGCAGGGACACCCGGTCCTCGACCTCGACAGCGGCCGCATTCTCAACGTGCATTTCGGCCAGGGTGCCGAGGAGCCGCTCGCCCTCGGTAGTGAGGACGTGCCGGCGCGCCACGTGACGGCAAGCGGAGACTTCTCGCGCGATCTGTGGTACGGCCGCGACGGCTTGCTCCTCCGCCGGCAATACCTCGACAAGAAGGGCCAGCTGCTCGAATTTCGCTACGCTCCCTAGGCGCACTGACCCGGCAGGGCGCAGCCATCCCCCTCAGCGCACGGATGCCGCGGGCTCGCTCCGGCGCATGCCCTCGAGCCGCTCGGCGGCGAAGAGATAGATGGCATCGCGCCCGATGAGATAAACGCGCACCTGCCCCTCGAAGAGCTCGCTGATCGCAGGATCGAGCGCGTCGAGGCCGCCCGTATAGGAGCCGAAGGCGGGGAGCACGAGGCGTCCGCCGTCGGTCACGAAGCAGCGGCCCGAGATGCGCCGGCCGCGCGCGCACACCGCCGCCTTGGGATGGAAGTGTCCGCATACCTCGCCGTCCACATGTCCTTCCTCGGGCTCGTGGCGGAAGACGAGCGGCTCGAGTGCTAGCTCCGCGCGCACGGTGCCGCCGAGCCCGCGCGGCGGAGCAGGGTCGTGATTGCCCGCGATCCACACCCAATCATGCTCGGCGACGAGCCGTTGCAGCAGCGCCAGGTCCGCGGCGTCCATGCGCGCCAAAGCCTCCTGGTCGTGGAAGCTGTCGCCCAAGGCGACGACGCGGGCGGGGCGGTACCGGCGCAGCACCACGGCGAGGCGCGCGATCGTCGCGCGCGTATCGTAGGGCGGCAAAAGACGGCCTTGCCTGGCGAAGGCGGAGCCCTTCTCGAGATGAAGATCGGCCACCGCAAGCGTCGAGCGCTCCGCCCACCATACGGCACCGGACGGATCGAGCGTCAGCTCCGCGCCATTGAGGGTCACCGTCGCGGCCAAAGCGCACCCCTAAAATTCCTTGGCGACATCCCTCGGCACCCTCCCTCCACCGCAATGCTCGGCCGGGACGCACAGCGAGACTTCGCGCGGAGCCGAGGCGGCTACAGCAGCACCCCTTGAGGGTCCGGCAGCTCGTAGGCTTCCGCAACGAGCTCCGCCGCCGCCTCGTCGAGCAGCGTATCGATCGCAGCCCCGTACACGCTCTCGCGTCCGATGTCCAGCAGCACCGGCACTGCGAGCGGCGAGACGCGCGGCAGGCGCTTGACCGTGATGCGCCCCGCGACCCGCTCCAACATTTCGGCGAGTCGGCGCACGTCCGTCAAGCCCGTTGCGGCGTCGGCCCGCGTCGCGCGCAGGAGGACATGATTGGGCTCGTGGCGGCGGAGCACGTCGTAAATGAGATCCGAATTGAAGGTGACTTGTCGCGCCGTCTTCTCCCAACCGGGATGACGCCGTTCGATGAGGCCTGCGATCACGGCGACGTTGCGGAAGGTGCGCTTGAGCATGGTCGATTCGGCCATCCATGCCTCGAGATCGTCGCCCAGCATGTCGCGATCGAAGAGGGCCGGGACGTCCCGCGGCGGCGCGAGACTCCACACGGCAAGGCAATAGTCGCTCGCCACGAAGCCGAGCGGATTGGCACCCATGCGCTCCATGCGGCGGGTGAGCAGCATGCCGAGCGTCTGATGCGCGTTGCGGCCCTCGAAGCAATAGGCGACGAGATACTCCTTGCCACCGCGCGGGAAGAGCTCGACGAGCAGTCCCTCGGGCATGGGCAGGACGGATCGCCGTTCCTGCATCTCGAGCCATTCCCCGACCTCGGGGGGGAGACGACGCCAGAGCGGCGGAGAGGCGAGGATCGCGCGTACGCGTGCGGCGAGGTTCGTGGTGAGCGGCAGCCGCCCGCCCGCGTAAGCCGGAATCCTCGGTGCCTCGCCCGTCGTGCGCGTCACGATAGCGGCCGTCTCGCGCACGCCTTCGAAACGCAAGAGCTCGCCCGAGAAGACGAAGGTGTCGCCGGGGACGAGCCCCTGGATGAAATATTCCTCGACCTCGCCAAGCAGACGCCGGCCGCCGAGCCGCACCTGGAGCATCGGCTGCTCCACGATGGTGCCGACGTTCATGCGATAGCGCCGCACGATGTCGGGCGAGGCAACATGGTAGCTCCCCCCTCGGTCGCGCACGAGGCGGCGGAAGCGCTCGTAGCCGCCGAGCGCATAGCCGCCCGTGGCCACGAAGGCGAGCGTGTCGTCGAACTCGCGGCGCGCGAGGTGCCGGTAAGGGCCGGCACGCCGCACTTCCGCGAAGAGTACCTCGGCCTGGAATCCGCTGGCTGCGGCGATGCCGGTGATGTGCTGGGCGAGCACGTCGAGTGCCCCCTCGCGCCGCCGCTCGCGGTCGAGCTCGGCGGCTGCTATCGCCTCGATCGCGGCGCGGCATTCGAGCAACTCGAAGCGGTTGCCCGGCACGAGCAGCGCCTTGCTCGGCCGGTCGAGACGATGGTTGGAGCGGCCGATGCGCTGGACAAGACGCGAGGCGCCCTTGGGCGCTCCCACCTGGACCACGAGATCGACCGCACCCCAATCGATGCCCAGGTCGAGCGAGGAGGTGGCGACCACGGCCTTGAGCGCGCCCCGCGCCATCGCCGCCTCGACCTTGCGGCGCTGCTCGGCAGCTAAGCTGCCGTGGTGAAGGGCGATCGGCAGATTGTCGTCGTTGAGCCGCCACAGCGCCTGGAAGACGAGCTCCGCCTGCGCGCGCGTATTGACGAAGACGATGGTGCATCCGGCAGCGCGGATCGCGCGCATCACCTCGGGCATGGCGTGGAGCGCCATGTGACCCGACCAAGGCATGCGCTCCCGCGGCATGAGGATCGAAATTTCGGCCTGCGGCCCCTCGCCGCCGCGGATTAGCCGCACCGGCGCCTTGGCGGCGTCACCCTCGCGCGAGAGCCAGTCCTGCAGCAGCCCAGGCTCGGCAACTGTTGCGGAGAGCCCGATGCGGCGGAGCTGAGGTGCTATTGCGGCGAGCCGCGCCAGGCCGAGGGCGAGAAGATCGCCCCGCTTGTTGTCGGCAAGCGCGTGCAGCTCGTCGACGATGACGCTGCGGAGGCCCGCGAAGAGTCGCGCCGAATCCTCGTAGGAGAGGAGAAGGGCAAGCGACTCGGGTGTCGTGAGCAGAAGCTGCGGCGGCGCTCTCCGCTGGCGCTCGCGCTTCGCCTGCGGCGTGTCGCCGGTGCGCGTCTCGGCGCGGATGGCGAGTGCCATCTCAGCGATCGGCTGCTCGAGGTTGCGGTGGATGTCGACGGCAAGCGCCTTCAGGGGCGAGATGTAAAGCGAGTGGAGCCCCTCCTTCGGCTGCCGGGTAAGCTCGACGAGCGTGGGAAGGAAGCCGGCGAGCGTCTTTCCTCCGCCCGTGGGGGCGATGAGGAGCGCGGACTCGCCGCGCGCGGCTGCCGCCAGCATCTCGAGCTGGTGCGCGTGCGGCCGCCAGCCGCGCCGGGCGAACCATCCGGCGAAGGGCTCCGAGAGATCGACGATCGCTGAGGCGGGCGCGCTCATGCGAGAGATCATAGCGCGGTCTTAGAGGCCGGGAAGGAGCCGAGGGGGCCCGCTTGGGGAATTTCGCGGCACATGCGGCGCTCGATCGCGAGACACCTTGAGCTCGATCAAGGGACAAGGGGAGAGCAACGGCGAAGCGGACCAGTTGAAACGATTTTCTCATACACGCGCAAGATTCCCGCATACACTGGCTTGTAAGAATACATGCAATGCTGGTAGAAGTACTGTTGACAGCCTGCCTCGTCTCACAGGAGCGTAAAAATGACGAAGACGACCATCCGCCTCGCTGCTCTCTCTGCTGCCCTGATGTTCGGGGTCGCGACCGTCCTGCCGCTGGAGGCCACCGCCCAGACCCAGCCAAGTCCGGCCCCGGCGACTCAGGCCCCGGCGACTCCGGCGGCACCGATGACGTCCATGCCCAAGAAGCATATGCACCATCACCGTCACCATCCGGGCAGCGCCACGGTGAAGAGCGCTCAGGAAGCCCTCAACAAGGAGGGTGCCGCCCTTACGGCTGACGGCATTATGGGTCCGAAGACGCACGCCGCCCTCAAGAGCTACCAGCAGGCGCACGGCCTCAAGGCCACCGGCAGGCTCGACAAGGCGACACGGGCCGGCCTCAAGCTCTGAGGCCCCCACAAGAGGCTCGCAGATCCGGGCCGTCGCCGCGCCCAGCGACGGCCCGTATCCGTCTTGCCGGCTCCGCGCATCCCGCCGCGCGCGAACGCGCCCTGGGGAGAGCGCGGCGCCGCCTTGGATTCATACCCGCAACTTGTTGAGATAAATCGCTTTTCTCCCCCGCCGCTCGGCTCTCGGGCGCGCGCAACGTCGCGCACGCCGCAACAATTCCCGTCCAGGCGCGTAGGCGCGTTGCCGCCGGCAATGCGGCGAGACTTTTGGCGACGGGGGCCGCCGGCGTTGCCGTGATGGGCGAGAATCCTGGGCGCGGACGATGCGGCGGCCGCGACGGCGACACGCCTCGACCCCCTTGCCGATCCGCCCAAGCGAGCTTCTCGCCTCCGAGCGCGCGGATAATCCTGCTTGCCCGGACCAGCACTTGCCCGCAATTCTCCTGCCTGCCGCTTCCCTCGTGCCAGGACTCTGTGACGCGTGCCACACGCCTCTCCCCGTGCTTCCCCTGGGTTCAACTGGCCCGTGGTGGTCGCCTGCTTTTTCACCGCCCTCTTCGGCTGGGGCTTCGGCTTTTACGGTCAGGCCGTCTATTTGGCCGAGCTCCACAAGCTGCACGGCTGGTCGACAGCGCTCATCTCCTCGGCCACGACCCTCTATTACCTGTTCGGCGCCGCCCTGCTCACGCTCGCGCCTGCGGCCATCGAGCGGCTGGGCCCGCGCGCGGTGCATCTCGGCGGAGCCGCGCTTCTCGCCGCCGCTGCCGTGGGCTTGGCACTCGCCTCGGCACCCTGGCAACTCTACGCCGCGAACCTGGTCATGGCATTCGGGTGGGCCTCAACCAGCACGACGGCGATCGCCACGACGATCTCGCTGTGGTTCCACCGCCGCCGCGGCCTCGCCCTCAGCCTGGCGCTCAATGGCGCGAGTGCAGCCGGCTTCACCGTCGCCCCCGCACTCGTCCAACTGAGCGCCGGCTATGGGCTCTTGACGGCCGTCCTCGCCGTGGCGGCGGCCCTCTTCGCCCTTCTCGTTCCCGCCGCCCTTTTCGGCATGCGTGCCGGCCAGCGCGAGGAAGAGCCCGAAAGTGGCGATGCGACGCCGCCCGCACTGAGCGCCGAAGAAGGGCCAGCCGCTATCGAGCCGCTGCCGGTGTTGCTGCGGCGCGCTGAGGCGCTCGCCAGCTTCCGCTTCTGGAGCGTCACCGCGCCCTTCGCGCTGGCGCTTGCCGCCCAGGTCGGCTTCATCGTCCACCAGGTGGCCTTTCTCCTGCCCACACTAGGCCACGAGGGAACCAGCACGGCCGTGGCCGCGACCGCGATTGCCGCGGCGGTCGGACGGGTCGGCCTCGGCCTGGTGATCGACCGGCTCGACCAGCGCATCGTCTCGGCCGCGGCATGCACGAGCCAGGTGGCGGCACTCTTGGCGATGCTGCTCTTTCACGAGAGCGCCCTCGTGCTCTACCTGGGCTGCATCGTCTTCGGCCTCTCGGTCGGCAACCTCATCACGCTGCCGGCCCTCATCATCCAGCACGAGTTCGCCACGCGTTCCTTCGGCTTGGTGATGGGGCTCAGCACGGCGATCTGCCAATTCACCTATGCCTTCGGGCCAGCACTCCTCGGCGCCGTGCATGACGCGAGCGGCGGCTACCGCCCGGCGCTGGGGCTCTGCATGGCGCTCGAGATCGCCGCGGCAGGCATCATCCTCGTTGGACGCAGGCCGAAAGCCGCGCGCGCGCCATGAGAGGGGAGTGCCGCGCCGAGTAGGGGAGGCGATGGTCCGCAGGCCGGTTACGCCAGCAAGACCTTGCGTGAGAGCGCCGCCGCCTCGCGCGCGAGCCGCGTGATCGCGCCCCAGTCGCCGGCAGCGGTCCGGTCCGGCGGCGCCACCCAGGACCCACCCACCGCGGCGACGCAGTCGAGGGCCAAATAGGCCTTCGCCTTGGCGGCATCGATGCCGCCGGTCGGACAGAAGCGGACTTGGCGGAAGGGTGCCGAAAGCGCCTTCAAGGCCGCGACCCCGCCCAGGCTCTCGGCGGGAAAGAACTTGAGGTGCGTATAGCCGCGCTCGAGGAGCGCTTGAATCTCGGAGGCGGTCGCAGCCCCCGGAAGGTAGGGAATTCCGGCCTCGGCCGCTGCGTCGAGGAGACGGGCAGTGGCTCCCGGGCTCACCACGAAGCGCGCCCCCGCCTCGCGGCTCGCGCGCATTTGCGCCTCCGTCAGGACCGTGCCGATGCCGATGACGGCCCCTTCGACCTCCGCCATGATCGCGCGCGCCGCCGCAAGTGCCGCTTCGGTCCTGAGCGTGATCTCGAGAACAGCGAGTCCGCCCGCCACCAGCGCGCGCGCGAGGGATAGGGCGCGCTCGGGATCCTCGACCGTGAGCACCGGGATGACGGCCGCCCTGGCAAGGAGGGCGGCGATCTCGGGCGACTGGGAATGCGGCATCCGGCTCATGGCCTCTGTCCTCAGCTCACGGCGCGCGCGTGGCTCTCGGCGAGGAAGCGTTTCACCTGCGCGCGGGTCGGAATGGGGGTTACAGCACCATAGCCGGCCGTCGAGAGGGCCGCAGCCGCGTTCGCGTAAGTGGCGGCGCGGAGCGGGTCGTCGCCGACCGTGAGGCGCGCGAGGAAGGCGCCCGCGAAGGTATCGCCCGCACCGGTGGCATCCACGGCCTTGATTTGGTGGCCGGGGAGGCGCCGGCGCTGGTTCCGCGTCGCCACGAGCGAACCCTCGCTGCCGAGCTTGAGCGCCACCAAGGGGGCGCCGAGCTCGAGATAGAAGTCGACGATAGCGTCGGGCTCCTCCAAGCCGGTCAGGAGCCGCGCATCCTCGAGGCTCGGCAACGCGATGTCGGCCTCGGCCAGGGTTGCATGGATGGTCGCGCGCGCGCGCGCCAGCGGCCATAGCTTGAGCCGCAGATTGGTATCGTAGGAGACGGCGACGCCGTGCCGTCTGGCGCACTTGATCGCATGCTCGACTGCGGCCTCGGCGGTCGCACTGATCGCCTGGCTGATGGCCGAGACGTGGAGGATCTTGGCGGCGGCGATCGCAGCCTCGGCGATGTCGGCCGGCGCCAAGCGGCTCGCGGCCGAGCCGGTGCGGTAATAGGTGAAGCTGTGGCCCTGCGGGCCGTGCGTGACGAAATAGATGCCGGTGGGTGCGCTGGCATCGCGCTTGACGCAGCTGGCATCGACCCCTTCGCGCCGCCACAGACCGAGCAACGCCTCGCCGAAGACGTCCTCGCCCACGGCGCTCAGATAGCCGGCCGCGGCACCTTGACGGGCGGCGGCAATAGCGGCGTTCGAGGTGTCGCCGCCGTAACCCTGTACATAGGTGGCACCCTCCCCCGCGGGTCCCGTCGCGTTGAACTCGACCATTGCCTCGCCCATGGCGAGAATTTCGACCGGCATGGCCCGCACTCTCTCCCTCTCCGCCTTGCCTCATCCGAAGGCAGCGCTGAGCAGCGCCCGCCCTTCGCCCTCTACCCTCGTGCGTCGGCGGCACGCGAAGCACTTATTCTTCTATAGGACGGCGCGGGAGAAAGCTCACGCGAGAAACAAGGGCGATGCGCGTGCGGCCCGCGTAGCGCAATGTGACGAGATTGTGGCGGGCGCTCAAGACGATGTGAGCTCGTGCCGGGCACAAAGCACCCCTCCTTTGCGCAGGGAGAACGCTACTGCTGCGTTTCATATTCAGTTCGCCAAGCTTTGGCTCGAACTGGAAGGAGTGACAGCAATGTCCATCCTCGAACGCGTGAGACGCAAGCTCGGCAGCGCCCCTGCCTTGCGCTCCTTGGCCCTTGCCGCCGTGGCGGTTGTCGCACTCTCGGCTATCGGCGCAGCGCCGGCGCTCGCGCAAGAGCGTCACTGGCGGGGCGACGGCTATCGCCATCACGATCGCGGCTGGGTCAATTGGCGCGGCGGGCATTGGTTCCGTGGCCCGCACGGCGGCCGCCTCGGCTGGTGGTGGATCGCCGGCAATTCCTGGTACTATTACCCGGCACCGGTCTATCCTTACCCCGCCTATGCGGCGTCTGGGCCCTATTACTACTGCGACTATCCGCCGGGCTATTACCCCAACGTGGCGCAGTGCGCCACACCCTGGCGCGTCGTTCCGGGACCTCTATAAGCTCGGCGCAAGCGACTGAGCGGCCCGCGCCGTGTGAAGACGAGGCGGGGCAAGCGGGCCGCTTGGGCGGCGCAGGACGCCCGTTCTCGCCTTTGGCGCGCGTGGCGCCATATTTAGAGCGTGAGGGTGTGCTTCGCCTCGGCGAAGAAGAGCCAGCGCTCGACAAGCGCGCCAAAGGTGGCGAGGAGTGCTGCGAGCAACGCCAGCGCAAAAGGCGCTGTCACCCCGAAGGCAAGCACGATCCTCCGCAGCTTGAGCGTATGCGAAAGGCCGATGGATCAGTATCGAATCGCCGATGGCTCGGCAGAGCGCGCCTATCGAAGCGCAAGGCTATCGAAGTAACGGCAGCACCTCGGCGCGCCGCCGCATTGCGAAAGCGAGTCGGAGCAAAGACCTGCCCGCCCGCGCCATGCCTTTTCCGCCGTGACAGCCGAACGCGGCGGACCTACGATCGGACTGGATTTCTCGCCGACGGCCCGGCGTCTTGGTGCAGGTGAATCAAAGGGAGCCTAGCAAATGGACGTCGAGGAGCGCCCGGCGGCGGCGAACGCTGCCCGCGCGCAAGACCCCCTCCTCCAACCGCTCGCGATCAAAGCGCTCGTGCTCAAGAACCGGCTGATGAGCACGAGCCACGCCTGCGGGCTCGAGGAAGGCGGGATGCCGCGGGAGCGCTATCAGCTCTACCACGAGGAGAAGGCGAAAGGCGGCATCGCGCTTACCATGTTCGGCGGCTCCTCGAACGTGGCGCCCGACTCTCCCAATATCTTCCGCCAGCTCAACGTCGGCGTGGACGCCATCATTCCCCACCTGCAGCAATTCTCCGAGCGCATACACCGGCACGGTACGGCCTTGATGTGCCAGATCACGCATCTCGGCCGGCGCGGCGAGCCCTATGCGTCCAACTGGCTGCCGACGATCGCACCCTCGCCCGTGCGCGAGACGCTCCACCGCAGCTTCCCCAAGGAGATGGACGAGCACGACATCGCGCGCGTGGTCAAGGCCTACGGCGAGGCGGCGCGCCGTTGCGAGGAGGGAGGCCTCGACGGCATCGAGACGCTGGCGGGCGGCCACCTGATCGGCCAATTCCTCTCGCCGCGGACGAACCGGCGCACGGACCGCTTCGGCGGCTCGCTCGCGAACCGCTGCCGCTTCGGACTCATGGTGCACGAGGAGATCCGGCGGCGGGTCGGACCGCACTTCCTCGTCGGCCTGCGCTACGTCGTCGACGAGGGCGAGGGAGGCGGGTTGCCCTTCGAGGAATGCCTCGAGATCGCCCACGTCTTCGAGCGCGCGGGTGTCGTCGACTTCTTCAATGCCATCTACGGACGCATGGACACCGAGCTGGCGCTTGCCGTCGACAACATGCCCGGCATGGCTTCGCCGATCGCGCCCTGGCTCGCGCGCGTCGGCGCCTTCAAGCGCCAAGTAGGGCTCCCCGTCTTCCACGCCGCGCGCATCTCCGAGGTCGCGACCGCGCGCTACGCGATCCGCGAAGGCCTCCTCGACATGGTCGCCATGACGCGCGCCCATATCGCGGACCCCTATATCGTGGCGAAGCTCCGCGCGGGCCGCGAGGACAGCATCCGGCCTTGCGTGGGTGCCACGCACTGCCAGTCGCAATACCGCCCCTCCTGCCTCCACAATCCCGCGACCGGCCGCGAGGAGAGCCTGCCCCAGATCATCGCTCGCGCCGAGAGAGCGGGGCGGAAAATCGTGGTGGTGGGCGGTGGGCCGGCCGGTCTTGAGGCGGCGCGCGTCTCGGCCGAGCGCGGCCACAAGGTGGTGCTCTTCGAGGCCGCAGCCCGCCCCGGCGGACAGGTGCTGCTCGGCGCGCGCGCGAGCTGGCGCAAGGACCTCATCGGCGTCATCGATTGGCGCGTCGCCGAGCTCGCGCGGCTCGGGGTCGAGCTGCGACTGAACACGCTGGCCGAGGAAAGCGACGTGCTCGCCGAGGATCCGAAGGTGGTGATCATCGCGACGGGTGGGGTGCCGGACATCGAGTGGATCGCCGGGGCCGAGCACTGCACGAGCGTGTGGGATGCCCTAAGCGGTACTGTGCCGCTTGCCGCCGAGATTCTCGTCTACGACGGCACCGGCCGGCATCCCGCTCCGCAGCTCGCCGAGCTTGCCTTAAAGGAAGGCCGCAGCGTTTCCCTCGTCTCGATCGATGCCCAGCTCGCGCAGGAATTGACGTACGCCGAGCGCGCCATCTGGAAGAAGCGCGCCTACGGCATGGGGCTCAGGGTCACCTTCGACCATGAGATCGAGAAGGTCGAGCGGCGCGGCAACCGCATCGCCGCCACCTTCCGTAATCTGATGACGGGAGCGGAGTTGGAGCTGAGCGCCGACCAGATCGTCGTCGAGCACGGCACGATCCCGGCGGCGGCACTCTATCATCGCCTCCGCGCGAGTGCCGCCAACGACGGAGTGACGGACATCGATGCGCTCCTCGCCGGGCGCGCGCAGCCCCGGACCTTCCGGCCCGATGGCCGCTTCGAGCTCCACCGCGTCGGCGACGCGGTTGCGAGCCGCAATATCCACGCCGCGGTGCTCGACTCGCTCAGGCTCTGTCTGACGCTCTGAGCCGAAGCCGCTCGAGCACGTTCGCAGGCGAAAGGGCGAGAGGAGGAACTTCTTATTTCGTTCCCCTCATCTCCATCGGCTTCTTCAGGCTCTCCGCGATCTTGAGATAAGTCTGTCTCAGCTCGAGCAACTTGCGCTGGATCATGTCGTCTTTGGTGAGATTGGCCAGGCGCGCGCATTCCTCGGCTCGAGCCAGATAACCGTCGACGCTGTACGGCATCGATACCCCCTGCCCGTCTCCGGGCATTGAAGGGATGGCGCCGACAGGCGCATTGATTTAGGTCAATAGGGGCGCCTTCGTTCCCGCTCTCAGAACGGCGGCAGCCTCGACCGCACCAGGGCAAGCGCTGTTAGATCATAATGTCTTCCTTTTCCCGCCTGGTTGCGGCCTAATGGGACGATCACACAGGGCTGAAGGGAGCCGCCGGGCGTGCTGCTTTGGATCGGACTTGGCTTGCTTGCTTGGGCCATCTACAGCCAGAAGCTCATATTTTTCATCGCGGCGGGCGCCTGCCTCGCCATCAAGCTGGTGGCGGGATCCAGGCTCTAGGGCCTTATCCGATCGAGTCGATGCGCTCGTCTCGTCACCCCCGCGCAAGCGGGGCCAGGAAGCTGCTGGATTCCCGCTTTCGCGGGAATGACGATCGACAACACACCGATCCCATCGGATCGGAAGACGCTCTAGGAGTTGGTAGGGGTGCTGGCATGGCTCATGAGAGGGAGGGGCTGCTGCAGGCGATCGAGCGCGATCGCGAGAGGATCCTCGACTTCTACCGCGGCTTCATCCGCGCCAAGAGCCCGAACCCGCCGGGCGACACGCGTGAGGCTGCCGCGCACATCGGCAAGCTGCTCTCGGGCGAGGCCGTCCAATACCGGACCATAGCACCCAAGAGCGAGATGCCGAACATCGTGGCGAGCTTCGAGGGCGGTGCCGGCGGCCGCCATCTCGTGCTCAACGGCCACATCGACGTCTTTCCCGTGGGCGAAGGGCTGGGCTGGACGCAGGATCCCTGGGGTGCGGCACTTGTCGACGGCAGGATCTACGGCCGCGGCGCCTGCGACATGAAGGCGGGCACCACCGCCTCCATCTTCACCTATCTCTATCTGAGCCGCATCCGCGACAAGCTCAAAGGCAAGCTCACGTTAACTTGCGTCTCCGACGAGGAGACCTTCGGACCGTGGGGGGCGCGTTACCTCATCGAGCATCATCCCGAGGTGCGCGGCGATTGCCTGCTCAACGGCGAGCCGAGCGGCTTGGGCACGATCCGCTTCGGGGAGAAGGGGCCGCTTTGGCTCGCCTTCACCATACGCACGCCTGGGGCGCACGGCGCCTACACGCATTTCAGCGCGAGTGCCACCAAGATCGCCGGCCGGCTCATCGCCGAGCTCGAGGCCGTGACCCGCATCCCGGCGCGCCCGCCCGATAACGTCGTGCGCGCGCTCGAGGCCGCAGCCCCCGCCGTCGATGCCGCGATGGGGAAGGGTGCCGCGGCGATCGTGCCCAAGGTGACGCTCAACATCGGCGTCATCCACGGCGGACTCAAGGTCAACATGGTCCCGGGCGAATGCCGCCTCGAGGCGGACATCCGTCTCCCGCTCGGCGTCGAGAAGGAGGAGGTGATGCGCGAGGTGCGACGGATCGCCGCCGGCTTTCCCGAGGTAGGGCTCGAGGAGATCAATTACAGCGCGCCCTCCTGGTGCGATCCCTTCGGCGAGATGGTCGAGATTCTGCGCGCGAACGTCAAGCAGCTCTCCGGCGTGACACCGGTGCCGATCGTGAGCCTCGGCGGCACGGACGCGCGGCTGTGGCGCTACAAGGGCGTGCCGGCTTACGTCTACGGCCCGCCGCCCTTCGGCATGGGCTCGTACGACGAGCATGTCAGGGTCGAGGATTTCTTTCGCGTCGTCTCGACGCATGTGCTCTCCGCTTACGATTACCTGAGCCGCGGCTGAGGCCCCCGCAAAGATGTGTGCATCAGCTGGTATCCTGGTTCTGAAATTCATGACATCAGGAAAACACTTGTCATTGCGAGGCGCCCGAAGGGCAACGAAGCAATCCAGCCCCGGCGTACGCCGGGGTTCGCACCAGGCGTGCTGGATTGCTTCGCTGCGCTCGCAATGACGGTTATTTCCGGGTAAGACGAAACTCCGAATCGGGACTCCAGGCCGTTGCCGGCACAAAAATTCCTCAACTTGGTCACAATCTCTCCCTAGGTGCCGTCCCATGTCTTAAAGGGGCGGCGTCCTCGCCTGCCCGTTTCCGCTTCGCCAGCCTCTTGCCTTGCCGGCATTCCGCTCGAGGTGCGGTGCCCTTGCGTCAAGGCAGGAGGAGCACCGAGGAGGAGCACATGAAGACAATTTCGCTCAAGCATCTTGTCGCCAAGCTCGTTATGGCACTCGGCGTCAGCGTCGGCGTGCTGCTCACGGCCGCCTGCAGCGGCGGTGCCAACCAAACCGACACCAGCCATGCCTATTGGACCGATAGCTACAATCCGGCCCATGAGAGCAACGGCCTGCTCGTCTGCGGTTATCTAGCGCCTTGCCCTTGAGCATGGCGATCAGTCGCAGCGTCATTTTTGTATTGCGAAAATTACGCTATCGCGCGCAATCTTGAAACGGGAGAACCATGACAGGGAGAGGCAATCGCATTTGGCCGCCTCGCCCTTCGAGACGCGCGCTTCGCGCGCTCCCCCGGGCACTTCGTCCCGGGGGCGGCCTGAAGATGCAGAGGGGTTCCTCATCCTGAGGAGGGCCGAAGGCCCGTCTCGAAGGATGAGGTAATTCGCTCATTGCCAAATACCACAGACCTCATAACGGGGAGGGGGAAATGCGCGGGCCACAATCATTTCAGCAGGACTGCATCGAGCTGGCGCGCGAGCGCCTCGAGCGCGGCGAGATCGACCGCCGCAGCTTCCTCAAGGGCCTCGCGGCACTCGGCGTGCTTCCGGCCCTCGCCGCGGGCGATGCGGCGCGCGCCGCCGACGCCAAGGAGATCGTGATCGCGAACTGGGGCGGCCTCGCGAACGAGGGCTTCAGCCGCTTCTACGGCCAGCCCTTCGAGAAGGACCATGCCGGCGCCAAGGTCACGACCGACAGCGGCGGGCCCGCCGGCGGCAAGATCCGCGCCATGGTCGAGAGCGGTCACGTGACCTGGGACCTTTGCGACAGCTCCGCGAGCAGCGCCTACTGGCTCGGTGGGCTCGGTCTGCTCGAGCCGATCGACTATAAGGTTGTCGACAAGGCGAACGTGCCGCCCGTGGGCTTCGCCCTTCCCCACGGCGTGGCCCCTTATTCCTTCAGCACGGTCCTCGCCTACGACAAGGCCAAGGTGGGCGATGTCCCGCCCAAGACGTGGGCGGATTTCTGGGACCTCAAGAAATATCCGGGACGGCGGCTCCTGCGCCACGACGCGCTGAGCACGCTCGAGCTCGCCGTGATGGCGGCCGGCGTGCCGCTCGAGAAGGTTTATCCGATCGACATCAAGCTCGCCTTGGACAAGATCAAGGAGATCAAGGAGCACTGCCTCTACTGGAGCTCCGGCGCGGAGTCCGAGCAGATCATCCGCACGGGCGAGGCGGTGATGGGCGGCATCTGGCACACGCGCGCGAGCGTGCTGTCGCGCGAATCGAACGACCGCATGAGCTGGACCTGGAACCAGGGCGTGCTGCAGGCCGGCATCTTCGTGGTTCCCAAGGGCAACCCGGCGGGTGCGCTTGCCCAAGAGCTCCTGGCCTCGATGACGGCCAAGGTCGAGCCGCAGATCGGCCTCCTGGGCCTTCTCGGCAACGGGCCGTCGAACCCGAAGGCGAGTGCGCTGGTGCCGCCGGAGCTCAGGCGCTTCAATCCGACCGACCCGGACAACGCCAAGGGCCAGGTGGTGAACAGCGGCGAGTGGTGGGGGGCCAACTACCCCGACGCGAACGCGAAATACGTCGACACCATCTCCTCCTGACATGAGCGCATGGCGGGCCCCGCGGCCGCGAGGGCCGCGCGGGCTCCGCGTAGAAGGAGCGGGCGCGCGCCGATGGCCGAACTCAAGACCGAGCTCACGCTTCGCGGCCTGAGCAAGCGTTACGGTGCCACGCTTGCGGTCGATGCGGTCGATCTCAGCATCGGCCGCGGCGAGTTCGTGACGCTGCTCGGCCCGTCGGGCTCGGGCAAGACCACGCTTCTCATGATGATCGCGGGATTCGTCGAGCCGAGCGAGGGCGAGATCCTGCTCGACGGGCGCCCGATCACGCCGCTGCCGCCCGAGCGCCGCGAGTTCGGCATGGTGTTCCAGGGCTATGCGCTCTTCCCGCATCTCTCGGTCGCGGACAACGTCGCCTTTGCGCTCAAGGTGCGCGGCATCGCGCGCGAGGAGATCGAGCGCCGCGTCGCCGAGGCCGTCGCCCTCGTCAAGCTCGGCGGCCTCGAGCGCCGCCTGCCGCGCGAGCTCTCCGGCGGCCAGCAGCAGCGCGTGGCCCTCGCGCGGGCGCTCGTCTTCCGCCCGCATCTCCTCCTCCTCGACGAGCCCTTGAGCGCCCTCGACAAGAAACTGCGCGGGGAGCTGCAGGTCGAGCTCAAGAGCCTGCACCAGCGCGTCGGCCTCACCTTCATCTACGTCACCCACGACCAGGAGGAGGCGCTCTCGATGTCGGACCGCGTCGCCATCCTCCATCGCGGCAAGGTGGTGCAGATCGGCTCGCCCGACGAGCTCTACGAGCGGCCGGCGACGCGCTTCGTCGCCGACTTTCTCGGCCGCAGCAACTTCATCCGCGGCCGCGTCGTCGAGGCGAACGGCGGCGCCTTCCGCTATACGGCGGGCGGGCAGGGCTTCGTGCAGGCGGACGCCACGGCACAGCACCTCGCGAGCGACGTGCTCATAGCCCTCCGGCCGGAGAAGATCCAGATCGCGGCCGACCGCGCTCCCGAGACCGCCAACACGCTCTCCGGCCGCATCGAGCGCTGGAGCTATCACGGCACCAACT
>DATNIJ010000086.1:0-4043 GCA_035604475.1 Alphaproteobacteria bacterium
GAAGAGGCTCGAGTACATCTCGTCGAGCTCCTCGTCGCTGCGCCACACCTCGAGCGCCTTCTCGGTATTGCGCTCGATGAAGGCGTCGAGCACGTTCTTGATGAGGGATTGCGCGAACGCTCCCATGCGCGGGATGGCGTAAGCGGGCTTTACCGCCTGGGTCTGGCTCAGCACGATCGAGCGCTTGGCGACGTTGGTCGCGTAATCGCCGATGCGCTCGAGATCGCTCGAGATCTTGAGCGCCGCCACGATGTTGCGCAGATCGCGCGCCATCGGCTGACGCAGCGCGAGCAGCCGCACGACCTGGTCCTGGACCTGATGCTCGAGCGCGTCGATCCGCGCATCCGCCTCCACGGTCGCGCTCGCGAGCTCGGTGTCGCGCTCGACCACGGCCTCGATCGCGTTGGCGAGCTGGATCTCGGCGAGGCCGCCCATCTGGGCGATCGTGTTGTTGAGCTGATCGAGCTCCTGGTCGTAGGCCTTGATGATATGCTCGGCGGCCATCTTCCTCTCCTGCCTTCTTGCGGCCAAAGGCCCGATCCAGCCTACGCGCGGCGCTCTTAGGCGGTTCCAGCCTACCTGCGGCCCGCGATAGATTTACTACGGTGATGTGACAGTTCCATGACCGGCGGGCGGCCCGCCTGCCTCCTCCTCCGCCCGCTGGCGCGATCCCGCCGCGTGCAGGAAGACCGTGAAGACGCTGCCTTTTCCGATCTCGCTCTCGATCTGCAACGCGCCCCGGTGGTGGCTTACGATGTGTTTCACGATGGCGAGCCCGAGCCCGGTGCCGCCGAGCTCGCGCGAGCGCGCGGCGTCGACCCGGTAGAAGCGCTCGGTCAGGCGCGGAATCTGCTCTTTCGCGATGCCCTCGCCCTCGTCTTCTACGGCGACCGCGACGAGGCCCGCGGCGGAGATGCGGGCGAGCGGGACGGGCGCGCGCTCGACATGGCGGACGCGCACGCGGACCGTCGTCCCGCGGCGGCCGTATTTGAGCGCGTTGTCGATCAGGTTCTGGAACACCTGGGCGAGCTCGTCTCCGTCGCCGAGTGCCTTCGGCGGCTCCTCCGCGCCGAACTCGAGCGCCAGCGAGGTCTCGCGCGCCTTGGCCAGCGGCTGGAGCGCGTCGATCACGCCGCGCAGAAGCTTGACGACGTCGACCTGCTCGGTCGGCGGGGTGTGCTCGCGCAGCTCGATGTGCGAGAGGGAGAGCAGGTCGTCGACGAGACGCGACATGCGGCTTGCCTGCTGCTGCATGATGGCGAGGAAGCGCGCGCGGGCGGGGGCGTCTTGGCTGGCCGCGCCCTGGAGCGTCTCGATGAAGCCGAGGAGGGTTGCGAGCGGCGTCCTCAGCTCGTGGCTCGCATTGGCGACGAAGTCCGCACGCATCTGCTCGGCGCGCTTCTCGAGCGTCAGATCGTGGAGTGCTACGATCAGCGAGACCTCGTCGCTGGTGAAGCCGGCAAGCCGCTCGACGCGTCCGACGAAGGAGCGGCGGACCGTGGTCGAGAGCTCGAAGGTGGCGCGCGCGCCGGCCCCGCGCCGGAGTGCCGACTGCGCGGCATCGAGGAGGGCCGGAACGCGGAGCACGGCGGAGAGCTCGCGCCCTTGGGGATCTCCCTCGAGAAGCTCCTTGGCCGCCGCATTGGAGCGCACGATGCGCAGCCGCCCGTCGAGCATGAGGAGCGGGTCGGGCAGGCTGTCGAGCACGGCCTCGAGGGCTGCGAGCCGGGCCGCCGTCTCCTCGCGCCGTGCCTGCGTGTGCCGCTGCATCCGGCCGATCGCAGAGGCCAGCGCCACTACGAGCGGGGGCCAGAGCGGGCTCGGCGTCGGCGGCTCCTCGCCCTCGGCGAGCGCGTCGAGATGTTTGGTGAGCCGGGCCACGCCGCGGAGGTGAGGCAGGATGATGGCGCCGATCGCCAGGCCGATCGCGAGGAAGGCGAGGAAGGCCCAGCGCCCGTCGAGGAGGCCAAGTGCCACGAGGATTGCGAGCACCGCGGCCGCGGGCAGCGCCAGCAGGGCCGTCATCGCGAGGATGGACTTGAGCGGGGTGGCTCCTTGGGCCATGGCAGCAGCAATTTCGGCCAAAGCGGTGCCGCTGGCAAGATAGGGCGGACAAGCGCGGCCGCAAAAGGCGGGCGCGGCGGCAGGGAGGACGCTCGAGCCCTCCTCCGGGCGCCCCCCGGCCTCAGCCGGCGTTGATGGCGTCGTGCGCGGTCAAGGCCGCGAGGTTGACGAGCTCGGAGAGCGAGGTGCCCAAGGGGGCGATCTGGGCCGGCTTGCCGAGACCGATCAGGAGCGGGCCGATCACCGTGCTGCGGCCGAGCTGCTGCAGGAGCTTGGCGCCGATGTTGGCGGCGTGCAGCCCGGGCATGATCAGCACGTTCGCTGGACCCGAGAGCCGGCAGAAGGGATAGAGCTTCCTCACCTCGGGATCGAGCGCCACGTCGATCGCCATCTCGCCGTCATACTCGAAGTCGACATTGCGCCGGTCGAGCTCGGCGACGGCGGCGCGCATCTCCGCCGCGCGCGCGAAGCCGGTGTTGCCGAAGCTCGAGAAGGAGCACAGCGCCACGCGCGGCTCGTGGCCGAGCTGGCGCGCCTTGGCCGCCGCCTGGACCGCGATGTCGGCGAGCTGGTGCGTGGTCGGCCGCTCGTGCACTTGGGTGTCGGCTATGAACACGGTGTTGCCGCGCGCGACCACGATCGAGAGCCCGAACACCTCGCGCTCCGCTGCCGCATCGATCGCCTCCCTGATGTCGTCGAAGGCGACGGTGAAATTACGGGTCAAGCCGGTCACCATGCCGTCCGCATCGCCCATGGCCACCATGCAAGCCGCGAATACGTTGCGGTTCTGATTCACCATGCGTTGGCAGTCCCGGTAGATGAGGCCGCGGCGCTGCAGCCGTTCGTAAAGATAATCCGTGTAGCGCTTGTTGTTGGTGGAAAGGCGCGCGTTGTGGACCTCGAGCTCCTCCGCTGCCTCGAGCCCGCTCTGTGCAATCGTCTCGCGCACGCGCTCAACGCGACCGACGAGCACGGGCACGCCGAAGCCGGCATTGCGGAAGGCAAGGGCGGCGCGGATGACGCGCTCCTCCTCCCCTTCCGCGAAGACGATGCGCTGCGGCCGCGCGCGCACCGCCTCGAAGATGAACTGCAGGCTCGAGGCGAGCGGATCGAGGCGGCCGGCGAGCTCGCGCTTGTAGCCCTCGAGATCGATGATCGGTCGGCGCGCGACACCCGAGTCCATCGCCGCCTGCGCCACCGCCGTCGGCACCGCGACGATGAGCCGCGGGTCGAAGGGGGTGGGGATGATGTAATTGGGTCCGAAGCGCAGGCGCTCGCCCGCGTAGGCGGCCGCCACCTCGTCGGGCACGTCCTCGCGCGCGAGCTTGGCGAGCGCATAGGCGGCCGCGATCTTCATCTCGTCGTTGATGGTGGAGGCGCGCACGTCGAGGGCGCCGCGGAAAATGTAGGGGAAGCCGAGGATATTGTTGATCTGGTTGGGATAGTCCGAGCGGCCGGTGGCCACGACCGCGTCCTTGCGCACCGCGTAAACGGCCTCGGGCGTGATCTCCGGGTCCGGGTTCGCCATGGCGAAGATGATCGGCCGCTTCGTCATCCTCTCGACCATCGCCTGGTTGACGGCGTCCTTGACCGAGAGGCCGAAGAGCGCGTCGGCGCCGGCGAGTGCGTCGGCGAGCGTGCGCAGCTTGGTCTCGGCCGCATAGGCCGATTTCCACTGGTTCATGCCCTCGCGGCGTCCGCGGTAGATGACGCCCTTGCTGTCGCAAAGGATGATGTGCTCCTTGGGCATGCCCATGCGGACGAGGAGGTCGGCGCACGCGATCGCCGCCGCACCGGCGCCGTTCACCACCAGGCGCGCTCCCTTGAGCTTGCGCCCCGTCAACTCGAGGGCGTTGATGAAGCCCGCCGCCACGATGATCGAGGTGCCGTGCTGGTCGTCGTGGAAGACCGGGATGTCGAGAAGGGCGCGCAGGCGCTCCTCGATCATGAAGCATTCGGGCGCCTTGATGTCCTCGAGG
>DATNIJ010000087.1:0-2717 GCA_035604475.1 Alphaproteobacteria bacterium
GGACCGCGCGGCTCGATGCGCACCACCTCGCCCGGCACCCAGCCGAAGCCCTCGTGCGTGCCGTGCTCGAGCCCGCGGCTCGCCATCAGCTGCATGCCGACGCAGATACCGAGGAAGGGCCGGCCCTTGCGGATCACTACCTCCTCGAGCGCCTCGCGCAGGCCCGGCAGCTTGCGCACGCCTGCCGCACAGTCGCCGAAAGCGCCCTGACCGGGAAGCACGATGCGCTCGGCCGCCAGCACGGCGCGCGCGTCCGAGACCACGCGCACCTCGAGTCGCGAGGAGATCTCACTCGCCGCGCGCTCGACCGCCTTCGCCGCCGAGCGCAGGTTGCCGGAGCCGTAATCGATGACGACGACGCCCATGCCAGTACTCAGCCCAACCCTTCCCCGTCGAGGGGGCTAGTTGATGCACACATCTCCCGATGCTTGCAAAACCATCGGGGGTCCTTCGTGACGCGACCCTTCAGGTCGCTCCTCAGGATGAGGAGATTTGTGCGTGGCAGTAAGGCTTTACCTTATCCTGAGGAGCGCGCGAAGCGCGCGTCTCGAAGGACGCACCTGAACCGGTCCGAGGCGCCCGCACAAAGCGCATGAAGCTGATTTTCGTTGCCCATGTCCTCGATGCGGTTACAGCCGGCCCTTGGTCGAGGGCACCGCTTTCTTCTGGCGCGGATCGATCTCGATCGCCGCGCGCAAGGCGCGCGCCAGCCCCTTGAAGCAGGATTCGACGATATGGTGGCTGTTCTCGCCGTAGAGGTTCTCGATATGGAGTGTCACCCCCGCGTGCTGGGCAAAGGCCTGGAACCACTCCTTGAAGAGCTCGGTATCGAAAGTGCCGAGCTTGTGGCGCGTGAAGGCGACCTTCCAGATGAGATAGGGCCGGTTGGAGGCATCGAGCGCCACGCGGGTCAGGGTCTCGTCCATGGGGATGAGCGCCTGGCCGTAGCGCGTAATGCCCTTGCGTTCGCCGAGGGCCTTGGCCACGGCCTGGCCGATCACGATGGCGCTGTCCTCGGTCGTGTGGTGGTGGTCGATATGAAGATCGCCCTTGGCCTTGAGCTTCAAGTCGATCAGGCTGTGGCGGGAGAGCTGCTCGAGCATATGGTCGAGAAAGGCGATCCCGGTCGCGACCTCATAGCGGCCCGTGCCGTCGAGATTGACGGTGGCCGTGATCTCGGTCTCGCGCGTCTTGCGCTCGACGGTCGCCTGGCGCATGGCCTGCTCCTCGGCAGACTCGGGAGAATGGCGCCCTTTTAGCAGGAAGCGCTACTCCTCGCCAGTACGAGCGCGCGCCCCGCCACGGAAGATTTGACGGGACTTGGCCGAATCGGTTAAGGCAGACGGGCCACCATGCGGAGGACGCCATGGCCGAGCGCCAATTCGCGCCCGGGGACGTTATATATCGCGAAGGCGACAAGAGCGATTTCGCCTACATCATCAAGTCGGGGAGGGTCGAGATCCTCAAGACCGAGGGTGGTGAGGCGCGCCAAGTCACCGTGCTCGGCGAAGGCGACATCTTCGGCGAGATGGGCGTCGTCCTCGACCAGCGCCGCTCGGTCACGGCGAAGGCGCTCGACCGGGTGATGGTGCGCGCCATCAGCCGCATGGGCTTCCTCGACGCCATCAATCAGCAGGCCGACCTGGCGCGGCCGGTGCTGAAGACGCTGCTCTCCCGCCTCCATGCCGAGGAGGAGGAGGCTATTAAGGCGACGCCGCTGCACGCCGCCCACGTGGCGGACGAGGAAGACCCGAGAGCGGCAGCACCCGTCGGCCCAGGCGTCAAGCTCCGGCTCCTGCCGGGGAGCGAGTACCTCGAGCGGCTGATGCGGACGGACGGGGTCGAGCTGACCTCGCTCCCCTTCCGGGTAGGGCGCAACTCGGTCAAGGGGGAGCCGCCGCCGACCGAGGACAACGACCTGACGTTCGAGGACTTCAAGCCGTTCAACCTGTCGCGCCGGCATTTCGTCATCGAGGAAAGCCGCCGCGGCCTCGTCGTGCGCGACTGCGGCAGCCGCCTCGGTACGGTGGTGAACGGGGTGCGTATCGGCCCCAAGGGGGGCGGCAACATCGCCATCCTCAAAGCCGGCGCCAATGAGATCATCGCCGGCACCGAGCAGTCGCCCTACCGCTTCACGCTGGAGCTCACGCGCGAGTAGCAGCCCGCTCGGGCCGGGTGCTGGGGGTCGGGCCCGCCGGCCCTTGACCGCGGCCCCGCCGTTCCCCAAATGGAGAGCGACTGCCCGAGCGTTTCGCGCGACATCCCGGCATCCAAGCTTTTACCGAGGACCCATGGCCGAAAACGAGACGAGCCTATGGCACGGCACCACCATCCTTTGCGTGCGCAAGGGCGGGCGCGTCGTCATTGCCGGCGACGGCCAGGTGAGCTTCGGCCAGACGGTGATCAAGTCCAACGCACGCAAGGTGCGCCGCCTGGGCGACGGCTCGGTGATCGGCGGCTTCGCGGGTGCCACGGCGGACGCCTTCACGCTTTTCGAGCGGCTCGAGGGCAAGCTCGAGAAGCATCCAAACCAGCTCACCCGCGCCTGCGTCGAGCTCGCCAAGGACTGGCGCACTGACCGCTACCTGCGCCGGCTCGAGGCCATGATGGCGGTGGCCGACGCCAGGTCCTCGCTCATCCTCTCCGGCAACGGCGACGTGCTCGAGCCCGAGGACGGCTTGATCGGCATCGGCTCGGGCGGCCCTTACGCGCTCGCC
>DATNIJ010000088.1:0-6962 GCA_035604475.1 Alphaproteobacteria bacterium
GACCGCTACCTGCGCCGGCTCGAGGCCATGATGGCGGTGGCCGACGCCAGGTCCTCGCTCATCCTCTCCGGCAACGGCGACGTGCTCGAGCCCGAGGACGGCTTGATCGGCATCGGCTCGGGCGGCCCTTACGCGCTCGCCGCCGCGCGCGCGCTTCTCGACCGGGAGGACGCCGACGCCGAGACGATCGCGCGGCGCGCGATCGAGATCGCCGCGGGCATCTGCATTTACACCAACACCAACATCGTCATCGAGGCCCTATGAACCGGCCGCCCCCGGCATCCCAAAGCGCCAGCTTGACGCCGCGCGAGATCGTCTCCGAGCTCGACCGCTACATCGTCGGCCAAGGGGACGCGAAGCGCGCGGTCGCGGTCGCCTTGCGCAACCGCTGGCGCCGCCAGCAGCTCTCCGACGAGCTGCGCGAGGAGGTGCTGCCCAAGAACATCCTCATGATCGGCCCGACCGGCTGCGGCAAGACCGAGATCGCGCGGCGGCTCGCGCGCCTGGCGCAGGCGCCCTTCCTCAAGGTCGAGGCGACGAAGTTCACCGAGATCGGCTACGTCGGCCGCGACGTCGAATCGATCATGCGCGACCTCGTCGAGATCTCGATAGCGCTCACGCGCGAGCGCAAGCGCAAGGAAGTGGCGGCGCGCGCCGAGCTCACCGCGGAGGAGCGCGTGCTCGACGCACTCGTGGGCTCGAGTGCCGGCCAGGACGCGCGCCAGAAGTTCCGCAAGATGCTGCGCGAGGGCCAGCTCGACGACAAGGAGATCGAGATTCAGGTGCAGGGCCAGAGCCTCGGCCAGCTGCCGACCTTCGAGATTCCCGGCATGCCCGGCGCCCAGATGGGCATGATCAATCTCAACGAGGTGCTGGGCAAGGCCTTCGGCGGCAACACGCGGCCCCGGCGCATGAGTGTGGCCGAGTCCCACGAGGTGCTGCTCGCCGAGGAGAGCGACAAGCTCCTCGACCAGGAGAAGCTCGTGCGCGAGGCGATTCAGGCGGTCGAGCAGAACGGCATCGTCTTCCTCGACGAGATCGACAAGATCACCGTGCGCTCCGAGCGCATCGGCGCCGACGTGAGCCGCGAGGGCGTGCAGCGCGACCTCCTGCCGCTCATCGAGGGCACCTCGGTCGCGACCAAGCACGGCGCCGTCAAAAGCGATCACGTGCTCTTCATCGCCTCGGGCGCCTTCCATCTGGCGAAGCCCTCGGACCTCCTGCCCGAGCTCCAGGGGCGTCTCCCCATCCGCGTCGAGCTCAAGGCGCTCAACCGCGACGACTTCATCCGCATCCTGACCGAGCCGGAGAACAGCCTGATCAAGCAGTACAAGGCGCTGCTCGCCACCGAGGAGGTCAAGCTCGACTTCGACAACGACGCGATCGCCGCGATCGCCGATCTCGCGGCCGAGGTCAACCGCGGCGTCGAGGACATCGGCGCCCGGCGCCTCCACACCGTGATGGAGCGCCTCTTGGACGAGATCAGCTTCACCGCGACCGACCAGCCCGGGCTCGAGATCACCATCGACGCCGCCTATGTGCAGAAGCACGTGGGCGACCTCGCCAAGAACGCGGACCTCTCGAAGTTCATCCTCTAGGCGCCGCCTTCCCTCACCCAGCTCGCTACGCTCGCCACCCTCTCCCGCTTGCGGGAGAGGGAAGGGGCCCGTCGCGAGAGCGACGGGAAGGGTGAGGGACGGCACCGTCTGGGCTGGGAAGCAGGATCGATAATTGCTACGCTCTCGAGCAACGAGAGGAGCGAGATGGCCACGATTTCCCCGGTAAAGGAGACAAGATCGCCTCCGTCGCGCATCGCCGCCCTCGTCGCCGCGCAGGAGCCGGGACGCGGGCTCGCCGGCGCCTTCTACAGCGATCCCGAGATCTACGAGCGCGACTTGCAGCGCATCTTCCACCGCCATTGGCTCTGCGCCGGGCACGCCTCAAGCGCCGCCCGTCCCGGCGACTATCTGACCGTCGCCATCGCCGGCGAGCGGGTGATCATCGCGCGCGGCGAGGACGGCGCGCTCAACGCCATGCTGAACGTTTGCCGCCACCGCGGCTCGGTGGTCTGCACGGAGGCGGCCGGGCATGCCGAGTTCTTCGTCTGCCCCTACCATGCCTGGAGCTACGGGCTCGACGGCAGCCTGAAAGCAGCTAGGCACATGCCTCGTGGCTTCGATCTCGCGGCGCACGGGCTCAAGCGCCTCCATTTGCGCGAGGCCGAAGGGCTGCTCTTCCTCTCCTTCGCGGCAACCCCGCTCGATTTCGCGCCGGTCGAGGAGACCGTGCGCGCGTCCTGCGGCCGCTATGGCTGGAGCGCTGCGAAGGTGGCACATCGAGAGACTTACGCCATCGAAGCGAACTGGAAGCTCGCCGTCGAGAATTACGTGGAATGCTACCATTGCAGCCCGGCGCATCCGGAGTACTCGAGGCTGCACGCGCTCGAGCAGCCGTTGCCGCGCATCGAGAAGCTGAACGCGCGCATGCGCGAGCGCACCCGCGCACTCGGCATCGAGGTCGAGACGCGCGACCTCTGGCGCTCCTCCGAGGGGGGTGCTGAGACGATCGACTGCTTCCGCTACGCGCTCTACGAGGGGGTCGCGACCGGGAGCCCGGACGGCAAGCCCGTGGCCCCGCTGATGGGCGATTTCACCGATTACGACGGCGGCGTCACCTCGATCCACGTCGGCGGGGCGAGCTTCCTCCTCGCCTATCCGGACCACGGCATCGTCTACCGCTTCACGCCGAAGGGCCTCGAGAGTTGCGAGATGGAGCTGATCTGGCTCGTGCGCGGAGACGCGCGGGAAGGCATCGATTACGATCGCGCGCGGCTCGTCTGGCTGTGGCAGGTCACGAGCGAAGCCGACAAGCGCATCATCGAGGGAGCGCAGCGGGGCGTGCGCTCGCGCTTCTTCGAGCCCGGCCCGCTCGCCCCCATGGAATACAACGAGCGCCGCTACATCGAGTGGTACTTGAGGGAAATCGCCTGAGTGCCTACGCCGTCCCCGCACCCGCCGGCTGCAACTTCGGCCTTCTCCTGCGCTTGGATTAGAGCGGCGCGATACCGAACACCTCGGCGAAGCCGCGTTGCCCGACTGGCGGGATGGCAACGGCGCGGCTCTGCCGCGAGCGCTCGATCCAGCCGAGCTCGAAACAGCGAGTCGCAAGTGCGGCACCGAGCGAGCCGGCGAGGTGCGGGCGCCGCTCGCTCCAGTCGAGGCAGGGTCGGCAGAAGGCGCGCCGCCGCCGCCCGATCGCCGCGAGATCGATGCCGAACTCGTCGAGGAAGCGGGCACCTCGCGCCGTTACTTGCCCTCCATCCTCGGCTAGGACGATCCGGCGGCGCTGAACGAGTGCCTCGGCGAGTGCCACGCCGAGCCTTCCGGCAAGGTGGTCGTAGCAGGTCCGCGCCGTGCGCAGCGCCTCGTCGCCTTTCCACCGCGGCCGCTGGTGCTGCGCGCCGTCCGCCGCGACCGCCATGATCCCTTCGAGCATTCGGCCGATCAAGGGAGAGGCCAGCCGGTAATAGGAATACCGGCCCTGCCTTTCGCGGACCAAGAGCCGCGCTTCCGTCAGATTGGCGAGATGGCCGCTCGTCGTTTGCGGCGAGACATGGGCCGCAAAAGCAAGCTCCGTCGCCGTGAGGGCACGGCCGTCAAGCAGCGCGGTGAGCACGTTGGCGCGCGCCGGATTGCCGACGAGTGCCGCGATCTCGGCAAGGGAGGGAGTTGAGGACATGCCCACCAATTTAACGCAGGCGCAGCCGTCGGTCATCACCCGACACTTCGGGTTTCACCGAAGCGATCGCAGGCGACAAGGCCGGGCGGGCCGGCCAGATTCCGAGTACTCGCGGCCCGCAAGCCCGGAGATGCCACCATCGCTATGCGGCGGCCACTTTGCGAATCCGACCGACCCGACACGGGAGACCGACATGCCGATGACCGTATTCATCCGTTACCAGCTCGATCCCTTCAAAGCGGAGGCTTTCGAGGAGTACGCGCGCCGCTGGCTCACGATCATTCCGCAATGCGGGGGTGAGCTGATCGGATACTGGATGCCCCACGAGGGCACGAACAACATCGCCTACGGGCTGATCTCGTTTGCCAATCTGGCGGCGTACGAGGCCTACCGGGCACGCCTCAAAGCCGACCGTGAGGGCATCGCTAATTTCCGCTTTGCGCAAGAGCGACGCTTCATCCTCGCCGAGGAGCGAACCTTCTTGCGGCCTGTAATCTCGTTGGAAAAGGAGGCTGGCGAGGGCTCTTGAATGAGAGCGTGCTGCGGGGAACTCCATGCGGCTATGGCGAACGTCGTCGTGCTCCCAGGGCGCTTTCGGCGGGCATGAAAAATTTTTGCTGGTGCCTCATCACGCGTGCGCCTCGCCGATGACGCGGATGCGGCCGTGTGCCCGGTTGCGCGGCTTCGTCTTGACCGTGATGTCCACATCCTGGCCGAGGGCGGTCAAGAGACGCATCAGGCGCTCGCTGGAGAAGTTCGCGAGCCGTCCGTTGAGGAGCGCCGACACCTTCGGCTGATCGATGCCCATGAGCTCAGCCGCCGCGACCTGGGTCAAACGCTGACGCTTGATCACCTGCCGGATGTGGCTCGCAAGCTGCGCCTTGGTCAGCTCCTCCTCGGGCTCGGCCAAACCCATGTCGGCGAACACGTTGCCGCTGCTCGCAGTCACCGGGATATCGGCTTCTCGCTTTTTGACCATTGCTCGTAATCCTCTCTCGCTCGCTTGAGCCGTCGCTCGATCAAGTCCAGTTCGGCCTTTGGCGTGGCGACACCGCGCTTGGATTTCTTCTGGAAGGCGTGCAGCACATAGACGGCCTTGGCAAAGCGCACGGTGTAGACGGCGCGGAACGTGTCGCCGTCGAAGTCATCCACGATCTCCAACACACTGGCACCGCCGAAGCCCTTCAATGGCTTCGCATACGGCGCCTTGCGGCCGATCTGCGCTTCCCACAGCGCACCGCCGACCCGCCGCCGCACCTCCACTGGGAAGTCCCTCAGGTCTTCCTTGCTGCTGCCGACCCAGCGCACCGGCTTGGGCCGGACTTCGCCGGCCGGCTTCACCATGTCCTGGAGCCTCTGCCCAAATTATGCCCGATCAGGCATAACTTCAAGCTGTTTTCTCGTCGGGAGGGGAAGCATCAGGCCTCTCAATCTGCCTTGCGCTTCGCGAACCTCGCCAATGTGCCCGGCTACACGGCCCTGCGGGTCGTGGATGAGGTCGGAGACGACGTTGGTATCGAGCAAGTAATGCATCAAAATTCGACGGCATCCGGAGCCGAGTCGGAGATCGGCGGAAAATCCTCGTCGAGCGGTGCCAAGGTTGCCAGCAGCGCGAGCAAGGATTTCGGCGGGGCGGGCTCGATGATCAGCCGCGCTCCTTCCTTGCGCATGATCGCGTCCTCGCCGGGAAGCTCGAACTCACGGGGAATCCGCACCGCCTGGTTTCGGCCGTTCTTGAAAAGCTTCATATGTCGTTCGCAGCTCACGGCCACCCCCCACAAGCATATGGCTCAGAATATGCTCATAGGCTCGCCTGTCCACCGCTTCACGCCGCTACGGCAGATAGATGCGAAGCCTTTTCGCCGGACTCCGGCGATCTCGAGCACGCGCGTCGACTAGCTCGACTTCCGCCGGCCGGCCGGCTTCAGAATGCGCAGCGCCTCCTTGACTTGAGGCTCCGGAAGCGCGCGGATGCGCTCGGCGAGCAGGTTGGCGAGCTCGGTCTTGGCCGGCGAGAGGCCGGCGGTATCCACCGTCACTCTAGGGTGCGAGAGCCGCGCCAAGCGCCGCAGCTCCTCGGCATCGTCCCAGAAGAGCCCGAAATAGCCGCAGACCTGATGCACGAGCCCGTCGGTCGGCCGGCCGCGCCGGCCGTGCTCGAGGGCGGAGAGATAGGCCGCCGAGAGCTGGAGCGCGGCCGCCATCTCGCGCAAGGTGACGCCGCGCTTTTGCCGCAAGGCCCGCACTCGCTCGCCGAAGGGCGTCATGCCGGCGCCCGGCTCAGCGCTGGCGGCGCAAGAGGAGGTAGAGGGCGCCTGAGCCCCCGTCCTTGGGCTGGGCGCGGGCAAAGGCCAAGAGGCGCCTCCTGAGCGGCTCCGCATTGAGCCAGCGCGGCACGGCGGCGCGCAACACACCTTCGCCCTCGCCCCGCCGCCCCTTGCCGGTGATGACGAGGAGCGCGCGCCGGCGCTCGTGCCAGGCGCGCTCGACGAAGGCGAGGAGTGCCTCCTGCGCCTCGTCCTGGCTATGGCCATGGAGATCGAGCCGCGCCTCGATCGGCATCTCCCCGCGCCGCAGCCGCTCGGCACTCCTCGCGTCGAGGCCGGGAGCCGCATCGTGCGAGAGCTCGGGCAGGCGAGCCGGAGCGGGGTGAGGTGCTGGGTGCCGCGGCGCCGGCGCCCGCGCTGCGGCACTGCCACGCCCTTCTTCCGGCCTTTCGCCGCGATCATCAGGAGAGCTCGCCGCCGCAAGCCGCTTGCGGCGCGGCAGCGGCCGCGTGTCGCGGGTGACGTGCGCCCAGAGCTCGAGGTCGGCCTGCTTGAGCCTGGGGCGGTGCTGCGCCTCAGCCTTGGGCTTCACCATCGCGTCCCTCCGCCACCAGGATGATGTGGAGGCGCCGCGGCCCGTGCGCGCCCATCTGCAGCTGCTGCTCGATGTCGGCCGAGCGCGACGGGCCGGTGATGAAATTGACCGTGCGGGGCCAGGCCTCGCCCCGGTAGGCGGCGCGCAAACGGTCCCAAGCATCCTCGTAGGGACCGACGAGCTGACCCTCGGAGAGGAGGACGAGATGGTTGTCCGGCAGGAAGTTGAGCGTGGTCGGCGTTTCCGGCCCGGAGACGAGCATGAGGGTTCCCGTCTCGGCGATGCCGGCAAAGGCAGGCGTGAGACTCGCCGTGTCGCTCCCTTGCGCCGTGCCCGTCTCGATCTTGAGGAGCGCACGCTCG
>DATNIJ010000089.1:0-15383 GCA_035604475.1 Alphaproteobacteria bacterium
CTTGAGCTGAACGAAAAAGCGCGCCGTGCTCTCGCTCGGATTGCCGCCGGTCGAGCCGGCGAACCCGACCACCGCATAGACCGCGGGATCGCCGAGCAGGATCTTCGCGAACTGCTGCTCGATCTTCGACATGGCGGCGAAGGAGGTGTCCTGCCTTGCCTCGGCCTGCCCGAAGATGAAGCCGGTATCCTGCTCGGGGAAAAAGCCCTTTGGAATCCAGATGTAGAGAATCCCGGTCACGACGATGAGAGCGAGCGTCGAGCCGAGTGCCAGGGGTTGGTGACGGAATATCCAAACGAGGCCGCGGTCGTAGCTCTTGATCATCCAGTCGAAGAAGCGCTCGGCGGCGCGGTTGAAGGGGTTCTTGGCGTGCCCGGTCTCGCGCTTGAGGAAGAGCGAGGCCATGACGGGGCTCAAGCTCAGCGAGACGAAGGCCGAGACGATCACCGCCACGGTCACCGTGACGGCGAACTCGCGGAAGAGGCGGCCGACGATGCCGCCCATCAGAAGGAGCGGAATGAAGACCGCGACGAGGGAGAAGGTGATCGATACGATGGTGAACCCGATCTGACCAGCACCCTTGAGCGCCGCATCGAGAGGGCGCTCCCCCATCTCGATGTAGCGGAAGATGTTCTCGAGCATGACGATGGCGTCGTCGACGACGAAGCCGACCGAGATGGTGAGCGCCATGAGCGAGAGGTTGTCGATGCTGTAGCCGAGCAAGTACATGGCGCCGAACGTCGCGACGAGCGAGAGCGGCACGGCGATGCCCGGAATGACGGTCGCCCAGGCGCTGCGCAGGAAGATGAAGATCACCATCACCACGAGACCCACGGTGATCATGAGGGTGAACTCCACGTCGCGGACCGAGGAACGGATCGTCAAGGAGCGGTCGGCGATGAGGTCGACCTTGACCGAGGGCGGGATCGAGGCCTTGAGACGCGGGATCATGGCCTTGATCTGATCGACGATGGCGATCGTGTTGGCACCCGCCTGGCGCTTGATAAAGAGGAGTTCGGCCCGCCTGTAGTCGAACCAAGCGCCGGTGCGGGGAAGGATGCTCGAATCGATGATGTCGCCGACGTCCTGGAGCCTTACAGGTGCTCCGTTGCGGTAGGCCACGATCACGTTGCGGTAGGCGTTGGCGTTGAAGAGCTGGTCATTGGTGTCGAGCGTGAATGTCTGGCGCGCGCCCTCGAGGTTGCCCTTGGGCTGGTCGAGGGTTGCGGTGGTAAGGGCGGTGCGGACGTCCTCAAGCCCGATCCCGCGCGAGGCGAGCTCGGCCGGATTGATCTGGACATGGGCGGCGTACGTCTGCTGTCCCGCGACGATCACTTGGGAAACGCCGCTTACGGTCGAGAGCTTCTGGGCGATGATCGTATAGGCATAGTCGTCGACCTTGTAGAGCGGCAGCGCATCGGAATAGACGGCATAGACGAGGACGGCGCGGTCCGCCGGGTTGTCCTTCTTGTAGGTCGGCGGATTGGGCAGGTCCTTGGGCAAAAGCCCGCTTGCCGCGTTGATCGCCGTCTGCACGTCGCCGGCAGCGCCGTCGATGCTGCGGGTGAGCTCGAATTGCAGCGTGATGGTCGTGGACCCGAGGCCGCTCGTCGAGGTCATCTGCGTGAGCCCCGGAATGGCCGCGAATTGCTGCTCGAGCGGGGTCGCGACCGAGGAGGCCATGGTCTCGGGGCTCGCACCCGGAAGTTGCGAGCTGACCGTGATGGTCGGGAAATCCACGTTCGGAATGGCGGCTACCGGCAGCAAGCCATAGGTCGCGGCACCGAACACCAGGATCCCCGCCATGAGCAGCGAGGTGGCGATCGGCCGGCGGATGAAAATCTGCGAAATGCTCATGGACAGCCGGACCTCGCCGAATAGCTTCGCAAGCCCATGACCCCGGCTCAGCCGGCAGGTGCCGCCGCAGCCTCGCTGTCGATCTTGACCTTGGCGCCGTTGGTCAGCCGGTATTGCCCGTCGACCACGACACGCTCGCCAGCGGAGACCCCCTTCGCGATCACGGCCAGGCCGTCTTGCACCGATGCGACCTCGACGTCGCGCCGCTCCACGCTGTTGTCGGGCTTGATCACATAGACGTAGGCCCCCGTGTTGCTTTGCATCACGGTCTCGGACGGCACGGTCACGGCACCCTTGCGCACCGCGAGCACCAGGCGCGCGGCCACGAATTCGCCCGGCCACAGGCGCTCGTCGCTGTTGTCGTAGGTCGCCTTGAGATGGATCGTGCCGGTCGCGGCATCGACGTGATTGTCGATCAAGGTGAGCTTTCCCTCCGCAAGCTTGGTCTTGTCGTCGCCCGCATAGGCGATCACGGCGAGCGGGGCCTTGGCCTGGCTTTGGCGGACCGCGTCGAGCGCATCCTGCGGGAGCGTGAAGCTCACGTAGATCGGCTTGAGCTGCGTGATGGTGACGAGCGAGGTGTTTTGGCTGGCTTGCACGTAATTGCCGAGATCGACGAGCAAGGCGCTCGTCCGGCCCGCGATCGGCGAGCGGATGTCGGCATAGGCCAGGTTGAGCTTGGCGCTTTCGATCTGCGCCTGATCCACCTTGATGGCACCCTGAAGCGATCCGACCTGGGCCTGCTGGTCGTCGTAGCTCTGACGGGTCTGGAAGCCTTTGCTCAAGAGTCCGGCGTAGCGCTCGAGATCGAGCTGGGCGCCCCGGAGCTGGGCTTGATCGCGCTCCTTGGCGGCCTCAGCCTGGTCGAGGGCCGCCTGGAACGGCCGCGGGTCGATCTGGAAGAGCGGGTCCCCGGCCTTGACCTCCTGGCCTTCGCTGAAGCGGACCTGCACGATCTGGCCGTCGACCCTGGTATGGACGGCGACGGCGTTATAGGCCTGAACCGTGCCGATGCCGCGTAGGTAGACGGGCATGTCCCGTGCTTCTGCCGTGCCGGCGACGATGGGGACGAGCGGGTCGGAATAAGCGCTCCCGGCGGCGTCCGTCGAGCGGCGCGAGAGCTGCCAGGCGGCAAGTGCCGCCGCGACAAGGACGAGGCCAAGCGAGATCGCCCGGCCTTTCTTGATCTTCGATATTTTCCTGGCGGCGGCCAAGTTAAGGACCTGAATTCAATGGGCGTTCCTTCTACGCGCCCGGTTCGGACAACCTTGCGCCGGGCGGGCAGGCTCGCGCACGGGAAGCGACAAGGATACTCGACCTCCCGACCCGCGGTCGCTAGCGAAATCATCCGGGCGCCAGGTTAGGGTCCGTTCGGAGCTTCATTCAATGGCTGATGCGAGGCGACGTGGAACCACGTCGCCGCCTCATTGAGACGGGCCCTCGCGAGGCGCCCGCCGCCGGGCGGCCTCCTCGTCGGGTCTCCGTTCCCCGCTCGGGCCGCCCCTTTTTCGACTTGTCCCGGTCGCTCCGCGAGTCTAGTATATGGGTGCCCATATTGATACTCCCATACGGAAGGGTCCATGAAGACGACCGTGGAGATCTCCGATCCGCTGTTGCGCGAGGTCCGCAAGCTTGCGGCGCGCGAAGGAGTCACGTTCCGGACGCTGGTGGAACGCGGGCTTCATCGCGTCGTGTCCGAGACGAAGTCCGGCGCACCCTTCAAGCTACGCCGGGCCAGCTTCAAGGGCAGAGGCTTGCAGGCCGACCTCCGCGGGGCCTCGTGGGACAGGCTGCGCGATCTCGCCTATGAGGGTCGCGGCGCTTGATTGCCGTCGATACCAACATTCTCGTCTACGCGCATCGCGAGGATTCGCCATTTCACGAAGCCGCCTTCGAGCGGATGGCCGCACTCGCCGAAGGGCCGGTGAGCTGGGCCATTCCCTGGCCATGCGTGCACGAGTTCCTTGCCATCGTGACGCACCCGCGCATCTTGGCACCGCCCACGCCGTTGTCCCGGGCCCTCGCTCAAGTCGATGCTTGGCTCGAATCGCCGACGATCGTGCTTTTGGCCGAGTCGGCCGCCCACTGGTCCGTATTGCGAGAACTGGTAGCTGGCGGCCGCATCGCCGGAGCACAGGTCCATGATGCGCGGGTCGCGGCGCTATGCCGGCAGCATGGCGTGCGCGAGCTGTGGTCGGCGGATCGAGACTTCAGCCGTTTCGCGGGATTCGCGGTGGTGAATCCGCTGCTCGGCGACGGGCCGACATAACTCAAAGACGGCGTTATTCAGGGCTGTTGCAGGCTAAGCGGCATGAACGCGGCGCCGAGCGCACGTGAGGATAGGCTGGCGTCCCCACGGGGATTCGAACCCCGGTTTGAGCCGTGAGAGGGCTCCGTCCTGGGCCTCTAGACGATGGGGACGGCGAGGCGCTTGATACACTGCCCGGGCCAGCGTGGCAACCCCTCCGGGAGCGCGCTCGGCGGGCAGCTGCGCCGGGCGCCGGGCATCCCGGCCGTATATTCAAAAACACGATAGTGCAGGGTCACGATCCCTCATGGCAAGCGAGCCCCTCCGTCCGCGCAGGCGCATGAAACACCATCTTAAGATCGATTCCTGGGGCGTCATCGTGATCGGCTTCCTGGGCGCGATCCTGATGCTGATGGCGTTGCTCAGCCTGCTCCTCGACCAATCCTGACGGAAGCCGCCGTCGCTTGCGCGAAAGCCCCGGGCGAGCGGCAGCGCGCCGCCCTTCAATGAGGCATGGGCGGAAGCGGGGGCGTCACTCCCTCGGGCAGCGGCGTGCGCGCCACATTCATCGCCATGGCGAGCAGGCCGTAATAGCCGGCGATGCCGATGAGATCGATGATGCCCTTCTCGCCGAAGTGCGCGCGCGCCTTGGCATAGGTCGCGTCGCTCACCGAGCGGTTGCGGTGGAGCTCAATCGAGAAGTCGTAGACGACGGCCTCCGCCTCCTCGAGGCGCTCGGGCCGGCGGCCCTCCGCGAGCTCGCCGAGCAGTCCCGCATCGAGCCCGGCCTCGAGCGCGAAACGCGCGTGATGGTGCCATTCGAACTGCTGCGTCCAGACGCGCGCGGCGATGAGGATGGCGAGCTCGCCGAGCTTCCTCGGCAGCGCGTTCCGGAAGCGCAGGTAATCGCCGAGGGCTGCCGCGCGCAGCATGACCTCGGGGCTGCGCAGGAGCGGCACGAACGGGCCGAAGGGTGGCGTCCCGCGCGAGGCCTTGAAGGCCTCGGCCGCCTTCTTCTGCTCCTCGTCGAGCTTTTCCGCCGCAAGGGGCGGCATGCGGTCCTCTGACATGATCCGTCTCGGCCTCCTAAGGCGCTCAAGGGAAGGGTGCGGGTGTGCGGCTCAGGCGCGCTTGCGCGCGGCGTTGCCCGCGTGCCGGCTGAGCGAGGCCAGGAGGCCGTCCACGTCCTCCGCCTTCGTGTTGAAGGCGCAGACGAAGCGGCATTTCTCGTCGGCCTCGCCCTGCCAGCGGTAGAAGACATAGCCGTCAGCCAAGGCACCCGTGATCGCCGCCGCGGGGATGCGCGCGAAAATCTCGTTCGCCTCGACGGGGAAGAGGAGCTCGACCCCCGCGATGGCCGCGAGCCCGTCCGCCAGCCGCTTCGCCATCGCGTTCGCGTGACGCGCCAGGCGCAGCCAGAGATCGTCTTTGAGATAGGCCTCGAGCTGGGCCGAGACGAAGCGCATCTTCGAGAAGAGATGGCCGCCGCGCTTGCGGCGGTAGCCGAAGCTCTCGGCGAGCTTGGGCTCGAAGAAGACCACCGCCTCGGCGCCGAGCGCGCCGTTCTTGGTGGCGCCGAAGGAAAGCGCATCGACGCCACAGCACCAGGTGAGCTCGGCCGGCGAGACGCCGAGTGCCGTTACCGCGTTCGCGAAACGGGCACCATCGACATGCACATAGAGCCCGTTCTTGTGCGCGATCTCGGCGATCGCGCGGATCTCCTCGGGCCGGTAGAGCGTGCCGGCCTCGGTCTCGTTGGAGAGGCTGATCGCGGCCGGCTGCACATGATGCACGACCCCCTTGCCCGCCCGCGCGAGCACATCGGCGAAATCGGCCGCCGCGATCTTGCCGGCCTTCCCGGGAATGGGGACGAGCTTGGCCCCGCCGGTGAAGAGCTCGGGTGCCCCGCACTCGTCGGTGTTGATGTGCGAGTCCGGGTGGCAGTAGATCGCGCCGTAAGGCGGGGTCATGACCGCAAGGGCGAGCGCGTTGGCGGCACTCCCCGTCGCCATCGGAAAGGCCGCGACGGCCCGCTCGAAGAGCCCGTTGAAGGCAGCCTCGAGGCGCTTGGTGACGGGATCGTTGCCGTAAGGCATCGCGGCACCCTCGTTCGCCGCGGCGAGGGCCGCGAGGATTTCGGGTGCGGCACCGGTCACGTTGTCGCTCGCGAAGTTCACTATCCACCTGCCTTCCCTCGGAGGCCGGCACCCTAGTGCCAACCTTCAAGAATCCTAGCGTCACCCCCACCCCACCCTCCCCCTTCGAGGGGGAGGGGGATTTTGTTGTCATGCCATGCACGTCCCCTCCCCCCTTGAGGGGGAGGGTCAGGGTGGGGGGTGCCTCACACACGCGCGCGGAGCGAGTACTAGCACCGGGATCGTCCGTCGCCAAGGCCACGTCAGAGACGCACCCCTACCCTTTGCGTGCGTCGGCGAGGCATTCGCGCACGGCCTTGAGCACGGGCGCCAAATCGGCGTCGCCCGTGCGCCAGTTGCACACCGAAATGCGCATGGCCCGCACCCCGCGCCAAGTGGTGCCGCCGAACCAGGTCACGCCCGAGGCCTGGATGCGCGCGATCACGCGATCGGTAAAGCGGTCGTGCTCGCCGCCTTCGTCGAGGAAGCGCACGAGCGCTTGATTGATGCACGGCCGCGCCAGCACCTCGACACCCGGAATCGCGGCGAGACCGTCCACGAGCTGTGCTGCGAAAGCGCATGAGCGCTCGACGATCGCCGCGATGCCCTGGCGGCCGAGGGCGCGGATCGCCGCATAGGCGGCGAAACCCCGCCCGCGCCGCGACCATTCGGGATTCCAGTCCTTCTGCTCGCGCACACCCGCGACAGGGACCACGTAGCTGGTCGGCTGCGCGAACACGGCGCTGTGCGCGGCCGGGTCGGCCACGAAGACGAAGCCGTTGTCGAAGGGAAGGTTGAGCCACTTGTGGCCGTCGGTCGCCCAGGAATCCGCTTCCTCCACGCCGGCAAGCAGATGGCGATAGCGCTCGCTCACGGCGGCCCAGAGCCCGAAGGCGCCGTCGACGTGCACCCAGGCGCCGGCCGCGTGAGCCAATGCCGAGGCGCGCGCGAAGGGATCGAAGGCGCCGGTGTTGAGGTCGCCGGCTTGGAGGCAGAGGACGGTGGGCCGCTCGCGATCGCGCGCGAGGGCGGCGGCGAGTGCTGCGAGTGCCACCCCACCCGCCTCCTCGCAGGGCAAAAGCTCGACGGCATCGCTGCCGATCCCGAGCAGGCGCACCGAGCGCAGGATCGATTCGTGGCGGCTCTCGCTCGCGAGCACGCGCAGTGCCGGTGCAAGTGCTAAGCCGCGCCGCTCCACATCGAAGCCGCGCGCGGCGAGGAGCTTGTGGCGTGCCGCCGCGAGGGCCGTCGTATGCGCCATCTGGCAGCCGGTCACGAAGGCGAAGGATGCCGCGGCCGGGAGCCCGAGAAGCTCCTTGAGCCAGGCACCGCACACCTCCTCGACCACCGCCTCGGCCGGGCTGCAGGCATAGGAGGCGGCGTTCTGGTCCCAGGTAGCGGTGAGCCAATCGGCCGCGAGTGCCACGGGCAAGGCGCCGCCGATCACCCAGCCGAAGAAGCGCCCGCCGGTGGAGCCGACGATGCCGCCCTCCACGTCGCGCACGAGATCGTCGATGACCTGGATCGCATCGCTCGGCTGCTCGGGAAGCGGTCGCGCGAGGCGCCGTCGCAGCTCCTCCGCCCCGGCCGTGGCGCCGACGGGCCGGGAATCGAGCCCGTCCAGATAGGCGCTTGCGTGGAGCACCGTGCGGTTCAAGAGATCGGCGTGGCGCATGTTCGTTCCTCTGACAAGTTCGCTTGCGTGGTCCTCTATTATAAGAGCGCGCCGGCACCCTCCCCGTCTGGCCGCGATCGGACTCGGTCCCCGGCCCGCGGGCGACCGAGTCCGAAAACGGCTAGCCGCGAATGGGCGCGTCGCGATAGGATCGTCCCATGACGACGAAAGCAGAACCCACTGATCGCCTCGACTGGACCGCTTGCGAGCGCGCGCGGCTCGCCCGCGACGCGAGGTTCGATGGCCGCTTCTTCACAGGAGTGCGCACGACGCGCATCTATTGCCGTCCCATCTGCCCGGTGCGGCCCGCGCATGCAAAGAACGTCGTCTTCTTCCGCACGGCCGCGGAAGCGGAGCAGGCCGGCTTTCGCCCCTGCCTGCGCTGCCGGCCCGAGACCGCACCGGGAAGCCCGGCCTGGCGCGGCACCGAGGCTACGGTCCTGCGCGGCATGCGGCTCATCGAGGCGGGATTTCTCGACGGCGGCTCGGTCGCAGCGCTCGCGGAAAAGCTCGGCATCGGCAGCCGGCATCTCGCGCGGCTTTTCCTCCGTCATGTCGGCGCCAGCCCGCAAGCGCTTGCCTCCACCCGCCGCGTGCAAGCCGCAAAACGAATGATCGACCAGACGGACCTGCCGCTCGCGAAGATCGCATTCGCCGCCGCGTTCGGCAGCCTGCGCCGCTTCAATGCCGCCTTTCTCGTCACCTACAAACGCGCGCCATCGAGCTTCCGGCGTGGCCGCACGCAAGCGCTGCCGACGCGCCGCCGCCCTAGGGCGCGAGCCCTCGCGGCCGAGGCGACAAGATAGGATTCAGCACGGCGCAAGGGCGACGGCCTCGAACGGTCCGCCCATGCGCGCAAGCCGGAAGGCGCTCAGCACCCCCGCATGGCCGGAGGCGAGCGGTACGATGAGCCAGATCCAGCCCTCCTGCCAGGCTTGCGCCGCGTCCGACGCCGAAGGCATGGCCCCGCCCTCGGGGTGCGAGTGGTAGAGGCCGACGAGCCGCGCGCCGGAGGGCTCCGTTGCTGCCGAGCGGCTGAGGCGGAGATAGAGCGCGGGATCGACCTCGAAGTGCCGTTGCGGCTCGGCCGCCAGGTTGGCGCTCGCCACGGCGGCGCTCACGACGATGCGGTCCTTGCCTTGCTCATGACCCAGGAGAAGGCCGCAGCACTCCTCAGGATAGGCGGCTTCGGCGCGGCGGCGGATCTCGTCGAGCAGTCCGCGCGCAATGACGATCACGTCAGGGCTGCGCCTTCAAGTCGATGGTGCCGAGGAGAGCACCGCTCTCGAGCTCGACGACGAGGAGGCGCTCGCCCCCGCCCGCGAGCTCGAGCTCGACGATGAGGCGGCGGCCCGCCGGACTCGTGCGCAGGATGCGCGCGCCGGGAGGAAGGGCGATCTCGACCGGACCATAGGGCCGCTCGGCAGCACTGCCTGAGGAAGGGGCTCCGCGCTCCGCGGCCGCGCTCATGCGCCGCGTCGTCTGCGGGTTCAGCGCACGCTTGACCAGGGTGGTGCCGACCACCGCCATGCCGGCCAAAATGAGGACGCCCATGACGATGACCAAGGCCTTGAGTGCACGCATGATATATGCCCAGTAATGGGGTGCCGTCTCGCCACGGAATGCCACCCTGATGTCCGACATAGCCGCGTCAGAGAGCGAGGTCAAATACGAAGTCACGGCCGGGCCCGAGCACGGCGGTGCGCGGCTCGACGCCTTCCTTGCTGAGGCGCTGCCGCAACTGTCGCGCTCCCGCTTGAAGCGGCTTATCCAGGCGGGCCAAGTGCGTATCGGGGACAAGCAGGTGAGCGAGCCCTCGGCCAAGGTCAAGCCCGGTCAAACTTTCGCCATACTCATCCCCGAGAGTGCCGAGGCTCGCCCGGCGGCGCAAGCCTTCCCGCTCGCGGTGATTTACGAGGATCAGCACCTGCTCGTCATCGACAAGCCCGCGGGCCTCGTGGTCCATCCGGGAGCCGGCAATCCAGACCGAACCCTCGTCAACGCGCTCCTCGCCCATTGCGGGGAAAGCCTCTCGGGCATCGGCGGGGTCAAGCGCCCGGGCATCGTGCATCGTTTGGACAAGGATACGAGCGGCCTCATGGTGGTGGCGAAGACGGACCTGGCCCACGCCGGGCTCGCGCGGCAGTTCGCCGAGCACACGCTCGAGCGCGCCTATCGCGCCCTCGTCTGGGGCGTGCCCTCGCCGCGCCGCGGCGAGATCGGCGGCAACATCGGCCGCAGCCCGCAGAATCGCAAGCGCATGGCGCTCCTCAGCCGCGGCGGCAAGCCCGCACTCACGCGCTACCGCGTGCTCGCCTCCTACGGCTCGCTCGCGAGCCTGCTCGAGTGCCGGCTCGCGACCGGGCGCACCCACCAGATCCGCGTGCATCTCGCGGCCCGCGGCCACCCGGTGATGGGCGATCCGCTCTACGGCCGCGCCACGGCGGCGCGCAAGGCGGCACTGCCGAGTGCAGCCCGGGCGGCACTCGAGGCCCTCGGGCGCCAGGCGCTCGATGCCTATCTCCTCGCCTTCGAGCACCCCGCGAGCCGGAAAAAGCTCCGTTTCGAGAAGGACATCCCCAAGGATATCAACATCCTAAAAAAGTCCCTGGAAGAACTCCGGCCAACCGTCACGGGACCATGCTAAACTGCGTTTATAGCCTGGGAGACATCATCGCCTCTCAAAGGGGAGGGCTGCGGCCGGCACCCCTCCTCGGAGGCCGCGCTTGACGGAAAGGGCCAGGATGGCAGCGACGACGACGTTACCGAGCGTTCATGCCTTGCATCCGGAGGGCAACCTCTCCCGCTATCTGCAGGAGATCCGGCGCTTCCCGATGCTGGAAGCCGGCGACGAGTACATGCTCGCCAAGCGTTGGCGCGAGCACAACGACCTCGAGGCGGCCCACCAGCTGGTGACGAGCCACCTGCGCCTCGTGGCGAAGATCGCCATGGGCTATCGCGGCTACGGGCTGCCGCTCGCCGAGCTCATCTCGGAGGGCAATGTCGGGCTCATGCAGGCGGTGAAGCGCTTCGAGCCCGACCGCGGCTTCCGCCTCGCCACCTACGCCATGTGGTGGATTCGCGCGGCGATCCAGGAGTACATCCTGCATTCGTGGTCGCTCGTGAAGATCGGCACCACGGCCGCGCAGAAGAAGCTCTTCTTCAACCTGCGCCGCATCAAGGGCCAGCTGCAGGCGATCGACGAGGGCGACCTCTCGCCCGAGCACGTCAAGAAGATCGCGACCGAGCTCGACGTGCCCGAGAGCGACGTGGTGCAGATGAACCGCCGCCTCGCCAGCCCCGATCATTCGCTCAACGCGCCGGTACGCGGGGAAGGCGACGGCGAGTGGCAGGACTGGCTCGAGGACGAGGGCGAGAGCCAGGAGACGCGCCTCGCCGAGGATGAGGAGATGACGAACCGCCGCTGCCTCCTCGACAGCGCGCTCAAGGCCTTGAACCCGCGCGAGCGGCGCATTCTCGTCGAGCGCCGCCTCCAGGACGAGCCGACCACGCTCGAGGACCTGAGCAAGGCCTACGGCATCTCGCGCGAGCGCGTGCGCCAGATCGAGGTGCGCGCCTTCGAGAAGCTGCAGAAGACGATGAAGAACCTCGCCATCGAGCAGAAACTCAACGGCTGAGGGGCTGCCTCGAAAAACGAATGCGTCATTCCTAATCGTCATTCCCGCGCAAGCGGGAATCCACTGTTCGCCCGTGATCGGGCTTCAAAGATGGACCCCCGCTTTCGCGGGGGTGACGAAATCATCTCGACTCAAGCTCAGAGGCGAACCCCTCAATCCTCGAAGGGATCGCGCACGAGGATGGTGTCGGCGCGCTCGGGGCTGGTCGAGAGGAGCGCCACGGGCGCCTCGATGAGCTCCTCGATGCGGCGGATATATTTGATCGCGGTCGCCGGCAGCTCCGCCCAGGAGCGCGCCCCCGCCGTACTCTCGCGCCAGCCCTCGTAGGTCTCGTAGATGGGCTCGAGGGCCGCCTGGAGTGCCGGCTGGGGCGGCAGGCGATCGAAGCGCTCGTTACCGAGGCGATAGCCGACCGAGACCTTGATCTCGTCGAGCCCGTCGAGCACGTCGAGCTTGGTGAGCGCGATGCCGTCGATGCCGGCGACGCGCACGGCCTGGCGCACCATGACCGCGTCGAACCAGCCGCAGCGGCGCTTCCTCCCCGTGACCACGCCGAACTCGCGGCCGCGCCTGCCGAGGAGCTCGCCCACCTCGCCCTTGTCCTCGGTCGGAAACGGCCCGGAGCCCACGCGCGTGGTGTAGGCCTTGGTGATGCCGAGCACGTAGTGCACCGCACCGGGGCCGAGGCCCGAGCCGGCGGCGGCCTGCCCCGCCACCGTGTTGGAGGAGGTGACGTAGGGGTAGGTGCCGTGATCGACGTCGAGCATGACGCCCTGGGCGCCCTCGAAGAGGATGCGCTTCCCCGCGCGCCGCAGATCGTCGAGGCGCAGCCAGACCGCATCCGCGAAGGGCAGGATGCGGGGTGCCACCGCGAGGAGGGCCTCCACGAGTGCTGCGCCATCGACCGTCTCCCGCCCGAGGCCCTGCCTGAGCGCATTGTGATGGCGAAGCAGCGTCTCGAGCTTGGCCGCGAGCGTCTTGCGGTCGGCCAGGTCGCAGAGCCGGACGGCGCGGCGGCCGACCTTGTCCTCGTAGGCCGGCCCGATGCCGCGGCGCGTGGTGCCGATCTTGGCCTCGTCGTCGCTGTCCTCGCGCCAGCCGTCGAGGTCGCGGTGGAGCGGCAGGATGAGGGAGGCGTTGTCGGCGACCTTGAGCATCTCCGGCGTCACCTTGATGCCGAATTCCGCCAAGCGGTCGATCTCGTCCAAGAGCGCCCAGGGATCGATGACGACGCCGTTGCCGATCACCGAAAGCTTGCCGCGCACGACGCCGGCGGGCAGCAGGCTCAGCTTGTAGGTGACGCCGTCGACGACGAGGGTGTGGCCGGCATTGTGGCCGCCCTGAAAACGCACCACCACGTCGGCGCGCTCGGAGAGCCAATCGACGATCTTGCCCTTGCCCTCGTCGCCCCACTGGGCGCCGACCACGGCGACGTTCGCCATCGCTTCACGCTCCTGTCGTGCCAATACCCCGAATCGTGGGCGCCTGATAAGCCCCCCACCCTACCCTCCCCCTCAAGGGGGGAGGGGATATGTGAGTGGCAACAACAGCTTCCCCCTCCCCCTTGAAGGGGGAGGGTGGGGAGGGGGTGACGCACGGAATTGCGAGAGCTGACACTAGCGCACCGCCACGATCTTGCCGCCGAGCCAGAGGTGGCTGCAGCCAAGCCTCGTCGCCTCGGCGCGCGCATCCGCGGCCGGCTCGAGGGCTGCGAGCGTGTTCCACGCCTCCGCTCTCAGCTTGCGCCCGAGTGCCGCCGCCGTTCCGTAGGGCAAGAAGAGCTTCTTCGCCGGCGCCGGCTCGGGTACGGCACGGGTCACCGAATCGAGGAAGAGCGTGAAGCCCGTCGCGGGCTCGCCCGGAGCGTTGCCCGCGAGATAGCGCCCGCCGCGCCCGAGCTCGCCGCGCACCCCGCGCGCGAAAAGCGTGAAGCTCACGCCGGTCTGATACTCGAAGCCGCGGTATTCCACGGGATCGATGGTGAGCGCCAGCTCCGGCTCTGCGCTTTGCACGAGGGCGGCCACCTCGGCGAGGCGCGCCGCCTCCGCGGCGGCTGCCGGCGGCAAGGCGAGTGCCGCAAGGGCCTTGAGCGCGCGGTCCGCTTTCCCCGCGGCCGCGAGCAGCGCCTTCGCGAGCTCGGCCGCCGAGCCGCCGACGCGGGCCACCTCGGCCGCGTCCTTGCGATCGAGGGCCGCGCGCAAGCGCGCCGTCTCGGCGGCGCTGCGGCCGTGACTGGCGGCGAGCGCCGTGACAAGCGTCGGCGAGCTCAAGTCGATCGAAAGCTGCCTCACACCCACGTGTGCGAGCGCCTCCGCCGCGAGCAGCACCGCCTCGGCATCCGCCTCGGCCGAGGCCGAGCCGATGAGCTCGGCGCCCACCTGGAGGAACTGCCGCTCGGGCCTCAGCTGGCTGCCCTTTACGCGCAAGACCTCGCCCGCATAGGAGAGCCGCAAAGGCCGCGCCGCGGCGGCAAGGCGCGTCGTGGCCAAGCGCGCCACCTGCGGCGTCATGTCGGCGCGCACGCCCATCATGCGCTGGCTCACCGGGTCCATGAGGCGGAAGGTGTCGGCGGCCGTGGCGGCACCCAGGCCCGAAAGCAGGCCGTCCTCGAACTCGACAAGCGGAGGATTGACGCGCTCGTAGCCGTGCGCCGCGAGCATCGCCATGAGGCTCTCGCGCAAGCGCGCCTCGTGCGCCGCCTCGGGGGGCAGGAGGTCACGCAATCCCGCCGGCAGAAGCGCCTTTGCCCCCACCTCGCTCATGCCGTGCCGCTCGTCCTTCGCCTTTGCCATCCCGAGTCACAGCACTAGCGGCATTGCTCTCAAAGCGCAAACTGAAATCTGCCTAGTGTACTGGTTCTGAAATTCGCTACATCAGGGAAACACTTGTCATTGCGAGGCGCCCGAAGGGCGCCGAAGCAATCCAGGAAGGAATCACGCCGGACACTGGATTGCTTCGCTGCGCTCGCAATGACGGTCATCTCCGGGTGAGACGAACCTTCGAATCGGGACACTAGCTCAGAAGCTGAGCGCGCGCGCCTTGATCGTGTTGGGGAGGGCCTGGATCCTGTCGATGAGCTCGTCCGAGAGCGCCTCGTCGACCTGCACGAGCGCGATCGCGTTGCCGCCGGGTGCCGTGCGCCCGAGGTGGAACGTCGCGATATTGACCCCGGCGTCGCCGAGGATCTTGCCGAGCTGGCCGACGAAGCCGGGCTTGTCGTGGTTGCGGACGTAGAGCATGTGGCGGCCGAGCTCGGCCTCGATCGGCACCTCCTGGATTTGCACGATGCGCGGGCGGGAGCCGCCGAAGAGCGTGCCCGCGAGCGTGCGCTTGCGGTCCTCGCTCTCAAGCGTCAAGCGGATGAGCGTGTGGTAATCGGGCGTGTCCCGGCTCTTGTCCTCGCGGATCTGGATGCCGCGCTCGCGCGCGATGTGGGGCGCGTTCACCATGTTGACCGCCTCGAGCGAGCGCTTGAAGAGGCCTTGCAGGATGACGGCGGTGAGCGGACGCGTGTCGAGCTCGCTGGCGTGCCCGGCGTACTCCACGCTCACGACCTTGGGCGCGCGGTCGGCGAGTTGGCCCAAGAAGCTGCCGAGCTGCTCGGCAAGCTGCAGGTAAGGGGCCAGGACCGGCGCCTCCTCGCGGCTGATCGAGGGCGTATTGACCGAGTTGACGATGGCCCCCTTGAGGAGGAAGTCGGAGATCTGCTCGGCCACCTGGATCGCCACGTTCTCCTGCGCCTCCTCGGTGGCGGCACCGAGGTGCGGCGTCGCCACGAAGTTCTCCTGGCCGAAGAGGACCGAGCTCTTGGCCGGCTCGACCTCGAACAC
>DATNIJ010000090.1:0-7309 GCA_035604475.1 Alphaproteobacteria bacterium
AGGTGGCTGCCCATGCGCGCCTCCATGAGACGGATGGCGCGGCGCGGATCGTCGCCGGCCTCGAGGAAGACCGGATGCGGATCGGCGATGTCGGCTGCGATCACCGGCACACCGCCGGGTATCACGCTGTCGGCCATGGGGGCGAGATCGGCGACGCTGATGACGCCCTTGAGCCGGCCCTCCTCGTCGACCACGAAGACGAGGCCGTAGGGCGCGGTGCGCAGGGCCTCGATCACCGCACTCATCGGCGCCTCGGGCGGCAGCGAGGCGTAGGCCCGGCGCATGAGATCGGCAATCGGGATGGAGCTGAAGATGCTGATCTCGCGTCCACCCCTCAGGTTGATGCCGCGATGCTCGAGCTTCACCATGTACATGGAGCGTCCGAAGGTCTCGCTCACGATCAAGGAGGAGATCACCACCGCGATCATCACGGCGAGCGTCATGGCGTAGTCGCCGGTCATCTCGAATATGATCAGAATGGTGGTGATGGGCGCCCCCAGCACCGGACCGGCCACCGCCCCCATGCCGACGAGCGAATAGGCGCCGTGGCTCGAGGCGAAATCGGGCATGACCTGGGATGCCGCGAGACCGAAGGCGCCGCCTGTCATGGCGCCGAGGAAGAGCGAGGCGCTGAAGTCTCCGCCGCCGAAGCCGGTGCCGATGCAAATCGAGGTCGCGGCGGTCTTGGCCACCACCAGGCCGATCATGAGCCAGAGCGGCAGCGTGCCGAAGAGCGCCTGGTCGATCGAATCGTATCCCACCCCCAAGACGTGCGGGAAGGCGATGGCGATGATGCCGAGCAACAGGCCTCCGCAGGTCGGACGCAGCCAGCGGGGGATGGCGAGACGCTCGACCACGCGCTCGACCAGCTGGGCCGAGGCCATGAAGCTCAGCGAGACGACCGCGCAGACGATGCCGAGCAAGGCAAAGGCGAAGAACTCCCAAGGGCTGACGATCTGGTACTGGGGCAGGATGAAGGAGGGGAAGTCGCCGTAGTAGAGCCGGCTGATCACGGTGCCGATCACCGAAGCGACGACGAGCGGGGCAAAGGTGCTGATGGCGTAATTGCCGATCACGACCTCGAGCGCGAAGAAGACGCCGGCGATGGGTGCGTTGAAGGAGGTCGCCACGGCAGAGGCGACCCCGCAGCCGAGGGCCGTGCGCAGCATCGCAGGCGGCAGCCGCATGCGCTGGCCGAGCCAGGAGGCCATGGTGGCGCCGAGATGGATCACCGCACCCTCGCGGCCGACCGATCCGCCGACCCCGATCGAGGCCGCATTGGCAACCGCACCCGCGAGCGTCGCCCGCAAGGAGAGCCGGCCGCCGCGAAGTGCTGCCGCCTCCATCACATCGGGCACGCCCTGCGGCCGGCGGCCCGGCACCACGTAGCGGACGTAGAGTCCGATCAAGAGGCCGCCGAGCGTAGGTGCTAACAGAATGCGCCACCACGGCAAGGTGCGGGCAAAATCCAGCACATGGGGCGAGTCGAAGCCGAGGGCGATAAGCTGGACCAGGCTGATGAGGCCGCGGAAGCCGATGACTCCGAAGGCGCCGAGTGCGCCTATGACGAGCGCGAGCAGCACCAGGAGGAGCTGGTCGTTCTCGATGGCCCGGCGGAGCCGGATCATCCCGCGGAGAAGCGCACGGCGGTTCGGCATGGGCTCAACTGCTCGGCATCATCGCGTCCTCGGGGTGCCCGCCGGCACGATCGTCTCGTGCGTCAATTGCCTCGTTGGGTCCATACGGACGCCTCGACGAGGGCCCCGGTCGCGAGGTTGGTCACTGCATCGCAGCCATGTCGAAACGGAATGCCATCTCTCCACACACCCAGATCACGCCGGCATGCTCTCAGGATTGCCCGCCCCCAACACAGCATCTGCTCTTTAGAATACACTATTACGCCGATTTCAAGGCTCGATTTCCACTTCATCGCCGCAAGTATTACGCGGCGGCCGACTGTTCCCTTGCCGGTGCCTTCTCGGCACCATCGGGCGACCCGCCGCTTGCGGCGGGGCCCGCCCTGCCGTAAAGGCTAGGCCAGTGCCATCGCCCGCCCTCCCGGTCAGAGCCTTGAGCGAAAGCCCCGCGAGCCGTCCCCATACCCGCCGCCCCTTGGTTCTCCTCGCCGTCATGCTCGCCATGTTCATGGCCGCGGTCGAGGCCACCATCGTGGCCACCGCCATGCCGACCATCATCGCGGACTTGGGCGGCTTCCAGCTCTTCAGCTGGGTCTTCGCCATCTACCTTCTGACCCAGGCGGTCTCGGCGCCGATCTACGGCAAGCTCGCCGACATCTTCGGCCGCAAGCCTTCCCTTTACGCAGGCACGGCCCTTTTCCTCTTGGGCTCGCTGCTCGCCGGGTTCTCCCCGAGCATGCTCTGGCTCATCTTCTTCCGTGCGCTTCAGGGCCTCGGCGCCGGGGCCATCCAGCCGATCGCCACCACGATCGTCGCCGACATCTACACCCCCGAGGAGCGCGCCCGCGTGCAGGGCTACCTGTCGAGTGCTTGGGGCATCTCGGCGGTGATCGGACCGGCACTCGGCGCCGTCTTCGTCGAGCATATCGGCTGGTCTTTCGTCTTCTGGATCAATCTGCCGGTCGGCGCCGTGACCGTCGCCCTTCTCGCCCTCTTCCTCGACGAGGGAGAACTGCACAAGACCCACCAGATCGACTATTTGGGCGCCCTCCTTCTGATCGCGGGCACCACGGCGCTGATGCTGGCCTTGATTCAGGGCGCCATCCTGCCGTACGGCGTCGTCGCCGCCCTTGTGCTTTCCGCTAGCACCCTTCTCGCCCTCTTCTTCCGTATCGAGCAGCGCGTGCTCGAGCCGATCATGCCGCTCTCGCTCTGGCGCATCCGGGTGATCGCGACCGGCAACCTCGGCCAGCTTATCACCGGAGCGGTGATGATCGGGGCCGCCACCTTCGTGCCGACTTACGTGCAGGGGGTCATGGGCCGCTCGGCGGCGGCGGCCGGCCTGGCGATCGCCGCCATGTCGATCAGCTGGCCCATCGCCAGTACCTTGAGCGGCCGTCTCATGGTGGCGACCTCGTTCCGCCTCACCGCGGTCGTGGGCTCGCTGATCCTCGTGCTCGGCAGCGTGCTGCTGGCCCTGCTGACTCCCGAGCTCGGGCCGCTCTTCGCGACCGCAGGCTCGTTCGTCATCGGCCTCGGCATGGGCTTCACCAATTCGACCTATGTGGTCGCGGTGCAGACGAGCGTGGAATGGCGCCAGCGCGGCGCCGCCACCTCCTCGAACATCTTTATGCGCATGGTCGGGCAGGCGATGGGGGCGGCCCTTTTCGGCGCCATGCTCAACTTTGGAGTCGTGCGTCACGCGGGGGTCGATACCGACATCGTCAACCGCATGCTCGAGCCGGCCCTCCGCGCGGGCATCGATCCGGCGGTGGTCGACCGCGTCGCCCACGTCATGGCGGCCTCGCTGCACGACGTCTATCTGATCGCGACCCTCTTGGCGCTTATCGCCCTCGTGGTCGCCTTCCGCCTCCCCGGCCACCTCAATCCCACGAACGCGCTCAAGGCAAGACAGGCGGTATAGGCAGCGAGGCCTCGACCGGCCGCTGCAATCTGCTTAAACCCCTCTCCCGCTTGCGGGAGAGGGAGGGACCCATTGCGGAGCAATGGGAGGGTGAGGGACAACGCCAACATCTGGCATTCCCTCACCCTTCCCATCCCTTCGGGATGGGCCCCTTCCCTCTCCCGCTTGCGGGAGAGGGATTTCTTGCCTTCTTCAGTCGGCGCGCATGCCCGGTACAAAAAAGAGCGGGGCCGCTCTCGCGAGCGGCCCCGGCAGTCGTAACCGCCCGATCGGCTTGGCTTAGTAGTCCATGTCGCCCATGCCCCCACCACCGGGCATCGGCGAGGCCGGCTTCTTCTCGGGCTTCTCGGCGACCATGGCCTCGGTGGTGACGAGGAGGCCCGCGATCGAGGCCGCGTCCTGGAGTGCCGAGCGCACGACCTTGGTCGGGTCGATGATGCCCGCCTTGATCATGTCGACGTACTCGAGGTTCTGGGCGTCGAAGCCGTGATTGGCGCTCTTCTGGTCGAGGAGCTTGCCGACCACGACCGAGCCGTCCACGCCGGCGTTCTCGGCGATCAGACGCACCGGGGACTGGAGCGCCTTCTTCACGATCTCGATGCCGTGCTGCTGGTCGGTATTCTCGCCCTTGACGCCGTCGAGCGCCTTGCCGGCATAGAGAAGCGCCACGCCGCCGCCGGGCAACACGCCCTCCTCGACTGCGGCGCGGGTCGCGTGCATGGCGTCATCCACGCGGTCCTTGCGCTCCTTCACCTCGACCTCGGTCGCCCCGCCCACGCGGATGACGGCGACGCCGCCCGCGAGCTTGGCGAGCCGCTCCTGCAGCTTCTCGCGGTCGTAGTCCGAGGTGGTCTCCTCGATCTGCTGGCGGATCTGGCCGCAACGGGCCTGGATATCCGACTTCTTGCCCGCACCGTCGACGATGGTGGTCTCCTCCTTGGTGATCACCACCTTCTTGGCGCGGCCCAGCATGTCGAGCTTGACGTTCTCGAGCTTGATGCCGAGCTCCTCGCTGATGACCTCGCCCTTGGTCAGGACGGCGATGTCCTCGAGCATGGCCTTGCGGCGATCGCCGAAGCCGGGTGCCTTGACGGCCGCGACCTTGAGGCCGCCGCGCAGCTTGTTGACGACGAGCGTGGCGAGCGCCTCGCCCTCGATGTCCTCGGCGATGAGGAGGAGCGGCTTGCCCGTCTGCACCACCGACTCGAGCAGCGGCAAGATCGGCTGCAGGCCGGAGAGCTTCTTCTCGTGGATCAGGATGTAGGGATCCTCGAGCTCGGTGCGCATCTTGTCGACGTCGGTGACGAAGTAGGGCGAGACGTAGCCGCGGTCGAACTGCATGCCCTCGACCACCTCGAGCTCGGTCGAAAGCGACTTCGCCTCCTCGACCGTGATCACGCCGTCGTTGCCGACCTTCTTCATCGCCTCGGCGATCATGTTGCCGATCTCGCGCTCGCCGTTCGCCGAGATGGTGCCGACCTGCGCGATCTCCTCGTTGGTCGAGACCTTCTTCGAGCGCCTCTTGAGGTCGTCGGTGACTTTCTCGACCGCGAGATCGATGCCGCGCTTCAGATCCATCGGGTTCATCCCGGCGGTCACCGCCTTGGCACCTTCCTTGACGATCGCCTGGGCGAGCACGGTCGCCGTCGTGGTGCCGTCGCCCGCCACGTCCGAGGTCTTGCTCGCCACCTCGCGCAGCATCTGAGCACCCATGTTCTCGAACTTGTCCGGGAGCTCGATCTCCTTGGCGACGGTGACGCCGTCCTTGGAGATGCGCGGCGCGCCGAACGACTTGTCGAGCACGACGTTGCGGCCCTTGGGACCGAGCGTCACTTTCACTGCGTTGGCGAGGATGTCGACGCCGCGCAACAGACGCGCGCGGGCGTCGCCGCCGAATTTAACGTCCTTGGCTGCCATGATTCCGTACCTCTCCTTCTTAGGCGGCCCGCTTGGCCGACTTCGTGCTCTCGATGATGCCCATGACGTCGGACTCCTTCATGATGAGGAGCTCCTCGCCGTCCATTTTGATCTCCGTGCCGGACCATTTGCCGAACAGGATGCGGTCGCCGGCCTTCACGTCGAGGGGTACGAGCTCGCCCTTCTCGTTGCGCGCACCGGGGCCCACGGCGACCACCTCGCCCTCCATCGGCTTCTCCTTTGCCGTGTCGGGGATGATGATGCCGCCTGCCGATCTCTCCTCCTGCTCGAGCCGCCGGACCGCCACGCGGTCATGGAGTGGCTTGAACTTCATGTCCTACCTCCAACTTTCTGGAAAATATAAGGTTTCTCCCTGATAGCACTCTCTAAACAGGAGTGCCAATCGGCTCAAATTTAGGCAAAGCGGCAAATCGTTCAAGGGGTCCGACGAAAAAATTTTTGAGCCGCGAGACAAGGGGTAAGGAGGGGGCCTTCTCGGTGCCTACAGCCTAGCGGCCGGCGGCACGCGGGTGTAGGACTCCTCAGCGGAGCCGCGGCGGCCTTTGCAGCCGGCGAGGTGCCTCGACCGACGCCTCCCTGCAGCCAAGGCTCCCGCTCACGCACGGAGGCCCCATGAACGACGCCCCCCATTTGAAGCCCCTCGATTCCGCCTGCGTCCCGCGCTTTTCTGCGATCGCCACTTTCATGCGTACGCCGGCGGTCGAGATTTCGAGCGCCCTCGACATCGCCCTCGTGGGCGTTCCCTTCGATCTCGGCACCACCTTCCGTGCCGGCTCGCGCCAGGGGCCTGCGCAAATCCGCGAGATGTCGCGGCTCATCCGCCAGGTGAACCCGACGAACGGCCTGGCACCTTTCCGGCTCTGCAACGTGGGCGACGTGGGAGATGCGCCGGTGAACCCGCTCGATCTCATGGGCAGCATCGCGTCGATCACCGCGTTCTTCGAGCGCATCCACGCCTCGGGTGTCGCCCCCATCTCGGCGGGCGGCGACCATACCGTCACCTACCCGATCCTCAAGGGCATCGTGAAGGACGGCCCGGTCGGCGTCATTCACTTCGACGCCCATGGCGACACGCTCGACGAGCTCCTCGGCAACAAGGTCAACCACGGCACGCCCTTCCGCCGCGCGGTCGAGGAGGGGCTGATCGATCCCAAGCGCATGATCCAGATCGGCCTGCGCGGCACGCGCTACGGCGACGACGACCTCCGCTACGGCCAGGACACGGGCATGTGCATCGTCACCATGGACGATTACGAGGCGATGGGGCGCGCCAAGGTCATCGAGCAGATCCGCAAGACCGTGGGCGATGGCGCCACCTACATCACCTTCGACATCGACGGCCTCGATCCGGTCTACGCGATCGGGACCGGCGTGCCGGAGCCGGGCGGGCTCAGCATGCGCGACAGCCAGGTCATGCTGAGGAGCCTCGTCGGGCTCGACATCATCGGCGGCGACGTTTGCGAGGTCTCGCCACCCCTCGATCCCTCGGGGCACACCGCACTCAACGCGGCCAACCTGATGTTCGAGATGCTCTGCGTCACGGCGGACGCGGTCGCACGGCGAAAGCGCGCCGGGCGGCGCTAGAGCCATTCCCGATGTGATGGAAGCATCCCCCTCACCCTACCCTCTCCCCCGACGCGGGGGAGAGGGTTGCGTAGGCTTAGCGAGGCAAAGCCGAGCTTAGCCGTTTGACGCCTGCCAAGCGTCCACTGGACGCTTGGCCCGAACATGCCAGTGGCATGTTCGGCTGGCGTCAAAGGGTGAGGGGGGTGATTCCATGCATTCGGGATTTGCTCTAGTAGTGCTCGCC
>DATNIJ010000091.1:0-2953 GCA_035604475.1 Alphaproteobacteria bacterium
GCGGATGCTGCCGTGCTCGAGACGGAAGCGCTCCCTGGCCGCGGCCTCGTCGAGACCGGTCTTGGCCATGAGCTCGGCGAGGTTGCGCTTGAGGCGCGCGGTCTCGACCGCACCCGGATTGATCGCGTTCACCTGCACGCCACAGCCCTTGCCGATGTCGGCGAGCGCCTTGGTGAAGGCGAGGCAGCTGGCATTGACCGTGCTCCCGATGGTGAAATCCGCACTCGGCGTGCGCCCGCCGACGCCGACGATGGCAAGGAGCGAGCCCTTGCTCTCCTTGAGCAGCGGCCAGGCCGCGCGCGCCAGGCGGACATGGGCAAAGAACTTGAGCGCGAAGCCGTCCTGCCAATCCTCCTCGGAGAGCGCGAAGAAATCGCCGCGCTTGGTGGCACCCGCGTTATTGACGAGAATATCGAGCCTCCCGTAGCGCTCGCGTACCGCGGCGACGAGCCGCTCGGCCTCGCCCGCCTCGCGCAAATCGCCGGCGTGGACGTGCGCCTCGCGGCCGCGCTTCCTCACCTCGCCCGCGACCTCATCGAGGGCTCCCCGGTCGCGCCCGGTGAGCATCACCCGCGCCCCTTCCTCGGCAAGGGCCAAGGCGATGCCGCGGCCGATGCCGCGGCTCGAGCCGGTGACGAGCGCCACCTTGCCCGCAAGTCCAAGCTGCATGACTTATCCCTCCGCTCGGTTTGACGCTCGGCCGGCAGCCATATCGGTCGCGAGATGGAAAAGGCAGTCGCCGCGCTCGCTGCGGCCGGGAACGCGCCTGCAGATCACGAGTCCGGCGCGCGCGAAGCTGGCGAGCGCCGGCTCGCGCCAAGGAGTCGCGGGGAAATGGATGGCGCCGGCGACGTCGTCCGCCTTGACCTCGGCGCCGAGCTCGACGACGGGCTCGAAGAGACCGCTCTCCGGCGCATAGACGAAGTAGTCAGCACCGCCGACCTGCATGAAGCGCGTCTCGGGCGCCGGCTCGTCCGTGAGCGCGCGGGCGAGCACGCCGGCCGCCATGAGCACGCGTGCCAATCCCGTCTCGGCGATCCTGAGCGCATGCGGCTCGACGGTGCCGCCGCCGCCGATCTCGGTGCCGAGATAGGCCACGCCCGCGCGGTTGGCCGCAGCCGAGAGCGTGCGATCCTCGCCTTGCGGCATGGCAAAGACGAAGCTGATAGGCGCGCCGAAGAGCGCGAGGAGCTGCTTGAGCTTCGCCAATTTCTCCGCATCGTCGGTGCGCCGTATGAGCGCACTCGGGATATACATGAGCGAGCTGCCGCCCGAATGCACGTCGATCGCGAGGTCGGCCTTGGGCAGCAGCACCGTCTCGATGTAATGGGCGATCATCTGCGTGACCGAGCCGTCGGGATTGCCGGGAAAGCTGCGGTTGAGATTGCCGCCGTCGATCGGCGAGGTGCGCTCTCCGGCGCTCGCCGCCGGGAAGTTGGCCGCCGATAGGATGATGAGGCGCCCGCTCACGTCCGCGGGCTCGAGCCGCCGGCTGAGCTTCATGAGCGCCACCTGACCCTCGTATTCGTCGCCGTGGTTGCCCGCGATCAGCAGCACGGTCGGCCCCTCGCCGCGCTTGATGCAGCTGATCGGGATCGGAATCCAGCCATAGGCCGAGCGGTGGGTCGAATGGGGCAGGCGAAGGAAGCCGTGCTGCTTGCCTTCCTTGTCGAAATCGACCTCGCTTGCGATGCGGGTTCGGCTCATGCTCGGGATTCCCCCTCTTCGTGCGCGCGCAAGAGGCGCTGCGGCCGCGCAAGGTGCTGCGAGATTGGCCCGTCTTCGTGAGGGAGGTCAACCGGATGATCGGGGGCGACAGGACCGCCGCGGAGGGAGCGTTCCAGGCGGTCCCGCGGGAAGCGGGGCTCGGGCGGAATTAGCCGCGTTGGCCCTTGCTCGGCTGTCGCCGAGCTGCTGCGCCCTCGCTCATGCGCTCGCCGCCATCCAGCACGTCGTGGATGGCGCGCGAAAGATGCTGCGAGGGGACCGGCTTGCGCAGGAGGACATTGACGCCGCTCTCGGCGAGGGCGCGGTCGCCCTTGGGGAAGGTCATCGTGCTGCTGGCAATCACCGGGATCGCACGCAAGGCCGGCTCGGACTTCAGCCACCGCGCCGCCTCGAGGCCGGAGACGTCGCTGAGCTGCACGTCCATGAGCACGACATCCGGCAGCACCTCACGCGCCGCCTCGATGGCGGCCGCCCCGCGCTCCACGCTTCTGACCTGGAAGCCGAGGCCTTCGAGCAGCGTGCGATAGCGCGAGCGCGTCTCTCCGTCATGCTCGACGACGAGGGCGCGCCGTCCTGCGTAGGTGCGTGCGCCCGATGGAGGAAGCTTTGCCATGGCGAGAGCGGCCTTTCCGGCCCGCCTCCTGGATGCTCAGAATTCCTCGGGAAGATTGCCTTCCGCGAGCTGCTCGAGCCTGTCGCGTTGACGGATCTCGATGTGCGCGGAGGTGGGCAGCGCGATCACGCCGCGGCACTTGAGCTGGGTGAGCGTCCGGCTCACGGTCTCGGTCGAGAGTCCGAGGTAATCGGCGATGTCGGACCGGCCCATCGGAATATTCACCGTGTCGCTCTCCTCCTCCCCGTCGTCCTGGTCTTCGGCAGTCATGAGGAGAAAGCTCGCGAGCTTCTCCGCCGCGGACTTGCGTCCGAGCAGCACCATCTGGTCCTGCGCCGCGCGCAATTCGTCGGAGGTCACCGCGAGCAGGCGCCGGGCGAAGCCGGGCACCTCGTCGAGGAGGCGTTCGAAGCGGGCCTTGGGATAGCGGCACAGGGTGACGGGGGTGACCGCCTCGGCCGTATAGAGATAGCGCTCGTTGCTGGCAAGGCCCAGGAGGTGTCCACGCAAGAGAAAGCCGGTGACTTGCCGCCGGCCGTCGGGGAGCAGCTTGTAGAGCTTCAGCATGCCGCTCACGATCTCGTAGACGCTCTCGGCAAGATCGCCTTCGCA
>DATNIJ010000092.1:0-6171 GCA_035604475.1 Alphaproteobacteria bacterium
GCCCGACGTGGTGGTGAACGGATCGTGGAAGCAGCACGTCATGATCCAGCTCCTGGCCGATTGGGCAGGCGAGGGCGGCTGGCCCTGGAAGCTCCGCTTCCAGTTCCGCGGCATGAACCTGCCCGGCGAGACGCTCACCGCTTGGGGCCGCGTCAAGGCCAAGGAGGCGCGCGGCCGCTTCGGCGTCGTCGAGCTCGAGATCGGCCTCAGGAACGAGAAAGGCGAGGAGGGCACGCCCGGTAGTGCCACCGTGGTGCTCCCCAGGCGCGACGGGCCTCCCGTGCCCTACCCCTTCGATCCCCGCGTGCTCGACGCAGCTGAGGTCTCGTGATGCCGTCTCGCGCGTAGCGCCAACTCTCGCAAATTCGAGCATCCCCCCTCCCTGCCCTCCCCCTCAAGGGGGGAGGGGATATGCATGGCATGGCAACAAAATCCCCTCCCACCTTGAGGGGGATCGGCCGCCCGTTGAGGATCGGCCGATGGGTGGGGGGCGTATCACGCACCCATGATTGCGAGTACTCGTTCCGGGTACGAGCGATCCGCGGCGCTCACTTGGCTTTGGTGCGCTCCGCCTCGTCGACGAGGGCGGCGATCCCTTGCGCGGCGTTTTGCGAGACCGAGGAGGCGATCTCGCCCCACACCCGCTCGAGAAGACGCGTCGGCACGTTGTTCTCCTGGCTTACCTCGCCGACCACCGTGCCATCCGGGCGCTTGACGCTCCAGGTCACCTTGACGTGCTGGGTGCCCTCGCTGACCCGTGAGATCGCCACCGTGCCGTCGAGCAGCAGGCTGTCCCTTGCCTTCTGCTGCACCACCTCGACGCCCGCGACCTTGAGCGCGTATTCGATGGTCTGGCGCAGGGCCGTGTCGCCGTCGCTCGCAGGCGAGCCCGTGATCGACTCGACCGCAAGGCCGCGGCCGGAGGCGGATTTTCGGGCCCGCTCCGCGGCACTTGCGGCGGGCGGATCGAGAGGCAGGGGCGCATCCCCCTCGATGCCTTTGACCATCATGTCGGCAGGCTCGCGCGCGACATTGGCCATGAGCTTGGCCTTGGTCGCGGGCGAGGTCAGGTCGGCGCCGAGCGGGAGGAGCTGCGCGTAGCGCGAGAGGAGCTCGCCGCCCTCATCCCGCACCTCCCAGCTCACGGCCGCCGGGCCCTTCGCCGCAAAGGCGGGAGAAGGGGCCTCCAGGCGCGCGCTTACGGTATAGAGCACGCGAGCCGGCCCTTTCTCGCCGACGGCAACCGGCAGGCTGCGTTTCTCGAGCGCTGTCGCCATGGCATCCGCAAGCTCGCGGCCGAGCGGGGCGGCAACGCCCGCGACCGGGGTCACGACGATGACGAAGCGTTCCCGCTCGGGTGCCGCGAGCTCGGAGGGCAGCGGCTTTGCCGCCGGCCGGAAGGGGCGCGGCTCGTCGATGCAGCCGCCGAGCGCCGTCGCGGCGAAGAGCGCGAGCAGGATGAGCGCTGGGACGGGCCAAGTGCGGCCATGACGCTGGGGACGAGGCGTCTCCATTCGGTGTGAAAATGCGCTGGTCGACACGGCACAGCAAGAGCGCAAAGTGAGAGCGCCGCGCGTGGGCGCGAGACCCGCGCTATTTCATCCGTTCCGCCGTCAGACCAGCGCGATTGTCGAAAGGCCCCGCCCGTAGTCGCTGCATCCCTCGTGGCTGCTGCGCCGGTAGCTGAAGAAGAGCTCGGGTGCCGCATAAGTGTCGTGCGCGAGCCGATCGACGGAAGCGAGACCGAGGCGGGCCAAGCGCTCCGCCACATAGGCCGGCAGATCGAACATGAAATGGCCGAGGCGCGCGGCCGGCCGGAAGAAGGCGCTGTTCGCCCTATCCTCGACGAGGAACGGTCGCGGAAACTCGGGGCCGACTTCGTAGGAGGTGCCGGCGATGGCGGGGCCGATCGCACCATGGATGCGCTCGCGCTCTGCACCCAAGGCAACCATGGCCTCCACGGTCGCCTCGAGGATCCCGGCAAGCGCCCCGCGCCAACCGGCGTGCGCGGCACCTGCGACCCCTGCCTCCGCATCGGCGAGGAGCACGGGCGTGCAATCGGCGGCAAGCACGCCGAGTGCCAAGCCGCGCCGGCGCGTGACGAGGCCGTCGACCTGAGGCCGGGAATCGAGCGAGAAAGGTGCCTCGAGCATCTCGACGCGCGCGGAATGCACTTGATACGCGGTCGCGAGCGCGGTTCCCGGCAGGCCGAAGGCGGCCATGGCGCGCGCGCGGTTCTCGCGCACCGCCGCGGGATCGTCGCTTGAGCCGAGGCCGCAGTTGAGCGAGGCGTAGACGCCGCGTGAGACCCCGCCCTGGCGCGTGAAGAAGCCGTGCCGCACGCCGCAGAGGGCTGCAAGCCTGGCGCTTTCGAGCGGGACCGCGGGCGTCATCGCACCTCTCTGAAGCCGGGAGGGACGGGCAGCGCCGGATGGGCAAGGACGAGCGCCTTGAACAGGGTGCCCATTTCGCCGGGCTCGATCAAGCGCCTGAGCGCGCCGTGGATGTCCTCCGCCTGCTCGCGCGAGGCCGCGGCCGCGAGGCGCTCGGCGCGCTCGCGGATGCCGAGTGCGAGCAGAAACTCGCCCTGCGCGATCGGGCCATGACAAGCGGCACCCGCCTCGCGCGCGGCGCGCTCTAGTGCTGCGAAATCGACATGCGCGGTCAAGTCGGCCGTGCCCGGTGCGGTGAGCGCATCGTGCCGCGCGTGCCGGCTGAGTGCCTGGAGTGTCGAGCCCAAGCCGGCCGTCTCGCGGCCGTAGTCGATGAAGAGTGCCATGCCGCCATGCTCGACGAGACGCTGGGCGATGGTGCTGACCAGGCTGATCGCGGCCGGCGACAGCTCGGCGATGCTGCCCACAGGAGCCGTGCGCTCCGCCGGCGAGAGCAACGCTTCCGCGGCCGTTGGATGGCGTGAGCGCGTGAAGCGGAACCGTCCGGCGGCGCTGTCGTAGTCGACGAGCCGCTCGCGCCAGCCCGCCGCGGTGCGCTCGAGCTGAAGGATGGGGAGCGCGTCGAGGAACTCGTTGGCAAGGAGGATGGTCGGCCCCTCCGGCACTGCGGCGAGATCGGGGTGCCAGCTCGCCCTCGTCCCCTCCAGGCGGGCGCGCTGCACAGCTGCAAGGTGCTGGCTCGCCTCGACGAGATGGATATGGGCCGCCGCAAGGAAGCCCGGCTGGGTACGTGCCGCGCGCAGCGCATCCGCCATCAAGAGACCCCGTCCGGGGCCGAGCTCGATGAGGCGGAGTAGGGCCGGCCGGCCCATCGCGTCCCAGACGGCGACACTCCAGAGCCCGAGGAGCTCGCCGAACATCTGGCTGATCTCGGGGCTGGTGACGTAGTCGCCCTTGGCACCGAGCACCTCGCTTTGCGCGTAGTAGCCGTCTTGCGGATGCCACAGCGCCGCGGTCATGAATTCCGGGAGGCTGAGGGGGCCCTTGAGTGCGATGAGCCGCTTGAGATGGCCGCTCGCGTCGCTCACGGCTCGGGCCGGGCGGGAAGCGGCTTGGCGCGCGCGACGAGCCAGGCCCCGAAGAGGATGAGGGGGAGCGAGAGGATTTGGCCTTCGGTGACAGCGAAGGGGAGCAAGCCGCCAAGGGTGATGAAGCCGCGGAAGGGGTCCGGCTGGCGAAAGAGCTCGCCGATGATGCGCGCGATGCCGTAGCCGATGAGGAAGACCCCGGAGAGGACCCCGGGCCGCTCGCGACAGCCCATGCGGCGGAGGAAGAAGAGAACGAGGAAGAGCACGGCCCCCTCGAGCAAGGCCTCGTAGAGCTGGCTCGGATGGCGCGGCTCGGGTCCGCCGCGCGGAAAGATCATCGCCCACGGCAGCGCGCTCGGCCGGCCGAAGAGCTCGCCGTTCGCGAAATTGGCAAGCCGGCCGAAGAAGAGTCCGATCGGCACCGCGCAGACGACCGCGTCGCCGACCATCAGAAACGAGAGCTTCTGCCGGCGCGTGAAAAGCACGAGCGCTGCGATAACGCCCAAGAGCCCGCCGTGAAACGACATGCCGCCGTGCCAAAGTGCCAAAATCTGGAAGGGATCGGCAAGATAGACATCCGGCTGGTAGAAGAGCACGTAGCCGAGGCGGCCGCCGAGCACGACGCCGAGCGTGCACCAGACGACGAGATCGTCGGTTTGCTCGGCACTCATCGCCTTGGGCGGGGCCGCCGCGATCTTGCGCACATGGCGCCAGCCGATCAGGATGCCGACGATATAGGCGAGCGCGTACCAGCGGATGGCGAGCGGGCCGAGCCTCACCGCCACGGGGTCGATGTCGGGGAAATGAAGGGCCATCTGTTATCGCTCGCGTCCTGAGGTCCCGGAAAGCCCGTCAGAGGTAGGGATCGGGGGTGCTGAGGTAATCCCTCACGTAGTGCGCGATGCCGTCTTCGAGCTCGGTGAAGGGCCGGGCGTAGCCGGCACCTCTCAGTCGCGCCGTCTGGGCTTGGGTGAAGTATTGGTAGCGCGCGCGGATCTCGGCAGGCGTGTCGACGTAACGGACGTCGGCCTCTTTCCCGAGTGCTAAGGCGACGGCACGCGCGAGATCGGCGAAGCTGCGGGCCTTTCCCGTGCCCAGATTGAAGAGGCCGCTCGCCTCCTCATGCGCGTAAAACCACAACATGGCATCCACACAGTCGCCGACCCAGATGAAGTCCCTGAGCTGGCCGCCGTCGGGATAGTCGGGATCGTGCGAGCGGAAGAGGATGGCGGGCTCGCCCACAGCGAGGCGCTCGTGGACCTGCTTGGCCACGCTGCGCATCGCACCCTTGTGGTACTCGTTGGGGCCATAGACGTTGAAGAAGCGCAGGCCCACCCACTGCGGCGGCCGCCCCTTGCCCTCGCTCAGGATGCGCGCAATGCGCCGATCGAAGAGGAGCTTGCTCCAGCCGTAGGGATTCATGGGGCGGAGGCGCGCGAGGGCCGCGTGCCCGGCGTCGTCGTCGAAGCCCGCGCTGCCGTCGCCGTAAGCGGCCGCGGAAGAGGCGTAGAAAAAGCGCGCGCCGTGCTCCGCACACCAGTCCCACAAGAGCTGCGAGAGCGTGAAATTGGTGCGCACGATGAGATCGGCATCGCGCTCGGTGGTCGCCGACACGGCGCCGAGGTGGAAGATGGCGGCGAGCGCGCCGCGATGGCGCTCGAGGAAATGGGCGAGCCCCTCGGGCTCCACGAAGGCGGCGAGCTCGCGCTTGGCGAGGTTGCGCCACTTCTCGCCGCTGCCCAGCCGGTCGCACACCGCAACCGCGCTACCGCGCGCTTCGAGTGCCGCGACGAGGTTCGAGCCGATGAAGCCGGCGCCGCCGGTGACGAGGATCGTGCCGTTCTGCATCGCCCGGGGTCGCCCTTTCACGCCCGTCCTTGGCCTCGCCCCTTATAGGGGCGCTGCCTAAGCCTCGCAAGTTTGCCGCGGTTGCGAGAGGGATGCGGGCGTCCCATACTGCCCTTGGCAAGCGCAAACGCGGTCGGGGGAGCCCCACCATGCAGGTAGACAATCGCCTTCTCGACGATCTGGCACGGCTCACGAGCGGGGCGCTCGGCTCGCTCGCCGGCCTCAAGGAGGAGATCGACGCGCTGGTGCGCCGACGCCTCGAGCGCCTCCTCGCCGAGATGGAGCTGGTGCGGCGGGAGGAATTCGAGGCGGTCAAGGCGGTCGCCGCCAATGCGCGCGCAGCCCAAGAGACGCTCGAGGCCCGCTTGGCCCGGCTTGAGCAGGCGCTCGAGGAAGCCGCACCAGCGAGGGCAAAACAAGAGGGCAGCCACAAGCCCTTGCGATAAACGGCCCGGTTTACGGCAAAAGCCACAACCTGTTGTTGCTTACAAGGGGTTGGGGCAATAAATAAAAAGATAACAAAATCTTGTAAGACCCTTCTTGAAGTTCGGGCGTAAATTTGTCAGGCTACCGTCCATGGTGGGCCGACGTCGCGACCTCTACAAATCCTAGTCCCAGTGGGGAGCCAGTCCGCCGTGGGAGCCTGCGCGGCCGTCGGATGCCTGTTGGCAAGGAGGGGCCTAGATGTCTACTCGTATCGCCGAAGCCGAAAGCGCCCTACCGAACCCGCTCGATCTTGTGGAGGAGATCGTCAGCGCGCACGACTGGCCATTCGACCGCTGCAGCACGGACGAGATGGTCGTCGACATCACCGGGCAATGGTGCGACTACCATCTTCACTT
>DATNIJ010000093.1:0-15582 GCA_035604475.1 Alphaproteobacteria bacterium
AGCCCGCCTCTTCCGCGAGCAGCGCGAAGAGCAAATGGTCGCACCATTCGCCGTTGATGCGCAGGTAGCGCTGCGCATAGCCCTCCTGCCTGAAGCCGAGCTTGCGCAAGACGCCCTGGCTCGCTTCATTGGAGGGCAGGCATGCCGCCTCGAGGCGGTGGAGCTGCAGCGTCTCGAAGGCGAAGGTGACGGTCGCCTGGATCGCGTCGGTCATATAGCCTTGGCGGGCATAGGGCGCGCCGATCCAGTAGCCGAGGGTCGCCGACTGGGCGACGCCGCGGCGCACGTTGCCGAGCGTGGCGCCGCCCAAGAGTGCCGTGTCCCCGGTGCGGAAGATGAAGAAGCTGTAGCCCGCGTCCTCGCGCCAGTCGATGCCATAGCGGCGCAGGCGCCGACGAAAGCTCTCGCGCGAAAGCGCATCCGCCGGCCACGTCGGCTCCCAGGGCACCAGGAAATCGCGCGAGATGGCGCGCAAGTCCGCCCACGGGCGCCAATCGCGGTCCTCGGGCGCGCGCAGATAGACGCGCCGGCCGGCAAGCCGCGCCGGGGGCGGTGGCGATGCGGAAAGGGGCCGCAGCAATCGCATCCCGGGGGTCCGCCTAAACCAGCCTTGCGGCGACCGCGTGATAGGGCTCGAGGCGCCCGAGCGGCCCGAGTGCTGCGATCGTCGGCCGCGAGGCCATGACCCTCCTTGCCACGCGCGCGACGGCGGCCTTGTCGACCGCCTCGATCTTGCCGATCGTCTCGCTGGTCGGGATGGGCCGTCCGAAGATCAGCATCTGCTGTGCGATCTGCTCCGAGCGCGCACCGGGGCTCTCGAGCCCCATGAGGAGGCCCGCTTTCAGCTGGGCCGAGGCGCGGTTGATCTCAGCACTCGTCGCCTCCGAGCCCGCGCGCGCGAGCTCTTGGCAGACGACGGGGACCACTTCGGCCACTTCCGCTTCGCCGGTGCCGGCATAGATGCCGAAGATGCCGCAGTCGGTGAAGCTCGAGGCGAAAGCATGGATCGTGTAGACGAGCCCGCGCTTCTCGCGCACTTCCTGGAAGAGGCGCGACGACATGCCGCCGCCGAGCAGCGTCGCGAAGACCTGGAGCGCGTGGTAATCCGGGTCCTCGTGGGCGAGCCCCTCGAGTCCGATGACGAGATGAACCTGCTCGAGCTCGCGCTCGCTGCGGAAATCCCCGCCTGCGTATAGCGCGCGCTCGGGGGCCGCTGCGGCGGCAGAAGGAAGCTCGCGAAAGGCCTCGGAGGCGAGCTCGACGAGCCGCGCATGGTCTACCTTGCCCGAGGCGGAGAGCACCATGCGCTGAGCCCCGTAATGATGCCGCATATAGTCGAGAATCGCCGCGCGCGGAACGCTCTCCACGACGCGCGCGCTGCCGAGCACCGGCCGGCCGAGCGGCTGATCGGGGAACGCCGTCTCCTGGAAATAATCGTAGATGATGTCGTCGGGCGTATCGTAGGCCTGACCGATCTCCTGCAGGATGACGGCGCGCTCGCGCGCCAGCTCCTCCTCGTCCATGACCGAGTGCTGCAGGATGTCGGCGATGATGTCGATCGCGAGCCGGATGTCCTCCTTGAGCACCTTTGCATAATAGGCGGTGACCTCGCGCGCCGTGTAGGCGTTGAGATGGCCGCCGACCGCTTCGATCTCCTCGGCAATCGCGCGCGCCGAGCGCCGCTCGGTGCCCTTGAAGGCCATATGCTCGAGGAGATGCGAAATGCCGTTCTGCTCCGCCACCTCGTGGCGCGTGCCTGCTGCCACCCAGACGCCGAGCGACACCGTCTCGACTGCGTCCATGCGGTCGCTCACCACCCTGAGCCCGTTCGGCAGAACCGTCGTCTCGATATCCAGCTCTTGCCCGTCCCGAGCCTTCGGCTCAAGCAAATGCAGGCCCGCCATTTCCCATTTTCCTTTCAAATCAAGGCTTTAAAAATGAGCACTCCCTGCCCTCGCCGGCATCTTGAGGGCTATTCTATGCCGGGATCGAGGCGAGGTGTACTGGCGAGATGAGATGACCTTACGCTGCCCCACGCATGGCGAGGGCCTGGCGCACGAACGCCTCAATTTCTTCTAAGCTATTGGAAAGTATTGTATATTTTTCTGGCCGCTGGCCCAGGTCGCGGAGTCGGTCCGGGAGGGCCGGCCGCACCCCGGTGGCCGCCTCGACCGCGTCCGGGAACTTGGCCGGATGGGCGGTGGCCAAGGCCACGAGCGGGGTCGCCTTGTCCTTGAGGCGACTGCGGCCGGCTACGACACCGATGACGCTGTGCGGATCGAGAAGCTCGCCCGTGTCGCGATAGAGCTCGCCGATCGCGCGTTTGGTCGCCTCGTCGTCGAGCCGCGCGCCCGAGAAGAGCCGCAGCATCTCCTGCCATGCGCCGCGCTCGAGCGGGAGCCGGCCTTCGTTGCGCAGACGCGAGAGGGTCTCCGCCACGCGCCTCCCATCGCGCGCCAGCAGATCGAAAAGCAGGCGCTCGAAGTTGCTCGAGATCTGGATGTCCATGCTCGGCGAGAGCGACGGCTCGACCGCGCGAATCTCCATGACGCCAGAAGCGAAAAAGCGCGTCAGGATGTCGTTGCGGTTGGAGCCGACGATGAGCTGGACGACCGGCAACCCCATGGCGCGCGCCGCGTAGGCCGCATAGACGTTGCCGAAATTGCCCGTCGGCACGGCGAAGGCGAGCTCGCGCTCGGGCGCTCCCAACGCGACCGCAGCCCATACGTAATAAGGGATCTGCGCCATGATGCGCGCCCAGTTGATCGAGTTGACGGCCGAGAGCCGATGCTCCTCGCGGAAGCCCTCGTCGTTGAACATGCCCTTCACCAGGTCCTGGCAATCGTCGAAGCTGCCTTCGACCGCGATGTTCCACACGTTGCGCGCATCGACGGTGGTCATCTGGCGCCGCTGCACCTCCGAGACCCGCCCATGGGGATGGAGGATGAAGATGTCGATGGCTTGGCGCCCCTTGCAGGCCTCGATCGCGGCCGAGCCCGTATCGCCGGAGGTGGCGCCGACGATGGTGACACGCTCGCCGCGGCGCTTGAGGACATGGTCGAAGAGCCGGCCGACGAGCTGGAGTGCGATGTCCTTGAAGGCGAGCGTGGGGCCATGGAAGAGCTCCATGAGCCATTCCCCGGCGCCGAGCAGCTTCAAGGGGGCCACGGCCTTGTGATCGAAGCTCGCATAGGAGTCGCGCACCATTGCCGCGAAGGCCTCCTCGGCGATCGAGCCGCCGAGGAAGGGAAGCATCACGCGGCAGGCGAGTGCGGCATAGTCGAGCCCGCGCAAATCGCGGAGCTCCGCCGGCGAAAGGCGTGGCCAGGCCTCGGGCAAATAAAGCCCGCCGTCGCGGGCAAGGCCGGCCAAGAGCACGTCGTCGAAGGCAAGTGCGGGAGCCTCGCCGCGGGTGCTGATGTAGCGCACGCTCTGGGTTCCTCGTCCACTGAAAGGCTGGAAGCGAGGGTACATGATCCGCGCCCGGTTTGGCAGCATTCGGCTTCGCGCAGACGCCATGGGATCCTCGATGGGCGCTCCCGCCCTCGGCCGAGATAGCGCTCCTTGAGGTGCTGCTCGAAGAGCGCTGGGTCGAGGGGACGGCCGCCGAGAAAGATTACTTTGCCAGCATGACCTGAACCGCGTCCCTGATGGCAGCCGATTTGGACGCCAGATCGCGGTCGAATGTGAGAAAAATCCTGCGCTCGCCATCGCCTTCCTCGGCACGCGGCACGGACGCCAGATGCAGCGCATCGGCGAAGTCCAGACCATCCTCAGCCCAATCCAGGGCGTTTCGGACGACCGTGGGCGCCTCGACCGTCACGTTTGCGAGACCAAGCAGGGCTTCAAAGGATTCGAGTATCTTCATCTTAGGCACCTTGTAGCCGCCGCGCAGCACCCATTCCGCTTCAAGCAAAACCGTCTTCGAGATGAAAATGGTCTCGCTCTCCTCCTCGCCGAAGATGGCGCGCGCACGCTCGGCCTGAGCGAGATCATCCTCGATCATCAAACGGACGATAATGTTGGTGTCGACGGCTTTCACGGCCGCATCCTGGACTTGGCCTCAGCGAGCACGGCGGCATCCATTTCCTCGGTCGTCTTCGCCGGACCGGAATAGTCGGACTTCAGACATCCGGCGACGTCGGAGAGTCTCTTCGGCGGAAATGGCGAAATCGGCCGCAGCAGAATCCCCGAGGCCGTAGCCTCGACCTCTAATTCCGCGCCCGCTTCGAGATGATGCGAGTCTCGAATCGCCTTGGGCAGGATCACTTGGCCTTTGGTTGAAAGTCTGGTTTTGAGCTTTGCCATGGCATCACGCTCGGATGAAGAGGTAAGACTTGATCTTACATCATAGTCGAGGCCGTGAAACCCTATTTTTGCGCGATCAACGACGTCCCGAATCGTGAATTCCCCACATGTCCCATTCCCGTCCCGGCGGAAGCCGGGACCCATCCCCGCCATGGATACCGGCTTTCGCCGGTATGGCAGGAAAGAGACGGGCTAACGGAGATCGATCGAATTTCTGATCCACGACGTTAGCGCGTCTTCCCCGCCGCTGGGCACGTTTGGCCTCTCGCGCTTCTCAGCCGAGATAGCGCTCCTTGAGGTGCTGCTCGAAGAGCGTGGGATCGAGGGGACGGCCGCTCGCCTCGCGGATGAGCTCGCCCGTGGGAAGGAGCGAGGCCTTGGCGTGGACGTGCTCGCGCAGCCAGGCGAGAAGCGGGCGGAAATCGCCCTTGCCGATGGCGCTCGGGACGCTGGGATCGGCGCGCTTCGCCGCGGCGAAGAGCTGGGCCGCGGTGAGTGCCCCGAGCGTGTAGGTGGGGAAATAGCCCCAGGCGCCGTCGTACCAGTGGATGTCCTGCAGGCAGCCGCGGCGGTCGTCGGGCGGGCGGATGCCGAGGAGCCGCTCCATGCCGTCGCCCCACGCCGCGGGAAGATCGGCGACCGCGAGCTCGCCCGCGAGCATCGCCCGCTCGAGCTCGTAGCGCAGGATGACGTGGGCCGGGTAGCTCACCTCGTCCGCCTCGACGCGGATCAGGCTGCGCTCGACGGTGGTATAGAGGCGGAAGAGATTGTCGGCGTCCCACGCGGGACCGCTCGCCCCGAAGGCCGTGCGCGCGAGCGGAGCGAGATAGGCGACGAACTCGCGGCTGCGGCAGGCTTGCATCTCCAAGAGGAGCGACTGGCTCTCGTGCACGCTCATGCCGCGCGGCTCGCCGACCGGCTGATAGCGCCAGGCGGCCGGCAGCCCGCGCTCGTAAAGGGCGTGCCCGGTCTCGTGCAAGACACCCATGAGGCTCTCCGTGAAGTCCGCCTCGTTGTAGCGCGTGGTGATGCGCACGTCGTCGGGGGTGCCGCCGCAGAAGGGATGCAGGCTCACGTCGAGCCGGCCGTGCCGGAACTCGAAGCCGACCGCGGCCATGAGCTTCTCGCAGAGCGCGTGCTGCCATTCGACCGGGAACGGTCCCGCGGGCGCATGCGCGGGCGGGGCCTTGGCCTGGTGCTCGAGGACCGCCTCGAGGAAGGGGCGGAGGAAGGCCGCAAGGGGCTTGAAGAGCCTGTCGATCTCGGCGCTGCTGCCGCCGGGCTCCCACTCGTCGAGGAGCGCGTCATAGGGTGTGGTGCCGAGCCTTGCCGCCTTCGCCTCGGCCACCTCGCGGGTAAGCGCCAGTAGTTTCTCGAGGTGCGGCCGGATCATGGCGAAATCGCTGCGCGGCCGCGCCTCGCGCCAAGCGGCCTCGGCGGCCGCGTTCGCCTTCGAGACCGCCTCCACGAGCCGCCCCTCGAGCGCACTCGCGTGCAGCCAGGCGCGCCGCATCTCGCCGAGGTTCGCCCGCTGCCAGGGGCCGAGTGCGATCGCACCCGCCTCCGCCGCATCCAAGAGCTCGGCGAGGCGCGCATCGGTCAGCATCTCGTGGGCGAGCACGCGCAAGGTGGCGAGCTCCTCGGCGCGCGCCTCGCGCCCGCCCTCGGGCATCATGGTCGCCAGGTCCCACTGCAAGAGCGAGACGGCGTGGCGCAGATTGGTGATGCGGCGAAAGCGGGCCTCGAGCTCCTCGTAGGCGGTCATCCGGCCTCCCTGCTGCCTTTCTCCGCTTGCTCTTTTTGCTCTGCTTGCTCTTCCGGCACCCCGCGCCGCTTCTCCTCTTCCTCGCGGGCGAGATTGCGGTGATAGATCACGTAGATCACCGCGAGCGAGACGGCGAAGGAGTACCAGCTGAGGGCGTATTGCAGGTGGTTGTTGGGGAGCTCGATATGGCTTTGCCCGCCGATCGGATAGCCTCCCGGATTGGCGGTCGGCCCCGCCTCGATGAAGTAGGGCCGCACGCGCGCGAGGCCTGCAGCGCGCGCCATCGCCGGCACGTCGACATAGAACCAGACGTTGGCTTGGGGGTCGTTGTCGGGGACGAGCCAGCTTTGCTTCTGGCTGCCGCGCAAGAGCCCCTCGATGCTGACCTCGCCCGCGAGCTCGCCCTTAGCACGCGTCGCCGGCTCCTTGCGCTCGAGTGGGATCCAGCCGCGGTCGACGAGGACGGCGCTGCCGTCGCTCACAACGAGCGGCGTCACCACATGGAAGCCCGCGTTGCCGTTGAGCGAGCGGGCGGCGAGATACATCTCCTTGTCATTGAGGAAATGCCCGCTCAGCCTCGTCTTGCTGAACTCGTAGTCCGCGGGGTCGGCGTTGTCGGCGGGGAGGGCTATGGGCGGCCCGGAGGAGCGTTGCGTGCGCGTGGCGATGAGGCCCTCCTTCCAATGGAGCCGCTCGACCTGCCAGGTGCCGAGCCCGAGCAAGAGGATAAGTGCGGGAACGGTGAAGAGCGTCGGCCAGAGCGTGGGACGGAAGGGCATGGGATCAAGACGACCAAGATTGCCGGGATGCCGCCGGGCGGCAGGGAAGGTGCGAACTCTAATTTAGGCATGGATGCTGCGGGAAGCCACTCCGGTTGCCCCGTTTCTCCCCTTGGCCGCACTCAGCCCTACGCGCCGTGCCCGCGCTCGTGCGTCTTATGCTTGTACTGAAGGGCGATCATGGTCGCCTTGAAGGGGCGCAAGAGAAGGAGTGCGCCCCCGAGGATGAGCGGCGGCCAGATAAGCGCGTGGAGCCAAAGTGGGGGCTCGAACTTCGCCTCGACGACGAGGGCGAGCGCCACCACCACGATGCCGAGGATGAGGATGATGAAGACGGCCGGACCGTCGCCGCTGTCCTCGGCGGCAAGATCGAGGCCGCAGACGGCGCAACGCTCCGCGACGTGAAGAAAGCCGCGGAAAAGACGCCCCTCGCCGCAGGCCGGACAGCGGCAGGCGAGTCCGGTGCGGAAGGGCGAGAGGGGGAATGGCTCGTTCGACGTGCGACACTCCTCGGGGGCGGCGTGCGCCGCCCTAACGCCCGCCCCACCAATAGATGCAGGTGAAGAGGAAGAGCCAGACCACGTCGACGAAGTGCCAATACCACGCCGCCGCCTCGAAGCCGACGTGGTGATCGGGCTTGAAGTGGCCCTTGAGCGCGCGGAAGAAGCAGACAGTGAGGAAAGTGGTTCCGATCATCACGTGGAAACCGTGGAAGCCCGTCGCCATGAAGAAGGTGGAGGGATAGATGCCGCCCTTGAAGCTGAAGGGCGCATGCGAGTACTCCCAGGCCTGCACGCAGGTGAAGGAGATGCCGAGGAGAATGGTGAGTGCGAGGCCGCGCAGCACGTCGCGGCGGTTGTCCTCCCTCAGCGCATGGTGCGCCCAGGTGACCGTGACCCCCGAGGTCAAGAGGATGAGGGTGTTGACGAACGGCAGGTCGAAGGGATCGAAGGGATGGATGTCCTTGGGCGGCCACACCTTGCCGATCGCCTCCGTCGGGAACAGGCTGGCGTTGAAGAAGGCCCAGAAGAAGGCGACGAAGAACATCACCTCGGACGCGATGAAGAGCGCCATGCCGTAGCGATGGGAAAGGGCCACGACCGGCGTGTGATCGCCCTTGAACTCGGCCTCGCGGATCACGTCCCGCCACCACAGGAACATGGTGAGGAAGATGAGCAGGATGCCCGCCGTCATGATCCAGGTGCCGCCCGCATAGCTGTGCATGAACATGACGGCGCCGCCGAAGGCGAGGAGTGCCGCAAAGGCGCCCAATGCCGGCCACGGACTCGGCTCGACGAGATGATAGGGATGCTTGGCCTCGTGATGGCCGGCGTGGCTGTCGCTCATGTGGCTTCCTCTTTGTCTTTTTCGGTCGTCGATCGAGGCGGCTTCCCGGCGCTCAGTTGACGCTCGGCGCTCGGCCGGCGGGGGTAGGGGCACCGTCGCGGGAGGCCGAGCTCTTCCGCGCCTCGGCGTTCTTGTCGTGCTGCTCCGCGTCCGTGTCGCGATAGAAGGTGTAGGAAAGCGTGATGGTGTCCACGTCGTCCATGTTGCGGTCCTTGAGCAGGTCCGGATTGACGAAGAAGACGACCGGCATGTCCGCGCTCTCGCCCGCGCTCAAGCGCTGCTCGCTGAAGCAGAAGCACTGGATCTTGTCGAAATAGAGACCCGCCTTGAGCGGCGTCACGTTGAACACCGCCTGTCCGACCACGCTCCCGCGCGAGAGGTTCTTCGCCCGGTAGAAGGCCGTGGCTTCCTCGCCCACCTTGACCTTGAGCGCAGTCTGGGCCGGCTCGAAGCGCCAGGGCAGTGCCGGGTCCGTGTCCGCGTTGAAGCGCACGGTGATGACCCGGTTCGCAACCTGGCCCGGCGGTGCTGAGGCGCGCTGGGTGGTGCCCTCGAAGCCCGTCACCTGGCAAAAGATGCGGTAAAGCGGGACGGCGGCGAAGGAGAGCCCGACCATGACGGCGACAAGGGCGCCAAGGAAGGCCGCGGTCAGCGCCTTCTGCCGGCTCAGCCGGCCGCTCATCGTGCTAGCCCTCCCATGCGGACAATGGTCATGAGATAGAAGAGCAGCACCAGCCCCGCGAGCACGGCGAAGAGCGCCCAATTGCGCGCGCGCAGGCGGCGCTCGCCGTCCTTCGGCCTGAGTCGTCCGTCAACCATGGCCCAGCACCGCAGCCCCCGCGCGATCGACCACCATGAGGGCGAAGAGCAGGAAGAGGTAGAGGATCGAGAAGCCGAACATCTGCTTGGCGGCGCGGTCGCCGGCACCCTCCGGCTCGCGCCAGACACGGAGCGCGCAAACGAGGAACATCGCACCCAGGGTCAAGGCGAGCGCGCCGTAGAGCGCACCCACCGCCCCGAGCGCCCAGGGCAGCAACGTGACCGGCACCAGGAATGCTGAATAGAGCAGGATGTGGCGCTTGGTCTCCCGGCGGCCCGCCACCACGGGCAGCATGGGCACGCCCGCGCGCGCGTAATCCCCCGAGCGGTAAAGTGCCAAGGCCCAGAAATGCGGCGGCGTCCACATGAAGATCACGGCGAAGAGTGCCAACGAGACGAGGCTGATGTCGCCGCCGACCGCGGCCCAGCCGATCAGAGGCGGGAAGGCGCCGGCAGCCCCCCCGATCACGATGTTCTGCGGCGTGCGGCGCTTGAGCCAGATCGTGTAGACGAAGACGTAGAAGGCGATCGCAAGCGCCAAGAGTGCTGCCGCCGCATAATTGACCCCGAGCCCCATCACGGTCACCGAGCCGACGGCGAGCATCACGCCGAGCGTCAAGGCCGCCTCCGGCGACACCCTTCCGTCCGGCAGCGGCCGCTTCATGGTGCGCGCCATGAGGCGATCGATGTCGCGGTCGTACCACATGTTGATGGCGCCCGCGGCACCCGCGCCGACGGCGATGGAGAGAATGGCGATCGCAGCCAGGACCGGATGGATGCGGCCGGGTGCCAGATAGAGCCCGACGAAGCCGGTGAAGACCACGAGCGACATCACGCGCGGTTTGAGCAGCAAGGCATAGTCGGCGACGGGCGCACCCGCGTCGGCTGCCCCGGCCGCTTCGCGCGAGGCGAAGGGGCCGGCCGGCCGTCGGGCGAGCTCGATGGACGTATCGGACACGGGCACTCCTTGATAGCCGCCGGACGGCCTCAGCGGACCTTCGGCAGCTCCTCGAAGGTGTGGAACGGCGGCGGCGAGCTCACCGTCCACTCGAGCGTAGTGGCGCCCTCGCCCCACGGATTGGCGCCGATGCGCTTACCGGCGAGGAAGGTCTGTACCACGATGAAGAGGAAGAGGAGCGCGCCGGCGCCCGAGATGAAGGCGCCGACGGAGGCAATCTCGTTCCAGCCGGTGAACGCGGCCGGATAGTCCGGCACGCGGCGCGGCATCCCCGCAAGACCGAGGAAGTGCATGGGGAAGAAGGTCAGGTTGACGCCGACGAAGGTGATCCAGAAATGCGCCTTCCCGAGCGTCTCGTTGTACATTTTGCCGCACATCTTCGGGAACCAGTAGTAGAAGCCGCCGAAGATCGAGAACACGGCACCGAGCGAGAGCACGTAGTGGAAGTGCGCCACCACGTAATAGCCGTCGTGGAGCGGGATATCCATTCCGGCGTTCGCCAGCACCACGCCGGTGACGCCGCCCACGGTGAAGAGGAAGATGAAGCCGATCGCCCAAAGCATGGGGACGCGGAACTGCAGCGAGCCGCCCCACATGGTGGCGATCCAGCTGAAGATCTTGATGCCGGTCGGCACCGCGATCACCATCGTCGCGGCCGTGAAGTAGGCGCGCGTGTTCACGTCGAGGCCCGTCGTGTACATGTGGTGCGCCCACACCACGAAGCCGACGAAGCCGATCGCGACCATCGCGTAGGCCATGCCGAGATAGCCGAACACCGGCTTCCTCGAGAAGGTGGAGATGATCTGGCTGATCATCCCGAAGCCGGGCAGGATGAGGATGTACACCTCGGGGTGGCCGAAGAACCAGAAGAGGTGCGCGAAGAGCAGCGGGTCGCCGCCACGCGAGGGGTCGAAGAAGGCGGTGCCGAAGTTGCGGTCGGTGAGCAGCATGGTGATGCCGCCCGCGAGCACGGGGAGTGCCAGCAGCAAGAGGAATGCCGTGATCAGGATCGCCCACACGAAGAGGGGCATCTTGTGGAGCGTCATCCCGGGCGCGCGCATGTTGAAGATCGTGGTGATGAAGTTGATGGCACCCAGGATCGAGCTCGCACCCGCGAGGTGAAGGGCGAAGATCGCCATGTCGACTGACGGTCCCGGATGGCCGAGGGCGGAGGAAAGCGGGGGGTAGAGGGTCCAGCCCGTGCCCGCACCGCCCTCCACGAGCGAGGAGCCGAGCAGCAGAATGGCGGACGGGATCAAGAGCCAGAAGCTGATGTTGTTCATGCGCGGGAACGCCATGTCGGGCGCCCCGATCATGATCGGCACGATCCAGTTGCCGAAGCCGCCGATCATCGCGGGCATGACCATGAAGAAGATCATGATCAGGCCGTGCGCGGTGATCGCCACGTTGTAGAACTGCCTGCCCTCGGTTCCCGGATAGAGGTGCTGGCCCGGATGGAAGAGCTCGGCACGGACATAAAGCGAGAAGGCCAGGCCGATGATCCCCCCGACGACGGCGAAGACCAGGTACATCGTGCCGATGTCCTTGTGGTTGGTCGAATAGAGATAACGCCGCCACCCGGTCGGATGCGCCGCGACTTCAGCGTGTGCCATGTCAGCCATTGGGAACCTCCCCGTATCGCTCAGCGTTCTGCCGCGACGCGGGCGAGCCTGCTCGCCCCGCTACCCTCCGCCTGCTTCCTCTTGTCATCGAGCCACTTGGCGAAGGCCTCTTTGGAGACCGCCTCTAAGGCGATGGGCATGAAGCCGTGGTTGATGCCGCAAAGCTGAAAGCACTGGCCGTAATAGACCCCCTCGCGCTCGATGTTCACCCAGGTCTCGTTCAAGCGCCCGGGCACCGCGTTGATGTTGATGCCGAGCGGAGGGACCGTCCACGCATGTATCACGTCCGTCGACGCGATGAGGAGGCGGATGTTGGTGTGAACCGGGAGGACGACGCGGTTGTCGGTGTCGAGCAGGCGGAGCTGTCCGGGCTTGAGGTCGGCGTCCTCGATCACCATCGCATCGAAGGAAACCTTGCTGTCCGGGTACTCGTACGACCAGTACCACTGATGCCCGATCGCCTTGAGCGTCAGCTCGGCATCGTGCGTCTTGTCGACGTAATAGAGAAGCTTGAAGGACGGGATGGCGATGATCACCAGGATCATGATCGGAACCACCGTCCACAGCACCTCGATGAGGGTATTGTGCGACGTCCTGGTCGGCACCGGGTTCTTGCTCGCGCGGAACCGCCACACGACGTAGAGCAGCAGGCCCAGCACGAAGAGGGCGATCAACGTGATGATCCACAAGAGGAGGGAATGGAAGCTGTCGATCCGCTCGGCCGACAGCGACGCCGCCGGCTGCAGCCCCACCTCCCACGGCTGCGGCTCTTCCGCATGGGCGCCGCCGACTGCGAGGCCCGCGAGCGCCAATGCCAACGTCGCCAACGCCGACAACACGTGTTTCACAGACATCTCTCCTCGATATCCTCGTTCAGGAATCCTCTCGCGCCCGGATCCGCGGTAAGCGCGGCATACCGTTCCGCCGCTCAAGCGCAGGCGATGCCGCGCTCCGGTCTCGGGCTTGCCTCACCCAGCGCGCGCGACAATACAATAGGCCCCGCGGGGCGAACAACCGGACCCGCGCGAGCTCGGCCGCGGCCAGGAGCGGACCCAAGGCTTGCGCGAGCTCCTGCAAAACGGTGGAAAAACGAGCCTTTCCGCACCCTTGCACCGTTTTCTGCGACGATATGTCGCATGAATTGGAGAACGTCTCAAGAAGCTTTCGTGGCGGCTCGCGGAATTTGGGCAGGGCCGTGAGCACTCCGCGTGACTTGCAGCGGCCGCAAGCTCATATATTCTCGTGAGCTTGACGCGACGAACCCAACGCGCGATGGCGCCGTTCTGAGTTCGAGCCGTTGCGGCGCAAGCGGGAGAAGGCCCCATGTCCGACCGCGCAATCGCCGAGGATCTCTTCTTCAACCGCGCCGGGCTCGACCGCGGTCGCGTCGAGCGCACCGTCGACCAGGCCCTCAAGGGCGCCGACGACGGCGAGCTTTTCCTCGAATATGCCCAGTCCGAGGCGCTGGCGTTCGAGGACGGGCGGCTCAAAAGCGCCTCGTTCGACACCACGCAGGGCTTCGGGCTCCGCGCGGTCGCGGGCGAAGCCATCGGCTTCGCGCATGCCTCCGAGCTTTCCGAGGACGCGATCGCGCGCGCCTCGGCCACGGTAAAGGCCGTGCACGCGGGGTACTGCGGCACGCTCGCGGCCCCGCCGCAGAGTACGAACCGGCACCTCTACCGCGACGAGAACCCCCTTGCGGGTGTCGCTTTCGAGCGCAAGGTCAAGCTCCTCGCCGAAATCGACGCCTATGCGCGCAGCAAGGACCCGCGCGTGCGGCAGGTCATGGCCTCGCTCTCCGGCAGCTGGCAGGCCATCGCCGTGCTGCGCGCGGAAGGCCATCTTGCGGCCGACGTGCGCCCGCTCGTGCGCCTCAACGTCACCATCGTTGCCGCCCAAGGCGAGCGCATGGAGACCGGCTCCGACGGGCGCGGCGGGCGCTTGAGCTTCGAGCGCTTCCTCGAGCCCGCCAGCTGGCGGGAGCAGGTGGACGAGGCGCTGCGCCAGGCGCTCGTCAATCTCGGCTCCGTCCCGGCCCCCGCCGGCGAGATGCCGGTGGTGCTCGGTCCCGGCTGGCCGGGTGTGCTCTTGCACGAGGCGATCGGTCACGGCCTTGAGGGCGACTTCAACCGCAAGAAGACCTCGGCCTTCTCCGGCCTCATGGGCGAGCGCATCGCCAGCCCGGGCGTCACCGTGGTCGACGATGGCACCTTGCCCGAGCGACGCGGCTCGCTCACGGTCGACGACGAGGGCACGCCCTCGCAACGTACCGTGTTGATCGAGGACGGCGTTCTCGCGGGCTATATGCAGGATCGCCAGAACGCACGCCTCATGGGCATGAAGCCGACAGGCAATGGCCGACGCCAGAGCTTCGCCCATCATCCCATGCCGCGCATGACCAACACCTACATGCTGGCCGGCGCGCACGACCCCGAGGAGATCATCGGCTCGGTCAAGCGCGGGCTCTATGCCGTCAATTTTGGCGGCGGCCAGGTCGACATCACCTCGGGCAAATTCGTGTTCTCGGCGTCCGAAGCCTATCTGATCGAGGATGGCAAGGTAGGTCCCGCGGTCAAGGGTGCCACGCTCATCGGCAATGGCCCCGATGTGCTGACGCGCGTCAAGATGGTCGGCAGCGACTTGCGCCTCGATTCCGGCATCGGCACCTGCGGCAAGGACGGCCAGGGGGTTCCGGTCGGGGTCGGGCAGCCGACCCTTCTCATCGAGCGCCTCACGGTCGGCGGCACCGCGGCATAAGCCGCCATTGCGCAAGCTGCCGCGGCCCCGTACAAGAGAGGGCGATGCGCGCGCGCACGGCCCTTCTGGCGCTTGTCATGGTCGCGGTGCTGTCCCTGGCCCCGCCGGGGGCCCATGCGCTGCCGCCTGGGCTCGTGACCAAGAGCAGCCCCTACGATGTGACCCAGACCCTCGACCGGCTCGAGGACCTCCTCAAGAAGAACGGCTTCACCATCGTGTCGCGCACCGACCTGCGCGCCATTGCCAAGGCCGGCGGGGAGACCATCGCCGCGGCGCAAGTGCTCACCGTCTCCAATCCGCCCTTCGACGCCGGCCTCTTGAAGGGTCAACGCGCGATCGGCCTCGAGTTGCCGCTCCGCATTCTCGCCTACGAGGACACCAGCGGCCATGTCAGGCTCATCTATGCGGACCCGGACCTGCTGGCGCAGAACTACAACGTCACCAGCCAGCCGGTCGCCGTGCAGCATATGGTGCAGCTCCTCGACCAGCTCACCGACGAGGCGATAAAGCCCTAGGCGGAGGACGACGACGGAAAGCGCCGCGGCGGCTGCGTTCGTCGGGGGTCTTCTGTAGTCGGCTACTTGACCGCCTCTCCTTCACAATAATAGCCCGGCCAACAATAGGAGGTCCCGGTAAGCAGCAAGAACGAGGACGAGCCGCATGTGGTGTTCACGACGGCGGTTGCCCCCTTGGCTTTGGCGCTCCCCCACAAGGCCTGCAAGGCTTGGAATTCGGTGATGGAAGCGAACAGCGCACTCTTGCAAATGCGTCCGTCGACCGGGCCGATCTTCTCGGAGAATTTCGGCGCCGGCGCCGTCTGCCCGCGGAAATGGATCTGGATTTTGTCCCGCTCCATGAGCTGACGGAGCTCATCAGGCGATAGATCGGAGCTGACAAAGCCGCAGCCTAAGAGGCAGGCGAGCCCCGCCATGACCGAAAGCGCGCGCCGGATCGACACGTATCCTCCCAATCAGCTCTCAAATGCCGGACGCCGGAGGCAGCCGTCCCCGCCGTCTCAAATCCGGCCTCGCACGCCTGCCATCTGACATCCGGCCCTCACTCGCCCCTCAGCTTTCGCGTCCAGGCATCGAGGGAGATGAGCAGGTCCTTGATGAAGCCGCGCGTCGTCTCGTCCATCAGCTTGCCTTCCGCGTCGAACTTGTTCTGGGCCAGGCCGATCATGACCTCGGGCTTGTTGACCGGGAACATGTTGAGGAAGACGCACAT
>DATNIJ010000094.1:0-5808 GCA_035604475.1 Alphaproteobacteria bacterium
TGGTTGCGCTCTATCGCCCGGAGCAGCTTCGCGGTCATCTCGAACGCGCGCTCAAGAACGGCGTGACGCAGGCTGAGATCGTCGAGCTGATCACCCACTTGGCGTTCTACTCCGGCTGGCCCACGGCGATGTCGGCGGCGCTGTTGGCAAAGGACGTGCTCGAGAAACGGGCGTAGCCGCAGAAACGCCGCAGCTTGTCCCGCGCAACGGAGGCAACAATGCAAGTCGGCTTCATCGGTCTTGGCACCATGGGCGCCAGCATGGCCGCGAATCTCCAGAAGGCCGGCTACTCCTTGGTGGTTCATGACGTGCGTCCTACTGAGGCCGAGCCGCACATTGCGGCGGGCGCGCTCTGGGCCGCGGCGCCCCGGGCGGTCGCCGAGGCAGCCGAGGTCGTATTCACCTCGCTTCCCGGCCCGCCCGAGGTGGATGCGGTAGCGCTCGGCGCCAGCGGCCTAATTCACGGCATGCGCCCGGGAGGAGCCTATTTCGATCTGTCGACGAACGCGCCCGCGACCGTTCGCCGAATACATGCCGCCTTCGCCGAGCGCGGCGCTCACATGCTCGATGCGCCGGTGAGCGGCGGGCCGCGCGGTGCGGTGACCGGCAGGCTGGCCCTCTGGGTCGGCGGCGAGGCGGCGATCTTCGCGCGCTACCGGCCGCTGCTCGACGCCATCGGCGACCAGGCGCGTTACATTGGCCCGATCGGCGCCGGCACGGTCGCCAAGCTCGTGCACAATTGCGCGGGCTATGCCATACAACGCGCGCTCTCCGAGGTCTTCACGCTGGGCGTCAAGGCAGGCGTGGAGGCTCTCGCGCTGTGGGAAGCGGTGCGCCAGGGTGCCGTCGGACGGCGGCGCACCTTCGATGGCCTGATCGACCAGTTTCTCCCGGGAGCCTACGATCCGCCGGCCTTTGCGCTGCGCCTCGCCCACAAGGACGTAGTCCTCGCAGCCGCACTCGGCCGCGAGCTCGAGGTACCCATGCCGATGGCGGAGCTGGCGCTCCGAGAGCTCGGCGAGGCCCTCGAGCGCGGCTGGGGTGATCGCGATTCGCGCGTAGCCATGCTTCTCCAAGAGGAGCGCGCGGGCGTCAGCATCGCGGTCGATCCGGTGCGCTTGCAGCGGGCGTTGGAGAGCGACGGTCGCGCAAAAGGGTGACGGCGCGCGCGAGCCGCCGCACTTGCCGCTTTCCTCGACCCTGCTCAGCCGCTACTCTCCCCGCCACCATGTCCGGCAAACGCCCCCGCACCTTGAGCTCCGTAGCAGCCGCCCTCGGCCGCGGGGAGATCACTTCGCTCGAGCTTGTGGAGGCCGCACTCGCGCGCCACGAGGACTTCGGCGGCCGTCTCAACGCCTACAAGAGCTGGAGTCCGGACGAGGCGCGCCTGCAGGCGTGCGCTGCGGACGCCGCCTTCGCAAGCGGTGCTGCGACCGGGCCGCTCCAGGGCATTCCGGTGTCGGTCAAGGACCTTTACGGGGTCAAGGGCTGGCCAACCTTCGCGGGCACCGCGAAGCGATTGCCGCCCAAATGGGAGAGCGAGGGCCCGGTCGTCTCCACCCTGCGCCGCCAGCTCGGCGTGGTGATAGGAAAGTCCCATACCGTCGAACTCGCCTTTGGCGGCCTCGGCGTCAATCCGCATTGGGGCACGCCGCGCAACCCGTGGGACGCCAAGGCGCACCGGGTCCCCGGCGGCTCCTCGGCCGGCGCCGGGGTGAGCCTGTGGGAAGGCTCGGCGATGGTGGCACTCGGCAGCGACACGGCGGGCTCGGTACGGGTGCCGGCGAGCATGACGGGTACCGTCGGCCTCAAGACGAGCGCCGGCCGCTGGTCGACGGACGGCATCGTGCCTTTGAGCCGGACGCTCGACACCGCGGGGGTGCTGGCAACGAGCGTCGCCGACGTGGCCTACGCCTTTGCCGCACTCGATCCGGCCTGGGGCCGTTGGGAGCCGCTCGAAGCCCGCATCGGCGCGCTCGAACCTTGCGACATCCGCATCGGCATTGCGGGCGCGCCATTGTGGGACGATTGCTCGCCGGACATAGCCGAGACGGTGCGCGCAGCCCTCGACGAGCTGCGCCAAAAGGGGGCGCGCCTCAAGGATTTGGCGTTGCCGGAGGCTGCCGACGCGATCGAACTCATACGCGCCGGCAGCGTCGTCTCCGCCGAGTGCGACGCCTTCCTCGAGGCTGAGCTGCCCGAGTGGCGCGAGCAGATCGATCCGATCATCAAGATGCGCATCGCCGACGGCGGGGCGATCAGCGCCCGCGAGTACCTGCTGCGCCGCCGCAAGATGGCGGCGATCTCGCGCTCGGCCGCGTTGCACTTCGGGAACTGCGATGTGATCGCCGCCCCGACCGTGCCGGTGACGCCGCCGACCGTTGACGAGGTCGCGGAGCTCAAGAGCTATCGCCGGATCAACATGGCGGCCTTGCGCAACACCTGCGTCGCCAATCTCCTGACGCTGTCGGCCCTCACCATGCCGGCAGGCCTCGACAAGGCCGGCATGCCGGTCGGCCTCATGTTCATGGCCCCCTTCGGAGGGGAGGAGCGGCTCTTGGCGGTTGCCCTTGCCGCCGAGCGCGTGTTGGGCACGCCGCGCGAGCGGCTGGGAGCCCCGCCCATGGCGCCGAATCTCTGATCCGCGAGCGAAAGCTCACCCCAGCGCCGGCCGCTCGTGCGTTGTTGTGACGTTCGCGCGAATGATGTCGCGGAACGTGGGCTGACCGTGGAATCCGCCGGCTTCCGAGAGCACGGCGAGAACGACGAGAAAGAGACCGACCAGAACCCAAGATGCACGAACCTGACGCTTTAACATGACCGTTTCCCTTGCGACGGCTCGCACAGCCTGCCGAGCACCGTCCGCTGCTAAATTCACTGACCTATAGATCGGGTGCCACGGCGCTAAATGCCTTCACGCCTTGTCACATTTTCGTGACGTCCGGCGCCAGGCGCTCACAGTGTGGCGTAGTCGATGGGTTTATGCCGGTCGATCCGCCGGTTGGTGTCGGGCATCGGATATTTGAGGCCGTTGCCGCAATTGAACAGGACGACGCGATCACCTTTTCCCACGCGTCCCTCATGAAGCGCTTGGCGGTAGGCCGCATAGGTCGCCGCCCCCTCGGGCGAAAGTAACAAGCCTTCCTCTTGGCCGACTTCGGCGCGGGCATCGAGAATGACCTCGTCGGGAATCGCCATCGCGAAGCCGTTGCTCTCGCGGATCGCGCGCAGGATGAGGAAATCGCCAAGCGCCGCCGGCACGCGCAGGCCCGAGGCCACGGTCTCCGCGTTCTGCCATGGCTCGGCGAATTCGGCGCCGCGCTCGAAAGCGCGCACGATGGGGGCGCAGCCCGTCGACTGTACCGCCACCATGCGCGGCCGCTTGCCGTCGAGCCAGCCGATCCGGCCCAGCTCGTCGAAGACCTTCCACATGCCTATGAGGCCGGTCCCGCCCCCGGTCGGGTAAAAGATCGCGTCGGGGAGCGTCCAGTCGAGCTGCTCGGCGAGCTCGAGGCCCATCGTCTTCTTTCCCTCGATGCGGTACGGCTCCTTGAGCGTAGAGGTGTCGAACCAGCCCATGGCCTCCTTGCCTTCGGCGACGATCTTGGCGCAGTCGTTGATGAGCCCGTTGACCTTGTAAAGCTTGGCCCCCTGCAACACCGTCTCGCCGACATTGGGAGCAGGCGCGTCGTCCGGACAGAAGACATAGCTTTCGATGCCGGCGCGACTGCAGTAAGCGGCGAGCGCGGCACCTGCATTGCCCGCCGTCGCCATCGCCATGCGCTTGATGCCGAGCTCCTTTGCCATCGTGACCGCAAGCGCCAATCCGCGCGCCTTGAAGGAGCCGGTGGGCAGACGGCCCTCGTCCTTGATCAGGAGCTCGCCGCCCCCGAGCCGGCGCTGCAGCCGCCCGGCGGCGAGCAAGGGGGTCACTACCTCGCCCAGGCTCACGATGTTCTCGACGCGCCGCACGGGGAGGAATTCGCGATAGCGCCAGAAGTCGTTGGCGCGCCGGGCAAGCTCCGCGCGGCTGACGCCGCGGCTGAGCCGTTCGAGGTCGTAGCGTACGAGGAGCGGCTTGCCGGCGCGCGAGAGAGTCGCGATGCGGTCGGCGGGATATCGCTCGCCGGTGAGGCCGCATTCGAGATGGCTCACGAAAGTCGCGCGTTCGAGCGAGAGATTGTCTTCCGGGGTGCTCATCGGCGGGAACCCTCCAATGCCGGCTGGGCGGAAGGCTTCGAGAGGGCGCGCCGCCGCTTCCGCTCCTGCTCCACTTAGGCCGGCGAGGCTCCGGGGTCCAGCCCGGATTTTGCATTCGCCGCCCGCCCGCAGTGCGGTAAAATGAACGGCGCGCGCGAGCGCGCGTACCCGGCGCCCGGGCCGGCGACCTTCAGAGACAAGGATAAGAATCATGAAAACCATGCTCCTGCCTCTTGAGGAAAGCGATGGTCTCCCCTCGATCCTGCGTACCGCCCTCTTGGCCGCTACCGCATTCGGGAGCTACATGGAGGGGCTTCACGTCCGGCCCGGCCTCACCGGCGTGGTGGCGGCCGGCGCCGAAGGCCTCGTGGCGGCGACGCCGGGCCTGATCGAAAGCTTCGAGCGGGAGGATCAGGCGCGCGCCCAGCGCGTGCGCGCCGCGTTCGAGGCCTTCATGCGCGACAACCGCGTCGAGCGCAGCGCCGCGCTCGCCCCTCAGGCGGCCCCGACGTTCGGCTGGTACGAGGAGACGAGCCAGGGCGAGGCGACGATCGGCAATCGCGGGCGCGTCTTCGACCTCATCGTCGTCGGCCGCCCGGTGCGCGGCGGCTCGAGTGCCGCCATGACCACGCTGGAGACGGCACTCTTCGAGAGCGGCCGTCCGCTCCTCATCGCCCCTCCTGCGGCACCCGCGAGGCTCGGCGAAAAAATCATCATCGCGTGGAATTGCTCGACCGAGACGGCGCGCACGACCGCCTTCGCCATGCCTTTCCTTGACCGCGCCAAGTCCGTGCTCGTGCTCCAGGTCGAGGGCGGCACGGTGCCCGGCCCCAGCGCTCAAGAGGCGGCACGGCAATTGCGGCGCAATGGGATTCCCGCCGACGGCAAGATCGTCGCCACGCAGCGGCGCAGCACGGGCGAGACCATCCTCGCCGAAGCCGGGAACTGGGATGCGGATCTTCTCGTCAAGGGAGCCTACACGCAGAGCCGTCTGCGCCAGATGATCTTCGGCGGCATGACGAGCCATATCCTGGCCGAGGCGACGCTGCCGGTGCTCATGTCGCATTGAGGACGCGCGCGGCGGCTGTGAAACGAGAAACCCGCTCTCGCGCTTGCCGCCGGCTTTCCGTACGGGGTTCCCTAGAGCAAGTTCCAATTGCATAGGCGCTGTGCGTGCTTCGAGACGCGGTGCTTCGCACCGCTCCTCAGCATGAGGTAGGTTCATGATTGCACAAAGAACCTCCTCAGCCTGAGGAGCGCCCGAAGGGCGCGTCTCGAAGGCCGCACCGATTCCATCCCGCCGGAACTTGCGCTAGCGCCCGCATCATCGGCGCCGGCGCCGCGCGGGGAATCGCGATCGGCTGCGCTGCGCGTCAGACCTTGTGGGTCTCGAGCGTCGCCGGGTGGAAGAGCTCCTCGACCTCGACAAGGCGCCGCGACAGGCCTTGGGCGCGATGATGCCGCAAAAAGGTCTCCAGCACGTTGCAATTGGCGGCAACGCCATAGGACCAGAAATCGCGCCCCATGAGCTCCCGGGCCGCCTTGAGCTGCTCCTCGACGAAGGGCAGGGTGACCTTCGTCGCCGCGCTGTCGCCGAGGCGCGCGAGT
>DATNIJ010000095.1:0-4306 GCA_035604475.1 Alphaproteobacteria bacterium
GCTTGCGCGCAACAATTGCGCAATTTGCCCGAATTTTCCAGGGCCTATTGGACGTAGCCCTCATCTTCGGCTTCGTGGTAATAAATGAGAAGGGGCATTTCTCGACGAGGGCCGATGCACCCCCGCGGCGGCCCGACCCTCGATAGCTTAGGTGCCTCCCGTGCTGCGAGCGGAGACAAGGGCGAGCTTGGCGGCCAATCGATCCGGGCGTAAGGGTCCCGCTTTGCGGCACCCTCGCCTCCCCCTGGGTGCTGTGGCGTTCCGGCGCCGGCGCGGCAACATCCTCAGCGCCGGTGTCTTCTTCGCCCTCGCGATCGCTTCCGCAGCGCCTACGCGCGCGCAAGACATGCCGGCGGGCAGCCCCACGGTGCCGTCACAAGACGGAGCGGCCGCCGATCAGGCCCTAGGCACGGCGCTGCGCCAGCTCCTCGACCGAGCACCCTCGCACCTGCTCGACAACCAGCCGATCGACTTGGCATCGTTGCGCCGCTTCTACGCCGGGCGCGGCAACCACCCCGCCTGGGCGGGCAGCGACGCCGCGCGCGAGCGGGCGAAGCTCGCCCTCTCGTCGCTCGCCGGGGCAGAGGGCGATGGGCTCAATCCGGCGGACTATCATTTGACCGCACTTTCTGCGCTCCCGCCGCAGGATGTTGCGGGAGCGGCCGCGCGCGAGCTCCTCTTGACGGATGCCTTTCTGCGCTACTGCCACGACCTGCGCCTCGGCCGCGTGGCGGCGGACGAGGTCTTCGACGACGTGCATTTGCCCAAGGCAAGCTTCGATGCGGTGGGCGCTCTCGAGACGGCACTTCAGCGCAACGACCTCGCCGGTCTGATCGCGGGGCTGCCGCCGCGGCACCCGGAATATGCGCGGCTCAAGGACGCACTCACGCGCTATCGCGCGATCGTCGCCAACGGCGGTTGGCCCGAGATTCCGCCAGGAGACGAGCTCAAGCTCGACAGCGACGATCCGCGCCTCGTTGTCCTGCGCCAGCGCCTGGCCGTCGAGGACGCTCAGCTGACGCCGCTGCCGGCTGAGGCCGTCAAGGGCGATCTCACGGCGGCACTCGGCCGCTACCAGGCGCGCAACGGCCTCGCCGTCGACGGGCGCATCGGCGCCAAGACCTTTGCCATGCTCAACATCAGCGCGGCCGAGCGCGTCGACCAGATCGTCGCCAACATGGAGCGCTGGCGCTGGATGCCGCGCGCCTTCGAGGAACGCTACATCATGGTCAATACCGCGGACGGCGAGCTCGAGGTCGTCGACCACGGCGAGCCGATCCTCCTCTCCAAGGTGGTGGTCGGCGACGAGCGGCATCAGAGCCCGATCCTGCGCGCGTCCGCGGTCTCGGTCACCGTCAATCCGCCCTGGAGGGTGCCGCTCTCGATCGCCGAGAAGGAGTTCCTGCCCAAGCTCAAGCGCGATCCCAACTATCTCTTCAACGAGAACATCGTCATCGTGAACGGACCCGAGGGCGACCCCTACGGCCAGCATATCAACTGGAAGCGCGTCCAGGCGAAGCGCTTTCCCTATCTGCTCGAGCAGCTGCCCGGGCCGAAGAACTCGCTCGGCGGCCTCAAGATCGAGATGCCGAACCCCTTCGACGTCTACCTCCACGACACGCCGCTCAGACGCCTCTTCGCCCGCGCCCAGCGCAATTTCAGCCATGGCTGCATCCGCGTGGAGCACGTAGCAGCACTCGCCTCGCTGCTCCTCACCGGCGACAAGGAGGAGGCGATCCCCGATCTCGAGGCCGAGATCGCCGCGGGCGAGACGCTCAATCTCCCCGCCAAGAAGGCGCTCGCCGTCTATGTCGCCTATTGGACCGCGATGGAGGATGCCGACGGCACGGTCGGGTTCCGCGCCGACGCCTACGATCGCGATGGACGGCTCACGCGGGCGCTCGCCTCGCACAGCCGCCTTATTTCCCTCGTCAAAGAGGCGCCGCGCGCCGCGGCGCGCACGCCGAGCGGCTGAAAGGCGCTGAAACTACAAGGGATTGCTTTCGGCGCGCCGCTCTGCTATGAGCGAAGACAAGAGAAGAAAATAGGGGGCGCTTTTGGCATGACGAAACCGACCGACCCGGGGCGGCGGGGATTCTTGTTGGCGGCGGGCGCTGCGACGCTCGCGACAATCGCCTCGCCGGCCTTTGCCTCCGTGGGGCGCGCGCACTTCCGCTCGGTGGCACTCGACAATCTCCACACCGGCGAAAAGCTCAATGTCGACTACTGGGTCAACGGGCGCTACGTGATGGGGGCGCTCCATCGCGTCAATTACAACTTGCGCGATTTCCGCACAGGGAGCGTCCACCCGATCGACCCGCAGCTCCTCGATCTCCTGGACGCCTTGCGCCGCATGCTCGGCACGCGCGCGCCGTTCCAGGTGATTTCCGGCTATCGCTCGCCCGAGACGAACGCCATGCTGCGCGAGGAGTCGAACGGTGTTGCGGCCAACAGCCTCCACGTTCAGGGCATGGCCATCGACATTCGCCTGCCGGGCCGCTCGCTTCGCTCTCTCCGCGCCGCGGCGGTGCGCCTGCAGCGAGGGGGGGTCGGCTATTATCCGCGCTCCGACTTCGTGCACGTCGACGTGGGCCGCGTACGCTACTGGTGAGGGCCCGAGCGGCACCGCCGCCGGTCGCTCCCCCTCCCTCGGCCGTCTCGCCGGCTACCGCGCGCCTGCGCGCGCGCAACCCCGCACGGCCCTCTCCGCGCTTGACCGCGCCGGCTTTTGCCCGCCAAGCTGGCCTCGGCACCGCCGCCATCATCAATAAAGAGGAGGAGCCTGCCATGTCTGGACCGAGCCGCCGCTCGTCCGGCCGCCCCTTGAGCCGCCGGGGCGTTCTCAAGGGAATGACCGCCGGTGCCGCCCTCGCGATCGCGGGGCTCCACCCTCGCCCCGCGCGCGCCGACGCCGCCATCAAGATCGGCCTGCTCCTGCCGCGCTCGGGCTATCTCGCCGCCCCCGGCCAGCAGTGCCAGCGCGGCGCCGACATAGCGCCCGGCATTCTCAAGGACATGGGCATGCCCGTCGAGCTCGTGTCGGTCGATTTCGAGAGCAACGTCGATCTGGCGAGGACCCAGGCCGAGAAGCTGATCAACGAAGGCGTGGATGCCCTGGTCGGCGCCTTCGATTCGGGTGCCGGGGCTGCGATCGCGCAAGTCGCCGAGCAGCGCGGCGTGCCCTTCGTCATCAACCTCGGTGCCGCCACGCAGATCACGGAGCAGGGCTACAAGACCGTGTTCCGCAATTTCCCGACCAGCGTCGATCTCATCACCAACGGCCTCACGCTCGCGAAGGAGCTGTTCAAGGCGACGGGGCACACGCCCAAGACCGCTGTCTTTCTCCATGCCAACGACACCTTCGGCCAGGCCAACCGCCAGGCGATCGACAAGCTGTTCCCGACCCTCGACATGCCCTTCAAGCTGGTCGAGGAGATCTCGTACGATCCCAAGGCGCAGGACCTCTCGGTCGAGATCGCCAAGGCGCGCGCCTCGGCGGCCGAGCTCGTGCTCGTCACCACGCGCTCGGGCGATGCGATCAAGCTCGTGCGCGAGATGGTCAAGCAGCGCTATGAGCCGATGGGCATCATGAGCCCCGGCAGCCCGGGCATGTACGACCAGGAGTTCATCGATGCCCTCGGCAAATACGCCGACTACTGCATCTCGAACGTGCCTTGGTACAACCCCAAGAGCAAGCTCGCCCAGGCCTTCGAGAGCGCCTTCAAGAAGGTCTTCCCCAAGGAGAGCTTCGCGGGGAACGTGCTGAGTGCGGGCTTCACCTTCGAGGCGATCATGGTCGTGGCCGACGCGCACAGGCGCGCCGGCAGCACCGACAAGGCGGCCCTCTTGGACGCGCTGCGCGACACCCGCATCAGCGAGCACCTGATGATCGGCGGCCCCATTACCTTCAACGCCAAGGGGCAAAACCCCAAGGTCGACTCCGCGAGCGTGCAGAACCTCAAGGGCGCGCCGACGGTGGTGCTGCCGCAGGGCGCGGCGACCGCAGCACCCGTCTTCCCCATGCCGGGGTGGCAGCAGCGCACGTGAGCCTGCCCCGCTTCGCGAGCTGTCCCTCACCCTTCCCATCGCTGCGCGATGGGCCCCTTCCCTCTCCCGCTTGCGGGCTTGAGCCGCGAAGCGGATCAAGGGCAGGGTGAGGGATGGACGAGGCGTGTGGGAGCGGGAGTTCTAGCCCATGCCGGCCTCGCTCGTCGCCAATGTCGTCTTGAGCGGGGTGCTCACCGGGCTCGTCTACGGCTTGATGGCGCTCGGCCTCTCGGTGATTTTCGGCGTCGTGCGCGTCGTC
>DATNIJ010000096.1:0-4985 GCA_035604475.1 Alphaproteobacteria bacterium
GTCCAGGCTATCTCGCCTCGCTCCATCTCGCCGCGGTTCTCGTCCACGAGGTGCCTTTCGAGCGACTCTATCTCGAGCTCGAGGCGAGCCCCTTCGCCGACGCGCTCGAGGCCAAAGGCGGCAAGGTCAGGGTGCCGCAGGCTCCCGGCCTCGGCTGCGATCCCGATATGGCGGTCCTCGAGCGTTATCGCAGCGAGCCGATCACGGTCACGCGATGACGCTCCGTCCCGCGGCAGGCGACGGCAGCCGCTTTACGGCCACGGCCCGCGCTCGACCTGGAGCCCGAGGTCGATCACCCAATAGGTGCCGAGCCCGATGCCGCCCATTTCATCGGGGCGAAAGACATAGCCCACGCCGGCGTCGCGCACGTCGGGATTCAAGAGCGTATCGCGGTTGTCCGGCTGCGCCAGCAATGCAGCGACCAGCGTCTCGGGCGTCGGCTGGCCTCCGCCCAACGCCTCATCGGCGAGGGCGTAGACGTAATCGACGGCGAGGAAGCGCTGGCCGATCCCGTTGCCGCTCGAGTCCATATGCGAGAGCGTGCGCCGTCGGGCGAGATCGTCGGCAAGCGCCTGAGCCGCTTGCATGAGCTTCTGATCCATCGCCACGGGCGGAAGCCCGCTCTGCTGGCGGGCCTGGTTCACCAATTGGATGACGCGGCTCGCCATCATGGGATCGGGTTGGGCCGCAGGTAATGTCTGGGGCAGCACGAGAGCCGCGATCAGGCACGCGAGGGCGGCGAAAAGCTTTGCAATCGTTTTCATGGCGCTTCCAGCATTGCTAGTTGTCAAGGTGGGGCCGTTTCGTACACGGGAAAGATAGCAGGAATATGGCGACGGCTAAAGCTCCCGACCACCTCGCGGCCGCTCGATTTGCCACCTCCCCATGATCGGGCGGCGCAAGAGAGAAGTGTGACCGTCGGTAGTGGGTCACGTTGCCCAAGTCCCCATCCTTCGAGACGCGTCGCAAGCGCGACGCTCCTCAGGATGAGGACTTTGAGCTTGGGTTTCACCCCCGGGACGAAGTGCCCGGGGGAGGCCGCGAAGCGGCCGTCTCGAAGGATGAGGTGAAACTGACGCACTGCCCCGGGTGCCTCTATCCCTCGCCGCCTTCGGGCCCGTAGAAGACGACCCAGGTAACGAGCTCTTGCCCGAAGCCCTCGAAGCGATGCTCGGCACCTGCCGGCGCAAAGAGCACATCGCCGGACGCGAAGGGAGTGCTGCGCCCCCCGCAAAGGAACGTCCCCTTTCCCTTCTGGTTCACGTAAAGCTCGTCCCGCGTATGTGGCGTCTGCGGGTCTGATTTGCGGGGATTGTAGAGCTTGAGGGTGAGGGAGCCATGCTCGAAGACGGGGACGGAGCGCGGGACCGCATCGGCAGCGATGGAGCGGAGCGCGTCGGCGACCGACCAGCGCAGCTCGCCCTGAGGGGCCGGATGGGGTGCGGCTCCCTCGCCGCCATCGGGGCCATAGAAGACGACCCAGACGGCGAGGTCGCGGCTGAAATCCTCGAAGCGGTGCTCCACGCGTGCGGGCACGAAAAGCACGTCGCCGGGAGCGAAGGGGTGGCGCCTGTCGCCGTTCACGAAGCTGCCGCGGCCGCGCATCACGACATAGAGCTCGTCCTGCCTGTGCGGACGCTGATTGTCGCGCCCCACAGGCGCGTAGATCTCGAGGCTCATGCTGCCGTGGGCGAAGACCCTGGCGTAGGGTACGGCGACGCCGGAGGGGATCGCTTTGAGCGCTCCCGCGAGCGTGAAGCGGGCGGCCGGCAAATCCTCTTGTTGCATCCCGCGTGCTGTCGTCTTTTCCATGTGCTCCTCATCCGAAGGGTTGCGGCCGCACCACGCGGGCGAGCGCCAGCACATCGACTTGCGAGGCCCCCGACTCGATCAGCACTTTCGCGCAGGCGTCCACCGTGGCGCCCGTGGTGAACACATCGTCGATCAGAAGCACGCGCGCGCCTCTAATGCGGCGCGCGGCACCAGCACTCGGCGCGAAGGCGCCGCGCACATTGCGCCGCCGCTCGGCGGCATTGAGCCGGCCTTGCGAAGGCGTGCGGCGCTTGCGCAGCAGGAGGTCGGGGATGCAGGGCACGCCGCTTGCCGCTGCGAGCGCATTGGCGAGGAGGGCCGCCTGGTTGTACCGACGCATGAAGAGGCGGGTCCAATGGAGGGGAACGGGGACGAGAAGGCTCGCGTCGGCGAGAAGCTCGGCGCCGGCGCGGGCCATCCATGCGGCGTAGGCCCTCGTTCCCTGCAGCCGGTCGCCGTGCTTGAAGCCGAGGATGAGCCGGCGGCTCGCCTCGCTGTAGCGGAAGACGGCGCGCGCCCGCGCGAAGTGCCTCTGCTGGGCGAGGCATGCCCCGCACAGCGCCGCCTCGCCCGGATCGACCTCGAAGGGCATGCCGCAGCAGGCGCAAAGGGGAGGTGCCAGGAAGTCGATGGTGCGCCAGCAGGTGGGGCAAAGCGTCCCCGGCCGCTCGACCACCACGCCGCAGCCGAGACAGCGCGCCGGCAGCACCGCGCCGAGGGCGACATTCGCCCAGTGGCGCAGGCTTGGCACCGCAATGTTCGCGCGCATGAGGGAGCATGAAAATCCCGCTGCGGCGGCCTGTCAATGCGCGTGCTTTCTCCAGGCCCGGTCGAGACTTGGTCGAGAGGCGGGGGCCATGCCATATATAGAGGCATGACCCAAGCGGGGATGGAGGTCTTCGACCGCCGGCTTGTGCGGCGCCACCGCGAGCGCGCCGCGGCACGGCTCGAGCATCACGACTTCCTCTTCCGCGAGGTGGCCGAGCGCCTTGTCGACCGCCTCTTGGACACCAAGCACCGCTTCCCGCTCGCCCTCGATCTCGGCTGCCGCGGCGGCGAGCTGGCCCGCCTCGCCCTCGGCCGGAGCGGCATCGAGCGACTGGTCGAAATCGATTTGACCCTCGGCCTCCTCCGCCGCGCCAAGGGCTTGGCCGTCGTCGCCGACGAGGAGGCGCTGCCCTTCGCCGATGCGAGCTTCGATCTCATCCTCAGCAACTTGGCACTCCATTGGGTCAACGACCTGCCGGGTGCGCTTATCCAGGCCCGCCGCGCGCTCAAGCCCGACGGGCTCTTCCTCGCGGCCCTCCTCGGCGGCGAGACGCTCCGCGAGCTGCGCGCGGCACTGCTCGAGGCGGAGGTCGAGGTCGAGGGGGGTGCCGGCCCGCGCGTCTCGCCCTTTGCCGACGTGCGCGACGGGGGCGCACTCCTGCAACGCACCGGCTTCGCGCTTCCCGTGGTCGACCGCGACACCATCGCCGTGACCTATCCGACGGCATTGGCGCTCATGCGCGACTTGCGCGGCATGGGCGAGACGAACGCGGTCGCGGCATTGCGGCGCGGCTTCAGCCGGCGCACGACGCTCTTGCGCGCGGCAGCACTCTACCAGGAGCGCTTTGCCGGCCCCGATGGGCGCATTCCCGCGACCTTCGAGGTCATTTACCTGACCGCCTGGGCGCCGCACGGCTCGCAGCAAAAACCGCTCAGACCCGGCAGCGCTATGGCCCGGCTGGCGGCAGCACTCGACAGCGAGGAACGGCCGGCGGGTGATAAAGTCCCGCTGCCGCGCGGGGTGAAGCCGACTTGTTGACTTAGGTCAATGCGAAAAGCAGGCGGTGAGCTTTAATCTCGACGTCGAGTAGGCGCCTTATGCGGGCGCACAGCTTGCGAGGCGCACATGGAAAAGGTTGCGTTCTTCTTTCTGCTGGCGATCTCGCTGGTGCTCCCTGCTCTCGCACAAGAGAGCAAAATTACGGGCGATGCGACACGGGGCTACACTCTCGCGCAGCGTTGGTGCTCGGATTGTCATCTTCTCAAGGGCGAGAACCGGGCCGTTCAAGGCATTCCGCCCTTCCAGGCGATCGCGCGCGACCGGAGCAAGACGCCGGATTATCTGCGGGTCTTCCTTGTCAAGCCGCACGGCTCGATGCCGCCGCTCGAGCTCGACCGGCGCCAGATCGAGGACATCATCGCCTATATCGGATCGTTGCGGGCGCCCTGAGAGAGCCCGGCCGCCCCGCCCTCGACAAGGCGGCGGGTCCCTGCAGAGTGCCGATGCTTACCTTATCACTTCAATGGCAATCCCGAGGGATCTCGGAAGTTTCCGCCACGCGCGATCGGCGGTGAGCGCCTTGACGCCCATGCGCCGCGCAAGCGCGAGACAGGCGCGGTCGCCGAGCGACAGTCCCGCCGCCTTCGTCGCCGGCAGGAGCATCGCGGCGCCATAGGCCAATGCCTCGTCGAAGACAACCCGCTCGATCTGTAACTGATCGAGCACGAGGTGTATGTCCCTCTCGGCAACCCCGTTGCGCGCGTAATGTCCAGCCACTTCCGCGAGCGTTACCGTGGTCATGGCCGACCCGCCGAGTGCCGCCCGAACCTTGTCGCCGCCTCGTTCGTCAAGGAGCATGGCAAGCACCGCCGAAGCGTCGAGCGCCGCGCCAGTCATTCGCGCTCGGCCTCGCGGCGGCGCTCGGCGATAAAATCATCGACGGAAACTTTCGACTTTCCCTTCAAGAGGCGGCGCGATAGCGCCTGCGCCCGCGTGACCGCTTCATCAAGGGTGACGATCCGCATCTCGCGGCCGTCGAGCGCGATCACGACATTGCCGCCCCGCTCGAGGCCGACGGCCTTGCGGAATCCCGCCGGCAAGCTGAGGCGCCCGGAGGCGGAAACTTTGGCGTGCGCATATTTCATGGCGCAATTCCAAAATGAGCCATAAATCTAAGATTATGCCCTGAGGCAGCCTCAAGGCAAGGCATATCACGGTAGTGTCGCGGTTTGAAATTCGGCAAGCGGAAGTGAGGCCCGCTTCTCCTCTCCTCCTTCAGGAGGAGAGGAGGGGCCCCCGCGGGCCAAAGGCCCGCTTCTTCTGCATCATGCATAAGAGGCGCGCTACGCGCGCCGGGCGAAGCGATGGGGAGGTGAGGAGGGCGAGCGTGGCGAGCTCCTGCGGG
>DATNIJ010000097.1:0-3372 GCA_035604475.1 Alphaproteobacteria bacterium
CCCAATTGTCTCGGCATCCTCGTCCCCGGCATCAAGCTCAACGCGAGCTTCTCGCACCTGGCGCCGGCAAAGGGCGATCTCGCCTTCGTGACCCAATCGGGTGCGATGGTGACCGCGGTGCTCGACTGGGCGGCAGCGCGCGGCATCGGCTTCTCGCATCTCGTTTCGCTCGGCGACATGAGCGACGTCGACTTCGGCGACATGCTCGACTATCTCTCCGGCGACATCGCGACGCGCGCCATCCTCCTCTACATCGAAGGTGTGACGCACGCGCGCAAGTTCATGTCGGCGGCGCGCATTGCCGCGCGCTCAAAGCCCGTGCTCGTGGTCAAGGCCGGGCGCCACGCCGAAGGGGCCAAGGCGGCGAGCTCGCACACGGGTGCTATGGCCGGCGCGGACGAGGTCTACGACGCCGCCATCCGGCGCGCCGGCATGCTGAGAGTGTACGAGGTCGACGAGCTGTTCGACGCGGTCGAGACCTTGTCGCTTTGCCGGCCCATGGCCGGCGACCGGCTCGCCATCCTCACCAACGGCGGCGGCATCGGCGTGATGGCGACGGACAGCCTGATCGAGGCGGGCGGGCGCCTCGCGCAACTCTCGCCCGGGACGATGGCCGAGCTCGACAAGGTGCTCCCCGCGACCTGGTCGCACGGTGACCCCGTCGACATCGTCGGCGACGCGCCGCCCGCGCGGTACAAGGCCGCCCTTGCCGCCCTCCTCGCCGACAAGGAGGTGGATGCCACCCTCGTGCTCAATTGCCCCGTGGCGGTGAGCTCCTCGGTCGACGCGGCAAACGCGGTGATCGAGACGGCCGCCGGCCGGCGCAGCAACCTCTTCACGAGCTGGGTCGGCGAGCGCACGGCGGCCGAGCCGCGCCGGCTCTTCGCCAAGGCCGGCATCCCGAGTTACGCGACGCCGAACCAAGCCGTGCGCGCGTTCATGCACATGGTGCGCTACAAGCGCAATCAGGACCTGCTCAACGAAGTGCCGCCCTCGGTTCCCGAGGCGTTCTCGCCGGAGCCGGCGAAGGCGCGCGCGATCATCGAGACGGCGCTGGCGGCCGGCCGCGAGTGGCTGAGCGAGCCCGAGGCGAAGGACGTGCTCGCCGCCTATTGCATTCCCGCGGTCGCGACGCGTATCGCCCGCACGGCCGAGGAGGCAGAGCTCGTCGCGCGGGATTTTGCCGTGCCGTGCGCGCTCAAGATTCTCTCGCCCGACATCACGCACAAGAGCGACGTGGGCGGCGTGGCCCTTTCCCTCGAGACGCCTGAGGAGGTGCGCGAGGCGGCGGACGCCATGCTGCGGCGCTTCGCCAAGAGCATGCCCCGGGCGCGCATCGAGGGCTTCGCGGTCGAGCCCATGGTGAGGCGCGAGAACGCCTTCGAGCTCATCGTCGGGATGGCCGAGGACGCCCAGTTCGGACCGGTCATTCTCTTCGGCCATGGCGGCACCGCGGCCGAGGTAATCGGCGACAAGGCCTTGACCTTGGCCCCCCTCAACATGGCCCTTGCCCGCTCGCTCATCGGCCGCACGCGCGTCGCGAAGCTCCTTCACGGCTACCGCAACCAGCCGCCCGCAGCCCTCGATGCGATCGCACTCACCCTCGTCAAGGTCTCGCAGCTCGTGGTTGATCTCGCCGAGGTCGCCGAGCTCGACATCAACCCGCTCCTTGCGGATGCAGACGGCGTGGTGGCGCTCGACGCGCGCATCCGCGTCATGCGCGCCCACGGCGACGGCACCGCGCGGCTCGCCATTCGTCCCTATCCCGCCGGCCTCGAGGAGCTCGTCGATCTGCCCGACGGGCGCAAATTCACCCTCCGTCCCGTGCGGCCCGAGGACGCGCCCGCCTTTGTCGAGATGTTCGGCAAGCTCGATCCCGATGACGTCCGCCTGCGCTTTCTAGCACCCAAGAAGTCGCTTTCCGCCAACTTCCTCGCGCGCCTCACCCAGATCGACTACGACCGCGAGATGGCGTTCGTGCTGAGCGAGCCGGGTATCTCGGCCGGCAAGGCGCAGATCTTCGGCGTGGTGCGCTTCGTCGCCGATCCCGACAACGAGAAGGCCGAGTACGCGATCATCGTGCGCACCGATCTCAAGGGCCTGGGCCTCGGACAGCTGCTCATGCGGCGAATCGTGGACTACGCGCGCCTGCGCGGTATCGGCATGCTGTTCGGCGAGGTCCTGCGCGAGAACGAGAACATGCTGCAGCTCTGCCGCATGTTCGGCTTCACCCTTCACGCGGTACCCCAGCAGGGGGATATCGTCGAGGTCAGGCTCGCGCTTCAGGCGAGCGCGTCGTCGAGCGCGTAGCCGGCCGAGCGCACGGTGCGGATCGGATCGCAATCGCTCTCAGCATTGAGCGCCCGGCGCAGGCGGCGGATGTGCACGTCGACCGTACGCGGCTCGACGTAGACGTCGCTCCCCCACACCGCATCCAGGAGCTGCTCGCGCGAGAAGACGCGGCCGGGGTGCTCGAGCAGATAGCGCAGGAGCCGGAACTCGGTCGGGCCGAGATGGACGCGCCGGCTTCCGCGCATGACGCGATGGGCGGCTAGGTCCATCACGATGTCGCTGAAGCTGAGCCGTTCCTCCGCGAGTGCCGGGCGCGAGCGGCGCAGCACCGCGCGGACGCGGGCGACGAGCTCGCGCGGGGAGAAGGGCTTGGTGATGTAGTCGTCCGCCCCGCTGTTGAGGCCGCGGATGCGGTCGCCCTCCTCGCCGCGGGCGGTCAGCATGATGATCGGGATAGTGCGCGTCTCGGGCCGGCGCCGGAGCTGGCGGCACACGTCGAGCCCCGACATGAGCGGCAGCATCCAGTCGAGAATGACGATGTCCGGCGCATCCTCGGAAACCATGACGAGGGCCTCTTCGCCGTCGGCGGCGGCGGAGACGCGGAAGCCCTCCTGCTCGAAATTGTAGCGCAAGAGCTCGACGAGTGCTGCCTCGTCCTCGATGATCAGGCAATGCAGCTTCATAGGCTCGTTAATTATGGCTCTCTCCCTCGCTCCGTGCCGTCTTGCGGTTCGGCGTCGGCGAGACGACGGCGAAGCTCGAGCTGTCGCCCTTCGGACGCGGGCCGCGGAAGGGGCCGCCCTCGACGAGGAAATGCACCGTCTCGGCGATGTTGGTCGCGTGGTCGCCGATGCGCTCGATGTTCTTGGCGATGAACAGAAGGTGCGTGGAGGGCGTGATGTTGCGCGGATCCTCCATCATGTAGGTGAGGAGCTCGCGGAAGAGGCTCGAGTACATCTCGTCGAGCTCCTCGTCGCTGCGCCACACCTCGAGCGCCTTCTCGGTATTGCGCTCGATGAAGGCGTCGAGCACGTTCTTGATGAGGGATTGCGCGAACGCTCCCATGCGCGGGATGGCGTA
>DATNIJ010000098.1:0-19119 GCA_035604475.1 Alphaproteobacteria bacterium
CAAGGGATTTTGTCACTGGGGCAAATACCGACTGCATATTCCGTCAAAAGACCTGGAGTTTTGCCGTAATTATTACAGCCGAGAGAGAAATGAGTGGAATGCGGCACGTTAAGTCCACCGCCGCCCCAAATATAAGCCCGCTGAATGTCTCTGTGATCTCTGAGTTGGGCTCGATGAGTGCCCCACAGCGTCCAGGTGAAAAAGGCAATTACAACGGTAGCAATAGCCTCTACGGTATGGTCACGCGACTTGAGGGAGTCACTGACGAAATCCCACGTACAACGGAAGGCGACGAATCGCCTGACAGACACAGGGATAAAAGCTTCTACTATGGGCTGTTTAGCATCTTGTGCGGCGTGCTGGCGTATGCAGTACTGAAAGGGCTGTGAGTCTTCGCGCTCAGTGTAAGCAAGGTAAGCAAACGTCAGGCATAAGCCCGCTAATAGTAAGGTAACCAGGTAGCGCAGATAGCGAATGGCGGTTCGCATCTCTTAATCGCCTTCCTGACCGCATCGGAGTTCTCGCGATCTTCGGCGCATAGCCTCGTATTCGGGGTTGCCTCACTCCTCCAGCGCCTTGACCATATCAGACGCTGCGGGGGTGTCTCAGCTCGAAAATCCATCATCTTCGAGATTGGACCTAACGCGACGTAGCCGCCCCGGCGTATAGGTGCCGGCATCATTGCGCAGCCTTTCAAGATCGATGTTCTCGACCATTGTTGGGTCTCTCTCGGCCGTCTCGTATTCCTCTACAACCCGTACTAAGTCGCTTAGCTCCCAAAGCTTGTCTGTCACGTCGGCTGCCATCGCTGGCGTGACGCGCGTTGTTTGATGGATGCGAACGAAATTGTAATACATGAAGTAGATGGCCAAGCCGTGAACGTGGTTCTCAAACTTTTTCGAGAACGCATTCGTTAGCCGCGTGAACCTACGCAGTCCCATGCGGATATTGAGGTTCTGACGCTCGACGAATGACGTGCTGATATGTTTTGGGTCCGGCTTGCCGGTGATCCGCTTGCTCTCGCATCCGATGCACACGGGCGGGCTGTAGCGCTTCTCGGCTTCCGGGCTCTCGCCGTACATTTTGACGAGTTGCGCATAATCGATCTCGTCTAGGAACGTATCGTGTACGGCGTCACGATAGGCGGGGAGCGCGTCAGAGGTTAGCTGGATGCGTCCAGCCATCCGGCTCGCCAGATCAGCCAGGAAGGTTCGCGCATGCTCAGCATCGCGGTTGCCGACGAACCACGACGGCACGAGCTTGCTGTCCGCGTCGATTGCCGTCCACGTCCAAACATCGCCGATCCCGTATTCGCCGCGCCGCTCTTTCGGCACGTTCTTCGCCTTCATCTCGACGAAGCTCCAAATCTCGTCAACCTGCACTCGCTTGCAGGGCAGATTTCGGAGCGTGCGGTCCTGATAATCGGAGAAGGCATAGCCGGCATCCACGAGGAGCTTGAGCGAGGTTGTCCGGCTCACCCCGGTTAGGCGGGTAATCGACCGCAGCGAAACGCCCTCAGCCATCATGCCAAGCAGTTGGGCGCGCTTCTCAGGGGGCAGCTTGTTCATGCCCTGAGTATCTGTCATTTTATGCTTAGCGTCAAGAACAATCTTATATGCAACGTATGCGGGACTCTCCCATCAGCTATGCTCTACACTCGTGCCAACCGGCTCTTCAAAATTGGCCCTATTGACATATATGTCAATACAGGATGAAATCAACAATCGATGCAGCGAGCGTAGGCTCTTCCATCTGCCGCCGTTGATTCCAAGCATGCCCGTGGTGCGGACCATGTTCATTTCGGAAGAGCTAAATGCCGTTGTTCATCCTCCTTGGGGCGACACACCCGAAGGATTGAGGCTTTCTCGGCTTCGTGCATACCTGGATGTCTTCACTGTAGGGCGTTTGATTAGCATCGCCGAAGATCCGTATAGCAAACCAAAAAGCACGTACCTCGCTCGCGTTGATCCTACGAGCGACGAGGTGTGGGATGTTCGCATTATAGACCCACATCCGGGCATTCGATCGCTTGGTGCATTTGCGGGCACTGATATCTTTATCGCCCTAACCTACAATGACCGTATGAATCTCGGAGGGCCTCGATCGCGAGAATGGGCTGCGGAAATTGACCGATGCAAAGCCAAGTGGAGACAGCTTTTCCCAACCTACCCACCGCACATGGGAGCAGACCTACATGACTACCTCTCTGGCAATTTCTACGCTGTCTAAGCCTGTTCCTGGCAGCCAAATTCCACTCGGCACGCTTGGTTATTTTCGCGCGCTTAATCGAAGTGCCGCTTATGAACTCGTTATCGGAGAATTTCAGGCGAGTGGAATCACGCAAGCGGAGCTTGCAAGGCGTCTCGGCAAGGGAACCGATGTTGTCTGCCGCACGTTGGGCGCGCCAGGGAATTGGGGGCTGGACACGATAAGCGACTATCTTTTCGCCATTTCCGGCGCGGTGCCGGTATACCGCCATTCCTATCCACTTGAGGCGGCTGCCCGCAATGACACACAGCCAGCATGGCTTGGGCCGATACCTGTTGTGCTGCCCCCTGGCGCCACTGGAGGGCCTGTAAACATCATCGGAACGATGCCACCCACAATTTCAGGCACGCAAAACATCGCAAGAGTGGTGGTGAGGGCCGCTTAATGCCCCAAAGTAAGCATCGGCGCCGGACGCCATCACGGGCAGAAGAGCCGCCCTTGAAAATTACTATCGCATTGTTATGCGATGATGTAAGGCGCGAATCCAACGGAAAGGAATTGCTGATAGGAGTTTATGGAAATCGCATAATTCTTCCCTCCTTCCCTATGGCGCTCAATCTCACTGTATGGATGCGGGCGCTATTTCGTCGTCCGGGGCCAGCAAAGATAGAGGTGCGCGTGATCGATGATCGAGGACAAGCTATTTTGCCCACGATCACAGCGGAAGTATTGTCGCCGCCCGAGATCAAAGACGAGTCAACGATCATCCTGGGCGCGGCGCCCTTTCAGTTACATGGTCCCGCACGAATCGCATATCAGTGGCGCCCACCTGACGGCGAGTGGAAAGAAATTGTCGGGATTAAAGTCGAGCAGGGCGGCCCGGAGAAAATTGGAAAAGAAATTAACGTTCCGAGTTCCACCGTTTCTGCGCAGCCTTCTTCGCAATCGCCTGCCGGCGCCCAGCGCTAAGAGATTTAGCCCTTGCTTTGCCGCCCTTTTGGCCAAGAGCGACGGCGGCCTGATCCCGCCTGTCTTCTAACCGATCTTCGACTTGTCCCGTGGCAATATCGCCAATAAGCTTGACGAGTTGGAGCGGGTCTCGGGGGCGCTTGAGTCGTTTGGTGGCCATGCTCCAAGTATGGCATGGCTTGGGTCACGATGGGAGGGGGTGCGAAAGGGCCTAAATTTCAAACTGTACCACTACCCCCGCTGGCGTGCTGCCACGCAAGAGCGCATAATGGCGGCATCATGTCCCTTTCGGCATCGCCCGTCGACCGAGTCGAGGCCGTTTTACCCCATTGGAACCGCCGCCGGATTGAGCGCGCGGGCTGGGTGCGCCGACGAGTGAACGCAGCACCGCTCGTGGTGACGGGCTTTGTCGTCGCGACGATGCTCCTCGCGGTATTTTCCGCGACAAACCTCGTCTATCAGGTCGCGCGCAAACCGACCGAAATGTTCTTTCCTTTCAGGAGCGCGTTCAACAAGTCGCCAGCCGAGACGTGGCGGCACTATGAACCGCTCTTCCGCATCTATTCCACCGCCATCATCACGCCCGAGCTGCTGGCGGCACTTGCCCAGGCCGAGGGCGCGGGCAATCCCGTGGCGCACACCTATTGGCGCTGGCAACTGACCTGGCATCCGTTGGCGATTTTTGCGCCTGCCTCGAGTGCCGTCGGCATGTACCAGATGACCGACGCGGCCTTCGCCGAGGCGCGGCGATATTGCATGCACGACCACGCTGTCGTCGAGGACGGCTGTCGGCCTAACGATTTCTTCTCACGTATCGTGCCTGGCGACGCCGTCGAGCTTGCGGCCGTATTCTTGGACCGCAACGTCCAGGCGATTCTTGCACGCCGGCCCAATGCGAGGGTGAGTGCGCTGCAGAAGCAGGATCTCGCTGCCCTTATCCATCTTTGCGGCGCGGGTCCGGCTGCGGCCTTCGCACGCCGGGGCTATCATCTGGCCCCCCATGAGCGCTGCGGCGATCTCGAGGCAGCAACATATCTCGCCCGGGTCAATACAATGAAGCGGCAGTTTCTTCGCCTCGCCGCCGACCGCTAGATCGCGCGCGATACTGGAAGAAGTGCCGCGCGTGACGCGCGCATGGGACAAGGGTTACGACGCGTAGGCCGGCTCCTCCTCGTCGAGGGCTGCGCGCAGCGCATCGAAGTGAAGCTCCGCGTTCACCGCGAAGTCGCCGAACTCCGCCGCCGTGCGGCGCACCATCTCGTCCGTCATGACGTTCAAGGGCTGCCCCGTCTGCATGGCGAGAAGCTGCACCTGGCAGGCGCGCTCGAGGTAATAGAGGTCGTCGAAGGCTTGGGCGACCGTCTGGGCGGCGACGATGACGCCGTGATTGGCGAGGAAGAGGATGCGCTTCTCGCCCATCACCGCCGCCATGCGCCGCCCCTCGTCCTGGGCAAGCGCTATGCCGTTGAAATGGTCGTCGTAGGCGAGCTTGCCGAAGAAGCGGGCCGAGTTCTGGTGCACCATCTCGAGCCGGCCGCCCTTGATCGCCGTGAGCGCGGTCGCGTAGGGCATGTGGCAGTGCAGCACCACCTTCGCACTCGGATGCCGGAGATGGATGGGCACGTGGATGGCAACCCCGCTCACCGGCGCTTGCCCCTCGCCCCCGACCGTACCGCCCTCCTCGTCGATGGCGATGAGCGAGCTCGCCGTCATCTTGGCGAAGTGGCGCCCCTTGGGATTGATGAGCACGCGGGCCGGCGAGTGCCTAAGGAGGACGGTGAAGTGGTTGCAAATCCCCTCGTGCAGATTGAGCCGCGCCGCCCAGCGGCAAGCGGCCGCGAGATCGCTGCGCAAGGCGATCTCGGGCTCGCGGTTTCCCTTGCGTTCGGCTCGCGGATAGATCGCTTTCGCCACGATTGACCTCCCGGTTTTCAATGACGCACGGCGCGGCGGCGCAAGAGCTCCGCCGCCACGATGAACACGGTGATGAGGAGAAGGATCACGGTCGACACCGCGGCGAGCGTGGGATTGACCTGCAGGAGCAGGTCGTTCCACATCTGGCGCGGCAGCGTCGCCGTGGCGCCCGCGGTGATGAAGAGCGCCACCGTCAGGTCGTCGAACGAGGTGACGAAGGCGAAGAGGAACCCGGCGATGAGCCCCGCGCGGATCTGCGGCAGCGTGATGTGCCAGAGCGCCTTCCACTTCGTGGCACCCAGGCTCCACGCGGCCTGATCGTAGCGCTCGTCGTAGGTCTTGAGCACCGCCATCACCGTGATCACGACATAGGGCACGGCGAGGACCGTGTGTCCGATCACGAGGCCCGCCTGCGTACCCACAAGGCCGAGGCGCGCGAAAAGATAGAAGAGCGCCACGGCGATGATCATGCGCGGCAGGATGAGCGGCATGAGCACGAGCGTCAGCACCGCCATGCGCCCGACGATGCGCTGGCGCACGAGCACGAAGGCGGCCGCGGCGCCGAGGAGCGTGGCGGCGATCCCGGTCATGAAGGCGACGGTGATGGAGCGGATGGTGGCGTCGATCCATGCCGGCGAGCCGAGATAGGTCGCGTACCAGCGCAACGAGAAGCCCTTCGGGGGAAATTCAACGAACCTGTCGGCGGTGAACGAGACCGGAATCACGAAGAAGGAGGGCACGACGAGGAAGGCGATGACGAGAAGCCCCGCTACCCACAGCACGCCGCGTGCGAGCCGCCGCTGCGGCCGCCGGGGGCTGCCTGGCACTACGAGCTCCCACAAGAGAGCGGCGCGGTCGCAAAGCCAGCCGAAAAGCGCTATCGCACGCCCGCCGAGCCAGGCCCCGCCCGTGCTCAGAATATTCGCGCGGCCGCGCTCGGCGAGCCGGTCGGATCCTGCGGCCCCTCCCGAGAGCGTCGACATGCCGAGCACGCGGTCGTAGAGGTAGAAGACCAGCGCCGCCGACCCGAGAAGCACGAGCGAGAGCGCGCCTGCGAAGCGCCAGTTCATGAGCTCCTGGATGACGGAAATGATCACCTGCGAGATCATGGTCTCGTGGGCACCTCCGAGAAGGGCCGGGATGATGAAGAAGCCGAGGGAGGTGATGAAGACGAGCAGGCCCGCCGCCGCCACGCCGGGGAGGGAGAGCGGGAAGTAGATGCGCCAGAACGCCTGGCCGCCGCGCGCGCCGAGCGTGTGCGCCGCCTTCGCGAGGGTCGCGTCGATGTTCTGCATCACCGCGACCATGGTGAGAATCGCAAGCGGCATCATGCCCTGCACCATGCCGATCATGACGCCGGAGAAGTTGTAGATCAGGCTTACCGGCGCATCGACGACACCCAAGGCGACGAGCAGGCGGTTCACGGCACCATTGCGGCCGAGGAGCACCATCCAGGCGAAGGTGCGCACGAGGAAGCTCGTCCAGAAAGGCATCAGCACGAGCAGCATGAGCGCGTCGCGGCGGCGCTCGGGGAGGGTCGCGAGCAGATAGGCGACGGGATAGCCGGCGAGGATGGTGAAGACGGTGGTCCATCCCGCGATCTTGAAGGTGATGGCGAGCACCTGGAGATAGACGGGCGTGGTGGCGATTCGCGTGTAGTTTACCAGCGAGAGGTGCCCCGATGGATCGGTGAAGCTGAGCCAGAGGAGCTGCACCACGGGGTAGATGAGAAAGACGACGAGAAAGACGATGAGCGGATAGAGCGGCCAGGCAGCAAGCCATCTGCTCTGCGGCCGCGCGGCACCGGGCAAGGCGGAAGCGGAGGCGACGCTCACGGCGAGGACCCCGCGCTCTCCGGCAGTGCTATCGTGCGCCCGGCTTCCCATCCCACGCGCACCGGCTCGCCGGGACTGCGGGCCGCGGCACCCGCATCCGTAAGCTCCTTCACCGTGAGCATCGCCTCGCCGGCGAGTGCCACGTAATAGCGCCGCACGCCGCCCACGAAGACGATCTCCGCGAGCGTCCCCTCCGCCACGTTGTCGGCCTCCTCGCCGGGCCCGATGAGGCGCAGGCTCTCGGGCCGCGCCATGAGCCGCACCCGCGCGCCGACGCCGAGATCGGGACTCGGCATGGCGCGCACTTTGAGCCCGCCGGGGCCCTCGACGACGAGCGAGGCGCCACTTTCGATGACGGTGCCCGGCAAGAGGTTGGACTCGCCCAAAAAGTCGGCGACGAAGACCGAGCGCGGGCGGAAATAGAGCTCCTGGGGTGCTCCGAGTTGCTCGATGCGGCCGTTGTTCATGAGGCAGATGCGGTCGGACATGGTCATCGCCTCGTCCTGGTCATGCGTGACGTAGAGCACGGTGATGCCGAGGTGCTGATGGAGATGCTTGATCTCGAGTTGCATCTGATCGCGCAGCTTGCGGTCGAGCGCGCCGAGCGGCTCGTCCATGAGCACGATCGAGGGACGGTAGACCGTGCAGCGCGCAAGGGCTATGCGCTGCTGCTGTCCGCCGGAAAGCTCGCGCGGCATGCGCTTGGCCGTGTGCGCGAGCTGGACCGTGTCGAGTGCGCGCATGACCTCTTCCGCGATCTTGCGTTCCGCCATCTGCCGCATGCGCAAGGGAAAGGCGATGTTCTCGTAGACGGTCAAATGCGGGAAAAGCGCGTAGTTCTGGAAGACGATGCCGATGTCGCGCTTATGCGGCGGCGCATAGGTCGCGAGCCTGCCGTCGATCCATACCTCGCCGCCGTCGGGCTGGGTGAGGCCGCTCACGATCATGAGCAGCGTCGTCTTGCCCGAGCCCGAGGGACCGAGGAGGGTCAGGAACTCGCCCTCGCGCATGTCGAAGCTCGCTTCCGCGAGTGCTGTCACCGCGCCATAGTGCTTGGTCGCCTTGCGCACCGACAGCTTGATCTTGGACTCGGCCACGCGTACTCCCCGCTCCAGCCCTGTTTTTCATCGTCCGCGAGACCAGGCGATTGTCCAGAAACAAGTGCTGCGGAGCAAGCCCTTGCTTCCGCGCTGGAGCGGGCCGCGCACACCCTTGCGCTGCGGCGGACCTCTGGAGCAGTCTTACTCTGAGTGGAATCGCCACCCCCTCACCCAGCTCCAGGTAAGGCTCGGCTTCGCCTCGCCAACCCTTCGCAACCCTGTCCCCCTTCAGGGGGAGAGGGCACGGTGAGGGGAGACATTTTGTCCACTTATCCAGGAAATACTCTAGGGTTATCATGCGCGCATGTCGCGAGAGCGCTTGGCCCATCTCGTTGCGGAGGCCCGACGCGCGGTCGTCTTCACCGGTGCCGGGATGTCGACGGAGTCGGGCATCCCCGACTTCAGGAGCCCCGGCGGCGTGTGGAGCCGCATGCGGCCCATCTATTTCGACGAGTTCGTGACGAGCGAGGAGATGCGCCGCGAGGCATGGACGCGCGTCTTCTCGGGTGTGGCGGGATGGGTCGGCGCCAAGCCGAATGCGGGGCACACGGCGGTCGCGCGCCTCGTGGCACGGGGCAAGGTCTCCGCGGTCATCACCCAGAACGTCGACAATCTCCATCAGGACTCGGGCGTGCCGGCGGAGCGCGTCGTCGAGCTCCACGGAAATGCAACATACGCGACGTGCTTGCGCTGCGCGCTCCGCCACGAGCTCGAGGTCCTCAAGCAGAGCTTCCTCGGGCGCGGCGAGATCCCGAGCTGCCGCGAATGCGGCGGTTTGGTCAAGACGGCGACCATCTCCTTCGGTCAAGCCATGCCGCAGGACGCCATGGCGCGCGCGGAGAGGGAGACGCTCGCCTGCGACCTCTTCATCGTGCTCGGCTCCTCGCTCGTGGTGTATCCCGCGGCGGGCTTCCCCCTGCTCGCCAAGGAGAAGGGTGCGATGCTCGCCATCGTCAACCGCGAGCCGACCGAGCAGGACGCCTTCGCCGACGTCGTCCTCCACGAGGAGATCGGCGCGGTCCTTAAGGCCGTGGCACCCGCGGATTAGCGGCGGACGCCGCCGCTTGCCCGCGCGCCAGCCCTATTTGAGGAGCCAGGCGTCGAAGCGCTCGATCGCCTTGTCCTTGTTGCTGCCCCACCATTCGGTCGAGGAGAGGACCAGCCGCTTGATGTTGTCGGGGGCGGTGGGGAGGTATTTGGCGCGCTCCGGCGGAATAAAATCGTAGGCCTTGGGGTTGGTCGGCCCGTAGGCGAGCGTCTTGGTGTATTCGGCCTGCCGCTTGGCATTCGCGCAGAACTTGATGAATTTCTTGCAGACCGCCGCCTTCGGGTTGCCCTTGGCGATGACCCAGCCTTCCGAGGAATAGATGCCCTGGTTCCACTCGATCTCGACCGGCTTGCCGGCGTCGATCAGCACCTGGGCCCGCCCGTTCCAGGTCGGCACGATGTCGCATTCGCCGCTCTCGAGCAGCTGGGTCGTCTGCGCCCCGCCCGTCCACCACACGTCGATGTGGGGCTTGATCTTGTCGAGGCTGGCAAAGGCGCGGTCCATGTCGATGGGGTAGACCTTGTCCGCTGCCACGCCGTCCGCCAGCAGCGCCTGCTCGAGCGTATCGATCGGATGCTTGTGGAAGGCGCGCCGGCCGGGGAACTTCTCGACGTTCCAGAAATCGGTCCACGACTTGGGACCGCCCTTGCCGTACTTGTCGGTGCGATAGCATAAGACGGCCGCATAGACGTCGGTGCCCATCCAGTCGGGCTTGTGCGCCGACGCCATGATCTGGGCCATGTCGTCGCCGCTCCAATCGAGCGGCTCGAGCAGTCCCTGTCTGGTCAGCTCGTAGCGGTCCGCGTCCGTCGCGGTGACCACGTCCCAGTTGTAGCTTTTGGTGTCGACCATCGCCTTGATCTCGACGGTCGGATAGTGAATGCGCGCGACATGCGAGATTTCGTCGCCCGTCTCCTGCTCGTAGGGCTTGATGAAGGCGGCATCGAAGGCGGGACCGAAGGGACCGCCCGGATCGGCGACCGTGAAGGTCTCCTTGGCGAAGGCGGCGTGCTGAGGAAACTGCGTCAACGCAAGCGTAGCAGCGCCGGCGCCGATCAGAAGCTCGCGGCGGCTGAGCGAAGCGGCGGCAATCCCGGTTTCTCTCTTGCTCTTGAACATCGAAGTACCTCCCTGATCGCGTTCTGGAGACCTTGCCCTGGGGACAAGCTCCTTGGTTTCGTTGCCATCGCGGCACTCAGACTACTATGGCGGTACTGCCGGCGTCGAGAGACGCGCTTATGCGCCCGGAATGCCGCTCTCGGCCGGCGTATAGGGCCTGATGTTGGTCGGGCAGACGACGATCTCGGGGATCGAGGTGCGCTTCGCCATGAGCGCCACGTAACGCATGGTCTCGGCCAGATCCTCCGGCTGGATGAACTGGGCGAGCACCTCGGGCGGATACTTGATCTTGCGGCGCGCCATGATCGGGGTGTTCACGTCGTCGGGGCAGATGCAGCACGCCCTGATCCCGAACTTCCAGGCCTCCTGTGTCAAGGACAGGCTCATGCCGAGCATGCCGAACTTGGAGGCGGAATAGGCGATGCCGGCGGCCCCGCTGACCCGCCGCGCCGCGGTCGACGCCACGTTGATGACGAGCCCGTCTTTTTGCGCGCGCATGGTCGGGAAGACGGCCTGGAACATGTTGAAGGCGCCGGTCAGGTTCACCGCGAGCACGTGGTCCCAGTCAGCAGGGGAGACCTCGTCGAGGCGGCGGGTGACGACATTGGTGCCGGCGTTGTTCACCAGGATATCGACGCGCTTCAGGCGGTCCAAGAGGTGCTTAGCACTCGCGTCGACCTTCTCCCGCAGGGAGACGTCGAGCGGCTCGACGAGCGCCGTGCCGCCCGCTCCGCGAATCTCGGCTGCCACCTCCTCGAGCTTGTCGCGCCGCCGGCCGATGAGCGCCACTTGCGCCCCTTCGCGCGCGAACATGGCGGCACCCGCCCTGCCGATTCCGCTGCCCGCGCCCGTCATCCACACAACCTTGCCCTCGAAGGCCTTCATACTGCACCTCCCGAGATGGTCAGCCGAAGACGGCGAGACGGGCGACTCTCAAAATTTCGGGCGTCACCCCCTCCCCACCCTCCCCCTTCAAGGGGGAGGGGGAAGTTCTTGATGGCAGTCGTATTTCCCCTCCCCCCTTGAGGGGGAGGGTAGGGAGGGGGGTGATTCACGTATCCATGATTCCGAGTACCAGGGCAGCGCGACGCGGTTGCGGGTCAATTGGCCTGCCCCTCGAGCGGCACGCCCCAGCTCTTGTAGACCGTCTCCTCGCCCTTCGCATTGAGGCCGACCGCATGCATCAACTTCACGCCGACGTGGCTCTCATGCGTGATGGTGACCGTGTCGGCGAGCACGCCGGTATCGAACTGGCGGAGCGTCTCCATGGCGGCGATCCATTTCTCGCGCGTCGGATGCGGGCCGGCGCGGCGGAAGGCCTCGACCGTGACGATGCCTGCCGGGACGCCGAAGTAATAGAAGTTCGTCGGCACGCCGTCCTTGGGCAGCTCGTCCGGCTTGAGGTACTTCACGAAGATGTCGCGGAATGGCTTGAGGGGGCCCTCGCCGAGCTTGGCCTTGAACTGGTAGGGCTGGAAGAAGATGCCCTCGACCGCGCCGATGTCGTTAACCTGGAGGACTGTCTTCTCGAAATCGGCGCCCAGCGCGCCGACGACGGGAATGTTCAGGCCGTACTTGTGCATCTCGCGCAGCAGGATGACGAGCTCGGGCTGATAGAGGCAGCCGAGCACGGCCTGGGCACCCGAGGCCTTGATCTGCAGCACCTGCGCCGTCGCGTCGGTCGAGCCGCGCTCCATGGCGGTCACCACCGCGACCTCGCCGCCGTTCGCCTTGAGATACTCCGTCCCCGGATCGCAGTAGCCGTGCGCCCAGTCATTGCTGTGCTCGACGATGGCGATCTTCTTGACACCGGGCTTGCTGAGCGCGATGCGGGCCATGTTCTGGCCGGACTCGATGCCCGTGTAGGTGACATGGAACATGCTCGGCACGGTCGGCCGCGTGAGCTTCGGATTCGCCGCGATGCCGATCCAGGGGATGCCCTCCTTGTCGAGCATGGGCTTGATGGCCATGGCAACGCCGCTGCACGGGCTGCTCATGATCATGAACACCTTGTCCTCGTAAATGAGCTTCTTCGCCGCGGCGATGCCCTTGGCCTCGTTGCACGCGTCGTCGGCGAACACGGTCTCGAACTTGCGTCCCTCGACGCCGCCCTGGGCGTTCGTGTAGCGGAGGTAGGCATCGGGCCCGTAATTCAGCGGAGCGAAAACCGAGGCGTCGCCCGTGAACGGCCCGAGGTTGCCGATCTTGATGGTGGTGTCGGTGATACCCTGCGTATTGTCGGCGCGAGCCGGAAGCGAGAGCGAGAGTGAGACGATGCCGGCTGCAACCGCTAGCAGGTAGCGGGCATTCTTCGTACAAGTACCCATGGCGTCATTCCCCCTGGTGGCGAGACAAACGACGAAACCGCTAACGCGTCGCGAATTTTGCAGTAATATCGGAGCTTGGGAGGCGCTTTACTGTTGCGCTCGGAAGCGCGCCGCAAACAAAAGCCTAACGCCGTTCACAATGTCGTTCAACCCCATTCGAGCTCGCGCGAACGCGTCCGCGGACCCCGCGCCCGGGAGGCAGCACCCGTGTTGATGATGATGCCGCAGCTGGTGGTGAGCGGCGTCTCGACGGGCATGCTTTACGCCGTCGTGGCGCTCTCCATGACCGTCGTCTACAAGGCCACCACCGTGGTGAATTTCGGCCACGGCGATCTCGTCATGGCCGGCGCCTACGCCGCCTTTGTCTTCACCGCCGGCATCGGTCTGCCCTTCGTGCCGGCGCTCGTGCTGGCCTTGGGCGCGCTGTTTCTCTTCGGCCAGCTCATGCAGCGTGCGCTGATCGAGCCCATCCTCGCCGGACCCCACCTCTCGCTCGCCATGATGGCGCTCGCCGTCGGCAATGTCTTGCGGGGTGCCGCACGCGTCGAATGGGGAAACGAGACCCTCATGCTCGCACGGCCCTACCCGCAGACGAGCTTTCTCCTCGGCCCGATCGTTCTCACCATGGACGATATCGTCATCTCGGCCGTCGTCCTCTTGCTCCTCCTGGCCCTCTTCGTCGTCTTCCACCTCTCGCCGCTCGGCAAGGTCGTGCAGGCGGTGTTCCAGACGCAACGGGGTGCGGCACTCGTCGGCATCAACGTGCGGGCCTTCCACGGCACCATGTGGGGCACGGGTGCTGCCCTCGGTGCGGCGGGGGGTGCGCTATTGGCGCTCAACACGGCGCTAACACCCGACATGGGAGCCTGGACCCTCGTGCGCGGCTTCGCCGCCATGACGCTCGGGGGCTTCGGCTCGCTCTATGGCGCCGTCGTCGGCGGCCTCCTCCTCGGCATCATGGAGAAGCTCCTCGGCTTCTACGTCTCGACGGCCTTCATCGACATCACCGCCTATGTCGTGACCATCGTCGTGCTGCTCGTGCGGCCGCAGGGCCTGTTCGGCCGGGCGGCCGGGCGAAGCGTCTGAACGGCGCCCGCGTGTCCCGCGACGGCAGAGCCGAGAGCCGCCGCAGCGCGCCGGCCGCGCGTCGCCGCTCCGGCCGTGTCATATTCTGGCTCGCCCCCTTGGCACTCCTGCCCCTCCCGCTCTTCCTCAACCAGTACCAGCAGTACGTCCTCAATCTGATCCTCATGTACGTGCCGGTCGGCGTCGGCTTCAACGTGGTGGTGGGCAATCTCGGCCAGCTCGCCTTCTCCAACGTCGCCTTCTTCGGCCTTGGCGCCTATACCGCGGGCATCCTGATGGCGAAGCTCGGGCTGCCGTGGTGGGCGACCGTGCTGCCGGCCGGCATCACGGGGGCTGTGGCCGGTTGTGCTGCGAGCGTGCCCGCACTCCGCGGCGTGCGCTCCTTCTCGCTCGCCATCATGACGCTCGCCTTCGGCGAGCTGATGCGCTGGACCTACATCCGCTCGGAGTGGCTCACCGGCGGCTCGATGGGCATGGCCGTGCCGGCGAGCGACCTTTTCGGCTGGAGGCTCGATCTCGAATCCCACAAGTTCTATGTCTTCCTCGTCCTCGCGGTCGCCGTCGTCATCGCCACGGACCGGCTGCTGCGCTCGCGCGTGGGGCGCGCCTTCATGGCCATCAAGGACAATGAAGTGGCCGCCGCCGCCATGGGGGTGCCTACGGGCCGCTATTATGTGCTCGGGCTTGCCTGGAGCGGCTTCGTGGTCGGCATCGGCGGCTCGATGTACGCGCTCCTCGTGGGGCACCTCTCGCCCGACTCCTTCAATCTGATCGAGCTCATCCTCGAGTTCGCCATCATCATGGTCGGCGGGCTCGGCAGCCTCGTGGGCTCCGTCGTGGGTGCCGTCGTCATCACCACGACGCCCGAGATCTTCAGCGACTTCCCCGGCTTCGAGGAGCTCATCTTCGGCCTCCTCATCGTGCTCGTCATCCTGGTCCTCCCGCGCGGCCTCGCGAGCCTCTTGGCGCGTCTCCATCCCGTCTTCCGCGACCGCTACTACGAGAGCGCCTGAGATGGCTTCCCTCCTCGAGCTCGCGGAAGTCACGGTGCGGTACGGCGGCTTGAACGCGGTCGACAACGTGTCGCTCGGCGTGCAGGCCGGCGAGGTCTGCGCGGTGATCGGCCCCAATGGTGCTGGCAAGACGACGCTCTTCAACGTCGTCACCGGCAACGCGCAGAGCACGGCCGGGCGGATTCTCTTTCGCGGCGAGGAAATCCAGCGCCTCTCGCCTCACGAGATCGCGGCGCGCGGCGTGCGCCGCACCTTTCAGCTGGGTGCCTTATTCGGCGAGCTGACGGCACTCGAGAACGTGCTCACGGGCCTCCATACGGAGATCGAGAGCGGCCTTTTGGGCCTCCTCCTTGGCAGCCGGCGCGCGCGCGCCGCGGAGCAGGCGGCGACCGCGGAGGCGCGCCAACTCCTCGAGCTCATGGAGATCGGCCATCTCGCCGACCGTCCGGCGCGCGAGCTCTCGGGCGGGCAGCAGCGCATGGTCGAGATCGTGCGCGCGGTCGCGAGCAAGCCTCAGCTCCTTCTCCTCGACGAGCCCGCCGTCGGCCTCACCCCGCCGATGCGCGCGCACCTCGAGTCCGTGATCCGCTCCCTTGCCAAGGAGCGCCAAACCGGCATCCTCGTCATCGAGCACGCGATCGAGCTCGTCATGAACATCTCCGACCGCGTCATCGTGCTCAACTACGGTGCCAAAATCGCCGACGCGCCGCCCGCGGAGGCGCGCGCCAACAAGGCGGTGCTGGAGGCCTATCTGGGCCATGCCTGAGCCATTGCTCGAAATTCTGGGTCTCGAGGCCGGCTACGCCCAGAGGCAGATCCTCTTCGGCGTCGAGCTGAGCGTTAGGCACGGCGAGGCCGTGACGCTGCTCGGCGCCAACGGCAGCGGCAAATCGACCCTGCTGAATGCCGTGAGCGGCTTCGTGCGGCCGCGCGCCGGCTCGATCCGGCTCGAGGGCAGCGAGCTCGCCGGCCTGCCGCCGCACGAGACCTTCCGCCGCGGCGTCGTCCAGGTCTCCCAGACGCGCGACCTCTTTCCCGAGATGACGGTCGAGGACAATCTGCGCCTTGGCGCCGCGCGGCGGCGCGACCCTGTCGCCGCGCTCCTCGCGGACGTCTTCAGCGCCTTCCCGCGCCTCGAAGAGCGGCGGGCGACGACGGTCAACCTGCTCTCCGGCGGCGAGCAGCAAGTGGCGGCGATCGGGCGGGCTCTCATGGGCCGGCCCAAGCTCCTTCTCCTCGACGAGCCCTCGGGCGGCCTCGCGCCCAAGCTGGTCAACGAGATCGCCGCGATCATCGCCCTCCTCAAGGGGCGCGGCATCGCCATGCTCATCGTGGAGCAGAACATCAAGCTCGCCCTCTCGATCGCCGACCGCTTCCTCATCCTGCGCGACGGCCGCGTCTCGGAGCGCGGCGACATTGCAAGCGGTACCGCACTCGCGGAGGAGATCGTGAGGAGCATCTATCTCTAGTATTCGCGGCCGGCAATGGATGTTACAGACTCATAGGGCGAGCGGCGAGCAGAGCGGGCACATGACGGACGGTTTCGAGATCGGCGTCGACATCGGCGGTACTTTCACGGACGTGGTGTGCCGCGACGCGCAAGGCGCCCTGCGCCTCGTCAAGATTCCGACGACGCGCCATGACCCGAGCGCGGGGGTCAAGGCCGCCATCGACTTCATGGCTGCCGCCTGGCAGGTCGACGCGCGCGCGATCCGACGCTTCGTCCACGGCACCACGGTCGCGACCAACGCGGTGCTCGAGGCCAAGGGGGCCAAGATCGGCCTCCTCACGACGGCCGGCTTCAAGGACGTGCTCGAGATCGGCCGTCAGAAGCGGCGCGCCATGTACGACCTCATCCTCAAGCCCGAGGCGCCGGTCTTCCTCGTTCCCGGCGCCTTGCGCAAGGAGGTGCGCGAGAGGATCGCCGCCGACGGCTCGGTCCTCGTCCCGCTCGACGAGGCCTCCGTCGAGCGCGCGGCTCAAGCCCTTGTCGCGGACGGCGTCGAGGCGATCGCCGTGAGCTATCTCTTCTCCTTCCTCAACCCCGCGCACGAGGTGCTGACGCGCGAGCTCATCCACCGCTTGGCGCCCTCGATGATGGTATCGCTCTCCTCGGAGGTCGATCCCGCCTTCCGCGAGTACGAGCGTACCTGCGTCACCGCCTTCGATGCCTATATCAAGCCGGTCGTGGACCGCTATCTCGAGAACATGGAGCAGGACCTCGCGGGCGGCGGCGTCGCGATCCCGCTCCAGATCATGCAGTCGCGCGGCGGGATCGCCTCCTCCCGCGTGGCGCGCCGGCGGCCGGTGCGCCTCTTCCTCTCGGGCCCGGCGGCTGGCGTCATCGGCGGCGTCGAGGTGGGGCGCTCCGTCGGCATCGAAGACCTCATCACCCTCGACATCGGCGGCACGAGCTGCGACATCGCCCTCGTGAGCCGCGGCCAGCCGCTCATCCGCGCCGAGGGCGAGATCTGCGGCTATGGCGTGCGCGTGCCCATGGTCGACGTGAACACGATCGGCGCCGGAGGCGGCTCGATCGCGTGGCTCGACGGTGCGGGCTCGCTGCGCGTCGGGCCGCAGTCGGCCGGCTCGGAGCCCGGGCCGGCCTGCTACGGCCGCGGCGGGGAGGCGCCGACCGTGACCGATGCCTCGCTTATCCTCGGCCTCATCAATCCCGACTATTTCGCCGGCGGCTCGCTCAAGCTCGAGCCCGAGCTCGCGCGCCAGGCGCTCGAGACGAGGATCGCGCGTCCCTTGAACATGACGCTGCAAGAGGCGGCCCTCGGCATCCACCGGGTGCTGAACGCCCAAATGTCCGAGGCGATCCGCCTAGTCTCGATCGGCCGCGGCATCGATCCGCGCGAGTACACCCTGCTTCCCCTCGGCGGCGGCGGCCCGCTCCACGCCACCGCCCTCGCCCGCGAGCTCGGCATTCGGCGTATCGCAGTGCCGCTCCATCCAGGCGTGCTCTCGGCTGCGGGGCTCCTCCACGCGCCGATCGAGCACGAGGTCTCGGCCGCCTTCCCGCGGCCGCTCGCCGAGCTCGCCTGGTCGGAGGTGCGGGCCACGCTCGCGCGGATCGATAAGGCGTGCGCCGGCCTCATGGCGAGCGAAGGGGTCAAGCCCAAGCGCGCGCGCATCCATTACTTCGCGGACGTGTGCTACGTGGGCCAGTCCTATCACTTGGAGATTCCGCTCGCGGCCGCGGGAGCCCAAGCGCTCGAGACACTTTACCGCGACTTTCTCGCCATGCACGACCGGGTCTACGGCCACAGCGTCGACGGGCCCGCGCGCATCGTCAACTTGCGCACCATCCATCAGAGCGCCGCCGCCCAGCACTCCGCCGAGCCCTACCGGCCGAGCGCGGCCTCGGCCGAGAAGGAAAGCCGCCGCATCCTGACGGCGGAGAGCGGCGGCTTCATGGACGCGCGTGTCTATGACCGCGCAGCCCTTGCCGTCGGTGCCGCCATCGGCGGTCCGGCCATCGTCGAGCAAAGCGACACCACCACGCTCGTCGAGCCCGGCTGGGTGGCGCGCGTGACCGAGAACGGCACCCTCGTGATCACCGCGGACTGACGGAGCCCGCCCATGCCCAGGCAAGCGAAGGACACGGCACTCGACCCCATCACCGTCGAGGTGGTGCGCCACAAGCTCGACGGCATCGCGAACGAGATGCAGTCGACCCTGCTGCGCAGCTCCTTCTCGCCCATCGTCAAGGAGGGGCTCGATGCCTCGGCGAGCCTCTTCACGACGGAGGGGACGACGCTCGCCCAGTCCTGCTCCATCCCGATCCATCTCGCCACCCTCATCCCCGCGGTCAAGGAGATCATCAAGACCTACCCGGTCGAGCATATGCGGGAGGGCGACCTCTTCATCCTCAACGACCCCTATACGGGCGGCACGCATCTCCCCGACATCGCGGTCGTCCTGCCGGTCTTCCATCGCGAGAAGCTGATAGCGCTCGCGGGGGCCATGACCCATCACCAGGACGTGGGCGGCATGGCGGCCGGCTCGGTGCCGACCAACTCGACGGAGATCTTCCAGGAGGGACTCCGCATTCCGCCGCTCAAGCTGCGCGACGCCGGGGTCATGAACGACACGCTCGTCCGCATGATCCGCCAGAACGTGCGCATTCCCGACACGGTGATGGGCGACCTCAACGCTCAAGTCGCGGCCTGCACGGTGGCGTCGCGCCGGCTCGGCGAGGTCGCCGACCGCTACGGCCACAATCAGCTCGCGGCGATCTTCGACGAACTCCTCATCCGCTCGGAGGAGATGACGCGTAAGGCGCTGCGCGCGATCCCGCCGGGCACCTATCGCTTCGTCGATTACCTCGACAACGACGGCATCGATCTCGACCGCCAGATCCGCATCGAGGTCGCCGTCACGGTCAAGGACGGCGACATCGAGTTCGACTTCGCCGGCACGAGTGCCCAGGTCAAGGGGCCGCTCAACTGCGTGCCCTCGGGCTCGCTCGCCGCCGCCTGCTTTGCCGTGCGC
>DATNIJ010000099.1:0-26640 GCA_035604475.1 Alphaproteobacteria bacterium
TCGGGGTTCGTGAGATCGCAGGCGATCGTGCGGTTGCCGTACTGCTCCTCCTGGATGCGCCGGACGTTGCCGAAGCTGCCGTTGTCGAAGACCACGACGACGACGGCCAGATTGTGCTGACGGGCGGTCGCGAGCTCGCCCGCCTGGTAGAGGAAGCCGCCGTCGCCGGCGATGGCGAGTACGGCTTGGGCGGGCTTGGCCGCCTTGACGCCGAGCGCTGCGCCGAAGCCCCAGCCGAGGTTGTCCTGGTAGCCGGGCGAAAGGAAGGTGCGCGGCTTGAGCACCGGAAAGGCGAGGCGCGAGACGAAGCCGACCTGCGTCACCTCGTCGATGAAGATGCCGTCCTCCGGGAGTGCCGCCCGGATCGCCTTGAGGAAGCTCAGCTGCGGCTCGAGACGCTTGAGCCGCTCGACCATCCGCGCGCGCTCGCGCGCGAGCTCGTCGCCGCGCGACGCGCGCGGGCGATTGTGCGCCGGCAGCCGTGCCAAGAGCGCCTTGACGTAGTCCGCCGCGTCGCCGATGAGGCTTACTGCCGGCTTCTTGAAGCGCTCCGCCGCCTCAGGGTCGATGTCGATGCGCACGATCTTGAGATCGCCGTCCACTCCCCATTGGCTCTGCTGCATGAAGAGCCGCGTGCCCACGGCAAGCACCGCGTCGGCCTTGGCCCAGAGCCGGTGCGCGATGGGCAGATTGATGCTGAGCCGGTGCGTTGCTGGCAGCACGCCCTGGCCGCGGCGATAGGCGACGGCTGGCGCCTCGAGCAGCTCGGCGAGTGCTGTCACTTCCGCGCTGGCTCCTTGCGCGCCGCCGCCGAGCACGATCAGCGGGCGCTTGGCGCCGCCGAGGATCTTGGCCGCGGCTTCGACCGCGTCCTCGTCGATCGGCGGGTGCTGTAAGGCTCTGGGCCGCTCCGGAATTTCAACAGCACCCCTGCGGCCCCATACGTCGATCGCGCATTCCACCACCGCCGGCCCGGGCCGGCCCGAGCACGCGCTCTCGATCGCCTCGGCGATGAGGAGGGGTGCTTCATGGGGAGAGCGGATGCGGGCCGCGAATTTCGCGATATGTCGTGCAACGCCGATCTGGTCGGCGATCTCGTGCAGATGGCCGTGGCCGCGATCGATATCCGCCTGAGGGATTTGACCGACGAGGGCCACGACCGGCGCATTCATGCCGTAGGCCGTGAGCAGTGCCGCACCCGCGTTGAGGAAGCCGGGGCCCGGAACGACCGCGAAAGCCTGCGGCTTGCCCGTCGCCAATGCAGCACCCAGCGCCATGTAGGCGGAGGTCTGCTCGTGCCGCGTATGGAGCACGCGCAGGCGGTCTTGCGCGCCGTGGAAGGCATCGAAGAGCGGATCGTTGTGCAGCCCGGGCAGGCCGTAGACCGTATCGATGCCATGGCGAAGCAGGCTTTCGACCGTGGCCTCGGCGGTTGTCATCGTCGGCATGGGCCGGTCTCCTCCGCTCGCGCCGTCGCCCGCTGACCAGCGCTCCGCCTGCGACGCTTGGCTCCGAGCCGACGCTCAGCGCACCTCGAGTGGAGGTATCAGAAGCCAGGCCTCGCCCGGACGGGTCAAGGCGGGCAGCTCGGCGACGAGCGGACGCAGGGCTGCCGCAGGTGTTGCGAGCTCACGCGCGAGCAGGCTCGTAAGCGGCGCTGCAGCTATGCCCTCGCCGGCGACGAGCCGGTGCAAAAGCCGGCGGAACTCGCGCCCGCGCGGCGGATACTCGCGCAATTGAACGGGCTCCTCGGGCTTGACGTGAAGCGCCTCGCGGGCAAGCTCGAGCGCCTGGGGAAAGCCCCCGAGCGCATCGACGAGCCCGAGCTTCAGCGCCTGGGCCCCGGTGAAGACGCGTCCCTTGGCGATCTCGGGAATGCGGTTCGCATCGAGGCCTCGCGCCGCAACCACCTTGGCGGTGAAGTCCTTGTACACCGCATCGAGCGAGGCCTCGAGGCGGTTCCAGCCCTCGGGCGTGAAGTCCTGGTCCGAGCTCCACAGCGCAGCATTGGTGCCGAACTGGACCGAATCGACGCTGATGCCCAGCTTTTCGAACAAACCCTTGATCACCAGCTTGCCGCCGAAGACGCCGATCGAGCCGGTCAGCGTACCGGGCTCCGCGACGATCTTGGTGGCGGGTACGGCGATGAAGTAGCCGCCCGAGGCGGCGACATCGCCCATCGAGACGATGACCGGCTTGCCCGCCGCCTTGGCGCGATTGACCGCGCGCCAGATGGTGTCGGACGCCACATAGGAGCCTCCCGGGCTGTCGATGCGCAGGAGGATCGCCGCCACGTCGCTGCTCCGCACCGCCTCGTCGATCGTGTCCGAAAGCGTGTCGGCGCCGATCCGGCTGACGCCGAAGGCGTCGTCGAACCCGCTCGAGCCCGAGACGATCGGCCCGCTCGCGGCGATCATCGCAATGACGGGCCCTTCGCCCGAGTCATCGCGCGCCGCGCGGAAATAGTCGGGGAGCTGCACCAGCTTGCCGCCGGGGCCGGCACGCCGTCTCGCGGCGTCCCGCGCCTCGTCGTGATAGCCGAGCCGGTCGACGAGCTTGGCGGCGACGGCCTCCTCCGCGAGGAATGGCCCGCGGTCGATGAGCGCCTTCGTCGCATCCGCGCCGAGCCCGCGGCCATCGGCGACCGCTTGGGCGAGCTGGTCATAAAGCGAGCCGAGGATGCTTTGCAGAGACTCCTTGAACGCCGGGCTATAGGCGGTATCGGTCAGCTCGTCGATAGCACTCTTGTACTCCTCGCGTTTGTCGACGCGCGGAACGATGCCGAGCTTGTCGAGGGTACCCCTGAGAAACGGGGTTTCGGCGATGACGCCGACGAGGTTCAGCTCGCCCGAGGGCTGCAGCCAGATCTCCTCGCATGCGGCCGCGATCGGATAGCCGCCGCTGCCGCTCCCGGCCTCTCCATAGCTCTCGGCGAAGGCGATCGTGAACTTGCCGCGCTTGCGGAAGGCGGCGATCGCATCGCGCAGCTCCTCGTTCGTCGCGTAGCTGAACGATTCGCCGAGGCGGACGACGAGGCCCTTGACGCGATCGTCGCGGCCCGCGCGCTCGAGCGCCTCCTCGATCTGGCGCAGCGTCATGCGCTTGGGCGAGAGGAGCTCGACGATGCCGCCCCCGGCTCCGGTCTCGCCGGGTGCCTTGGTGAGATCGAGCTCGAGTGCGGTGGCCTCGGGTACCGCGCGCGATGAGGGCGCCACGAGGCTCGCGCCGAGCCAGACGGCGAGCAGCGCCAGGCTCACGGTCATGATGCCGACGAGCGCGAAGAAACCGACGACGACCCGTTTCAGCCAACGCATGAACGATCCTCCTCATTTCGCGGCTCGCGATCCGCCGGCGCCGGGCCGCGAGCCCGCGAAAGTCGGTTCGAGCGCCGCAAGCGAAGCGGCGGCGGCCCTTGCTTCAGGCGCCGCACTGGGCGCGCTGGCGCAGCATGTGGTCGGCCAGCACGAGCGCCATCATCGCCTCGCCCACCGGCACGGCGCGCATCCCCACGCAGGGATCGTGGCGGCCCTTGGTGACGACCTCCACCTCCTCGCCGCGGAGGTTGACGCCGCGCTGCGGAATGAGGAGCGAGCTGGTCGGCTTGACGGCGAAGCGCACCACCACGTCCTCTCCCGTCGAGATGCCGCCGAGCGTGCCGCCCGCGCGATTGGTCAAGAAGCTCGGCTTGCCGTCCACCATGCGCATCTCGTCGTGCGCCGCCTCGCCGGGGGTGGCCACACCGGCGAAGCCGTCGCCGATCTCGACTGCCTTGACCGCATTGATGCTCATCATCGCTCGCGCGAGGTCGGCATCGAGCTTGTCGTAGACCGGCTCGCCGAGGCCGGCCGGCACGCCGGAGGCGACGATCTCGACCACGGCGCCCAGCGACGAGCCGCGCTTGCGCACGGCGTCGAGCTCGGCCTCCCACGCCTTGGCGGCACCCGCATCGGGGCAGAAGAAGGGGTTCTCCCCGACCGCTTGCCAGCTCCAGCGCTCGCGGTCGATCTTATGCGGGCCCATCTGGACCATGGCGCCGCGGATGAGCACGCCCGGACCGAGCACCTTGCGCGCCACGGCACCCGCGGCCACGCGACAGGCGGTCTCGCGTGCGGACGCCCGTCCGCCGCCGCGATAGTCCCGGATGCCGTACTTGGCATGGTACGTGAAGTCGGCGTGGCCGGGGCGGAACAGGTCCTTGATCTCGCTGTAGTCCTTTGCGCGCTGGTCGACGTTCTCGATGAGAAGCGAGATCGGCGTGCCCGTGGTCAGACCCTCGAAGGTGCCTGAGAGGATCCTGACCTGATCCGGCTCGCGCCGCTGGCTCGTGAAGCGCGACTGGCCCGGGCGGCGTTTGTCGAGCCATTGCTGGATGTCGGCCTCCACGAGCGGAATTTTCGGCGGCGCCCCGTCGACGACGCAGCCGATCGCCGGGCCGTGACTCTCGCCCCAGCTCGTGTACCGGAAGGCGTGGCCGAAGCTGTTGCCGGGCATGATCAGGGGCCGGCCTTGAAGGTCTTCAGCATCTCCCTCACCTCGATGGCGGCATCGACAGCCAGCATGCCGACCACATGGTAACCGCCGTCGACGTGATGGACCTCGCCGGTAACTCCGCTTCCGAGATCGCTCAGGAGATAAAGCGCCGAAGCCCCCACCTGCTCGGTCGTAATGTTGCGCTTGAGCGGCGCGTTGAGCTCGTTCCACTTCAGGATGTAGCGGAAGTCGCCGATGCCCGCGGATGCAAGCGTCTTGACCGGGCCGGCCGAGATCGCATTCACGCGCACCTGCTGGCTGCCCAGATCGGCCGCGAGGTAGCGCACGCTGGCCTCGAGGGCCGCCTTGGCGACCCCCATCACATTGTAATGAGGCATCACCTTCTCGGCGCCGTAGTAAGACAGCGTCAGCAAGCCGCCCCCGCGAGGCATCAATTTGGCGGCGCGGCGCGCGAGGTCCGTGAAAGAGTAGCACGAGACCAGCATGGTCTGGACGAAGTTGTCCCGGCTGGTGTCGACGTATTTTCCGGTGAGCTCGTTGCGGTCGGAAAACGCGATCGCATGCACGACGAAGTCGATCGAGCCCCACGCCTTCTCCATGGCGGCGAAGACGGCATCGAGGCTTGCCGCATCCGACACATCGCAAGGCAGCACGAGCGGAGCGCCCACGGACTCCGCAAGCGGCCGCACGCGCCGCTCGAGCTGCGGGATCTGATAGGTGATGGCAAGCTTGGCGCCATGGGACGCGAGCGTCTTGGCAATGCCCCACGCCAGCGAACGGTCGTTCGCCACTCCCAGGATGAGGCCGCTCTTGCCGGCCATGAGCGCGGGTGCTTCGGTCATCGTGGCCTCTCTGGCATTCCCGGGAGCTTCTCTCGGGGGTTGAGGGCGGAGTTCGCGGCGATCCTACACAAAAGCCGGTAGAGGGCAAAGCCGCGTCATCCGCGGGCGCCCGTGGCCTCTAAGGCCGTCGCGAGGAGCCATAGCATTCCTGGCATCGGGCATTGGGCGCGCGCCGCAAGTGCGATCACGACGGCGGCTCAGCTCCCCGCGTTGACGAGCCGCGGGCAAGACCGCAATGCTTGCCCTCGCGGGACGAGTGCCTGCGGTGCATGCGACGTCGGAGGCACTCCATTCTCTTTTCGGCCGAGCCCGGGCTCGCATCGCAGCCGAGCTCCGAGCTCCGCCGCGACGCGGCTCGAAGGATCAGCCCTGTGGCGGCGGCGACCCGGGTGGCGGCGGGGGCGGCGGGGCACCGCCTGCCGGCGGCGTGCCTCCCGGCGGGGGTGGCGGCGCATAGCCGGGCCGGTAGCCCGGTACCTGGTTGCCGCGGGAGTACATGCATTGCATGTAGGCGTTGTCGTAGTGCTGCTGCACCGTCATCTGCACGGCCCCACCCGTACCCGCGCCGTAGGCGGTGCCGGCGACGGCACCGGAGGCGGCACCGATGGCGGCACCCTTGCCGCCGCCAAGGGCCGCTCCCAGCCCGGCGCCGAGCACGGTGCCGACGATGGCACTGCCCAGCACCTGATTGCTCCCCGCGTTCTCCTGGCCGGCGACCTGCGACTGCGCAAATTGCCGGCACACGGCTTGATCCTGCTGGAAGGCATCGAAGGGCTTGTTGGGCGCGGGCATCACCGGCACGCTGGGCGACAGCGGCTGGGGAGCGCAGCCGCCGAGCAGCATGGCGGCGACGACTGCGGTCGCAATCGGTGCATAGCGCGTCATCGATGCTCTCCTTACTGTGTCGGCCCTTGCGGTGTCGCGGGTACTTGACGCCATGCCGTGCTGCATGTGGTGACGTAGGGGTAATAACCCGGCGGGTTGTCGCAATAGTACCAATACTGCACCGGCGCCGGCTGCACGACCACGGTCGGAGGAAGATAGGGCTCCGGGTAGGGGTAGACCGGCTCCGAATAGAAGTACCAATCGGGCCCAACCACCCACCACCAGCCCAAGCGGCCGTCGTGCCAACCGTGATTCCATCCGCCGCCGCGCCAGACACCCCAGTCATGCTCCGTGAAGTGCCTAGGATCGCGATCATGGAAGCCGCGATTCACCCCCGGCGCAGGCCCTGGGCTTGGCGCATGGGCTGACCCTGGCGCGACTTGTGGCGCCGCACCTCCTCGCGGCGCCGGGGCCCCTCCCGGTGCCGGGGCCCCTCCCGGTGCCGGGGCTCCTCCCGGTGCCGGGGCTCCTCCCGGCGCCGGCGGGGCCCCTCCCGGTGCCGGAGGCATCTGCGCCCAAGCGGAGGCGCTCAGCCCCGCCGCAGCCGCGCCAAGCAGCAATGCAGACATGAGCTGCCCTAGCTTCTTCATGACGGAACTTCCTCCGCTATTGGGAAGTGGCTGGGGTTCGAGCCGTCTCGCCGCGTGCGCGGACGGTCATAACCGCAAATAAGAAACGAAAGATTCATGAACAACGGATTGAACGTAGGGTGCCAACAGTTCCTTGTCAATTGACCCGGGGCCGTCCGGCAATGATCGCCGTACCCGCTTGCTCGGCCGTGGAGCAATGGCGCCGCAGCGAGTTGCCTATCGCGTGCCTTGCCGGGTGCCACAGCACTCTTTCCGCAGTCGAATGCCTCACGCCGTCTTGCCTAGCGGGTGCACCAAATACGCGGCGAGAGCCCCCACCCTGCGGCGGGCCCGGAGGCGTCAGGACCGCCTCCCTGCGCGGCGCGCGGTCGTATCCTCCGTTATTTTGCGGTTTTTTGCCGTGCGCGCGCGGCTTAATCGAATTATATCACTCTCACCGGAATGGTTGAGAATGGCTGAGACGGCCATGAATGAAGGCTCGAGCGAGGACCCCGTGGCTCTCTTCCGCCACTTGTTCAAGGAGGCGGAGGCGAGCGAGCCGGTGGATGCGAATGCGGTGGCGCTCGCGACGGCGGACGCGCGCGGCGTGCCTTCGGTGCGCATGGTGCTGCTCAAGGACGCCGACGAGCGCGGCTTCGTCTTCTACACCAATATCGAGAGCCGCAAGGGTGACGAGCTCGCCGCCAACCCGCGCGCGGCTCTTTGCTTCCACTGGAAATCGCTGCGCCGGCAGGTGCGGGTGGAAGGTCCGGTAAGCCGGGTCTCCGACGCGGAGGCGGACGAGTATTTCGCCTCGCGCCACCGTCAGAGCCAGATCGGCGCCTGGGCCTCCCAGCAGTCGCGTCCGCTCTCCGGCGCTTTCGAGCTCGAGCGGCGCGTCGCCCAATACGCGGCGAAGTTCGGCTTCGGCAAAGTTCCGCGTCCGCCCCATTGGTCGGGCTACCGCATCCGACCCGAGCGCATCGAATTCTGGCGCGAGCGCCCGTTCCGGCTGCACGAGCGCCTCGTCTACTCCCGCGGCGAGGACGGCTGGCGCAGCGAGCGGCTCTATCCCTGAGCCCGGCTGGCAAGGCGAGGGCCCGATGATGGATACCGGCGTTGCGAGCCAAAAGAATGCAAGGCTGATGACCGGAGCCACCTACGCGTCCGTCGCGGTGGCCTCCCTCCTCATCTTAGCTAAGATCGGCGCCTATCTGGTGACCGATTCGGTGGCGCTCCTCTCCACCCTCATCGATTCGCTGCTCGATGTCGCTGCCTCCGTCATCAATCTCGTGGCCGTTCGCCACGCGCTCGTGCCGGCCGACCGCGAGCACCGCTTCGGTCATGGCAAGGCGGAGGCGCTCGCCGGGCTGGGCCAGTCGGCCTTCATCGCGGGCTCCGCGGTCTTCCTCATCTTCGAGGCCGGGCACCGGCTTATCGACGTGCAGCCGGTGCACAACGGAGCGTTCGGGATCGCGGTCATGGGGCTCTCGATCGTGGTCACCCTCGTGCTGCTGCAGTACCAGCGCTATGTCGTGCGCGCGACGCGCTCGCTCGCGATCAAGGCCGACGCGCTCCATTACTTCGGCGACCTGATGGTGAACGGCAGCGTGATGGTGTCGCTCTTCCTCGGCCTCGAGTTCGGCTGGCACTTCCTCGATCCGCTCTTCGCCATCGCGATCGCGATCTACATCGTGGTGAGCGCCTGGCACATCGCGCACCTGTCGCTCGATCAGCTCATGGATCGCGAGCTGCCCGACGACGCGCGCAAGCGCATCAGGGAGATCGCGCTCTCCCATTCCGGCGTGGTGACGCTCCACGATCTGCGCACGCGCGCCTCGGGGCCGAGGCAGTTCATCCAGCTCCACCTCGAGATGAACCCGGATATCACGCTTCTGCGCGCCCACGAGATCGCCGATGCCGTCGAGGCGCATCTGCTCGAGGCCTTCCCGGACGCCGAGGTGATCATTCACGAGGACCCGGCCGGAATCGCCGAGGCGAGACCGAGCTACGTGCGCTGAGCCGGGGCGCGCCGCCGCGCGCCCGGCCGGAAGCCGTTTGATCCATCGCAATTCGCCTCCTTCCTTCCCGTGGTAGTGTCGCGATTCGGAAGTTCGTCCCACCCGGAGATAACCGTCATTGCGAGCGCAGCGAAGCAATCCAGCGGGCGTGGTGAGAAGCTCTCACTGGATTGCTTCGTTGCCCTTCGGGCGCCTCGCATGACAAGTGTTTTCCTGATGTGGTGAATCTCACGTGACCGAGAGCGGGCGTACCGAGCGAGTGAGGGCGATGGGTGTCGCGAGCCACGTCGTCGAGGATCAGAGGGAGGTGATCGCCTTTCTCTGCGATCCGCGCACGCATGGCGGTGCCGCGGTCGAGCGCATCGATACCCACGGCGCCGTCGTGTCGCTCGCCGGCGAGCGGGCCTACAAGCTCAAGCGCGCCGTCAAGTTTCCCTACATGGACTTCTCGACCTTGGCGCTGCGCCGACGCGCGTGCGAGGCCGAGCTCGCCCTCAATCGGCGCACGGCGCCCTCGCTCTATCTCGCCGCGACGCCGATCACGCGTGCTGCCGCGGGGGCGCTCGAGTTGGGCGGCCAGGGCCGGGTCGTCGACTGGGTCGTCGTCATGCGCCGGTTCGACCAGGAGGCGCTCTTCGATCGTCTCGCGGAGCGCGGCGCTCTCGATCCTGCGCTCATGACGTCCCTCGCCGATGCCGTGCTGGACCTTCACGCGGCCGCCGAGCGGCGCCACGAGCATGGCGGGGCGGCGGGCATCGCCCGGGTGATCGCGGGCAACGATGCCGAGCTCGGCGGGTCGGGAGGCGGGTGCTTCGAGGCGAGCAAAGTCGTTCGCCTCAAGGCCGAGAGCGAGGCAGCGCTGCGCCGCCTTCGCCCGTTGCTCGAGGCACGGCGGATGGCCGGGCTCGTGCGCCACTGCCACGGCGATCTCCATTTGCGCAACATCTGCCTATTCGAAGGGCGGCCGACGCTTTTCGACGCCATCGAGTTCAACGACCAGATCGCCTGCATCGACGTGCTCTACGATCTCGCCTTCCTCCTCATGGACCTCGACAAGCGCCGGCTCGGCCCGCTCGGCAATCTCGTCTTCAACCGCTATCTCTCCGAGGGTGCTCGGCGAGGAGCACTTGGCGAGCTTTCCGGCCTCGCGGCCCTCCCGCTCTTTCTCTCGTGCCGCGCGGCCGTGCGCGCGCAGGTGGGAGCTGCGGCGGCGGTGGCTCAGCCGGAAGCGGCGCGCGCGCGCCGCATGACCGAGGAGGCGGGTGCCTATCTCGATCTGGCACTCGGCTATCTCGCTCCGCCTGCGCCCGTGCTGGTGGCGCTCGGCGGGCTTTCGGGCAGCGGCAAGTCGACGCTCGCGCAGGCACTCGCACCGGCACTCGGCGCCGTGCCGGGAGCGGTCGTGCTGCGCAGCGACGTGATCCGGAAGCACATCCTTGGGCGCGAGGCACTAGCCCGCCTCGGTCCTGAGGGATACACGGCCGAATTGACGGCGCGCGTCTACCAGACGATCCGCGAGCGTGCGCGCGCAGCACTTTCCGCCGGCCACGCGGCCGTTGCCGATGCCGTGCACGGCAGGCTCGAGGAGCGCGCGGCGATCGAGGCGGTGGCGCGCGAGGCGGGGGTCGCGTTCCGCCCACTCTGGCTCGAGGCGCCGGCCGAGGTACTCGAGGCGCGCGTGCGCGAGCGCAGCGGCGATGCCTCCGATGCCTCGGTCGAGGTGCTGCGCGGACAGCTCGGCTTGGCACTCGGCGACATTGTCTGGCCGAAACTCGAGGTCTCGGGCACAATCGAGACAGCACTCGCCCAGGCGCGCGGGCTCCTCGGCTTAGCTGCCGGCGCAAGCCATTGACATAGATCACGGCAGGGGCCCGTCCCCGACGTTAGCCTCCCTCGACCCCCATGACGGCGAAAGAAGCGGAGGAAGAAATGCCTATCAAGAGCATCCTGGTGCCCCTCACAGGCCACGAAAAGGGCGAGGGTGCCCTCGTGGCGGCATTGGCGCTTGCGCGCCGCCTCGGCGCCTATACCGATCTCCTGCACGTGAAGCCGGACCCGCGCGAGGCCGTCCCGCTCATCGCCGAAGGGACCTCCGGCTCCGTCATCTCGCAAATCATCGACCTTGCCGAGAGGGAGGCGAATACCCGGGCGGCGGATGCCCAGCGCCTGTTCGATGCGGCGGTCAAGAAGGCGAATGTCGTCGGCGCGGGTGCGGGCGCCTCTGCGGGCTTCCGTACCGTGATCGGGCGCGGGCCCGACGAGGTGTCGCGCGCCGCGCGCGTGCGTGACCTCGTCGCGATGATCCGCGTGCCCGACGACCGGGACATCGATTGGCGCCTTACCCTCGAGGCGGCCCTCATGGAAGGCGGGCGGCCCATTCTCCTGCTTCCCATGGAGCCAAGCAGCTTCGGCAAGGCGGTGGCGATCGCGTGGAACGGCAGTGCGGAAGCGGCACGCGCGGCGAGTGGCGCATTGCCGTTCCTGGCCCAGGCGGAGCGCGTGTTGCTGCTCGAGGGCGTCAAGGAGAGGCCGATCGAGCCGAGCCTCGACGATCTCGCCGAATGGCTCGGCCATCATGGCATCAAGGGGGAGACGAAGCGTGTCCGACTCAAGGGCTGGCCCGTCGGCGCCGGGCTCGTGGACGAGGCCGCGGCGGCAGGTGCCGATCTCGTGGTGATGGGCGGGTACGGCCACAGCCGGGTGCGCGAGAACATCTTCGGGGGTGCGACGCGCGGCGTGCTGAACGCGGCAAAGCTGCCCGTCCTCATCGCGCACTGAGCTGCCCTCGCCGGGCGGAAGCTCGCCGCCATGACGCTGGCGTCGTCCGTGGATTAGGCTAGACTGCGCGCCATGTCTCTGCGGACAGCCAAGACCGTGGTGCTTACCGGTGCCAGCCGGGGCATCGGGCATGCCACCGTCAAGCGCTTCTCGGACGAGGGCTGGCGCATCATCACCTGCAGCCGCGAGGAGATACCCCCCGAGTGCAAGCGTGATCCCAACTGGACCCACCATGTGGTGACGGATTTGGCACTCCCTGCCAGTGCCGGGGCCTTCATCGCGGAGGCGCTGGACCTGCTCGACGGCAAGCCGCTCCATGCCCTTGTCAACAACGCCGCCGTGTCGCCCAAGGCGCCGTTCAAGGAGCGGCTCGGCTGTCTCAACGGCGATCTCGACGAATGGCGGCGGGTGTTCGAGCTTAACTTCTTCGCCCCGCTCGAGCTCTCGCGCGGCTTGGCACCGGCGCTGGCCAAGGGCAAGGCGAGCATCGTCAACATCACCTCGATCGCCGGGCACGCGATCCATCCCTTCGCAGGCTCCGCCTATTCGACCTCGAAGGCGGCCCTTTGGGCGCTCACGCGCGAGATGGCGGTCGAGTTCGCCGAGCTCGGCGTGCGCGTCAATGCGGTGGCCCCCGGCGAGATCGAGACTGCGATGGTCGGGCCCGAGTACGACAGCCTCATCCCGCGCATCCCGCTCCATCGCCTCGGCACGCCCGAGGAAGTGGCGGGGGTCGTCTACCAGCTCTGCGCGCTCGACTTCGGCTACGTCACCGGCACCGAGATCTTCATCACCGGCGGGCAGCACTTGCTCTGACGCTCGGATTTCGGATGCGAGAAACCTAAAATGAAAATGGCGCAATTGCTTGCGCCATCGGCCGGCTCGTCGGTGATTTGTCGTCTCTCCCCCGTCAGCCGAGCGCTGACTTCCGATCCTCGAACCATCCCTTGCGCGCTTCCAGCTGGGCGATGTCGTGAGCGAGCCAATCGGCCAGGAGCCCGTCGGGCTGGCCCGCGCGCAAGTCCTTGAGGCGGTTGATTTCTCCCTCGGTTGACTCGATCAGGAGGTCGAGCTGCTCACGCTTCTCGTCCGCGCCGAGAAGATGGAAAAAGCGCATCTTGAGCGCCACGACGAGCTTGTTGAGGTCGTCGACGGGGGAGCGCACGCGGCTCTTGAGCAGGGTGGCGAGCTCGCCGCGGCCCGACTCGGTGATGCGCAAGAGCGCGTTGTCGGCGATGTCGCCGCCTGCCACGGGCTCGACCAGGCCCTCCAGGCGCAGGAGCTCGATCGAGGTGCCGAGAATGTCGAGGGAAGGACCCATGACGCGGCTCGCGAAGTGACGCACCGCCGCCGCGAGCTCGCCGTAGCGCTCTGGGCGCTCGCTGAGCATGCCGAGTGCTGCAAGCCGGATCGCCTCGGTGGGGATGAGCGTCTTGTCGCGATACATGAGTTGAAACCCCCGCGCGCACCTGAAGATATAGTGCCGGGAGGAGGCGATGTCCACAAGTGAAAGCGCCGGCCGGCGGCGCGCCCGCTCAGGCCGCGCGCCTCAATCCGAGGCGCTGCCAGACATCGAGGAGTGCGGCCAAGAGCCGGTCCATGTGCGCATCCGTATGAAGGGGCGAGGGCGTCAAGCGCAAGCGCTCGCTCCCGCGCGGGACGGTCGGGTAGTTGATCGGCTGCACATAGATGCCGTGGCGCTCGAGGAGCGCGTCGCACGCCGCCTTGCAGAGGCGCGCATCGCCGACCACGACCGGCACGATGTGGCTCTCCGTCCGCATGACGGGCAGCCCGGCCTCGGCCAGGCGGCGCTTCAAGCTGGCCACGCGCTCCTGGTGCCGCGCGCGCTCGAGCTCGCTTGCCCTGAGGTGCCGCACGCTGGCGAAGGCACCCGCCGCGATGTGCGGCGGCAGTGCCGTCGTGAAGATGAAGCCCGCCGCGTAGCTGCGCACGGCATCCACGAGGGCGGCCGAGGCCGCGATGTAGCCGCCCATGACCCCGAAGGCCTTGGCGAGGGTGCCCTCGATAACGGACAGGCGATGCGCCTGGCCGTCCCGCTCGGATACTCCCCCGCCGTGCTTGCCGTAAAGCCCGACGGCGTGCACCTCGTCGAGGTAGGTGAGCGCCCCGTGGCGCTCCGCGACCGCGCAAAGCTCGGCGATAGGTGCAATGTCGCCGTCCATCGAGTAGACGCTCTCGAAGGCGACGAGCTTGGGCAAGGCGGGATCGACCGTGCCGAGCAGGCGCTCCAGGTCCGCAGGGTCGTTGTGCTTGAAGATGCGCTTCTCGGCGCCGCTGTGGCGGATGCCCTCGATCATGGAGGCGTGGTTGAGCGCGTCGGAAAAAACGATGCAGCCCGGCAGCAGGCGGGCGAGGGCCGAGAGCGTCGCCTCATTCGAAATGTAGCCCGAGGTGAAGAGGAGGGCCGCCTCCTTGCCGTGCAGCTCGGCGAGCTCGCGCTCGAGCAGCACGTGGGCGTGGTTGGTGCCCGAGATGTTGCGCGTGCCGCCGGCACCGGCACCCGAGCGCTCGAGCGCCTCCCTCATCGCCTGCAGCACCGCGGGGTGCTGGCCCATGCCGAGATAGTCGTTGCTGCACCACACCACGACCTCGTGCGTGCGGCCGTCGCTGCCGTGGTGGATTGCGCTCGGGAAGGCGCCGGAGCGGCGCTCAAGGTCGGCGAAGACGCGATAGCGCCCTTCGGTCTGCAGCTTCGCGAGCGCTTCGCGAAAGCGCCGTTCGTAGTCCATCATCACCCTCCCCACGCGGGAATAGAAAGCGCGGTCTCCTCTTTTTGCTGCTTAACCCCGATCGTCGCAAGCGAAAATGTGTCAATTTGACACGTCGCGGCAAAAAGCTAGCCGTTCTCCGCGCGGGGCGATTTGATCTATGTCAGTTCCGGCAGCCCCTACGCGGCCACGAGCTGGCGCTTGCGCAATCCGGCAAGCGCCTCATCGAGCGCCTTCTTGACCGCGTCGAACAGCGCGCCGATCTCGCGCTCGGTGATGATGAGCGGCGGGCAGAGGCCGAGCGTATCCGTCATCCCGCGGGTGATCACCCCGTTCGCTTGCGCGAGCCGGGCTGCGTAGGCGCCGACCCCGTCGCCGGGCTGGAAGGCTTCCCGGCTCGCCTTGTTCTTGACCAGCTCGAGGCCGCCGATGAGCCCCACCCCGCGCGCCTCGCCGACGAGGGGGTGCTTGCCGAGGGCTGAGAGCCGGCCCTGGAAGTGCGGCGCCATGCGGCGCACGTGCTCCACGATTTGGCGCTCTTCGTAAATCTTGAGGGTCTCGAGCGCCACCGCCGCGGGCACCGGATGGCCGCCATAGGTGAAGCCGTGGGCGAAAAGGCCGATCTTCTCGCTCTCGCTGACGAGGCCTCGGTAAATCCTCTCGTTGACCATGAGGGCTGCTATCGGCATGTAGCCGGCGGAGAGCTGCTTGGCGACGCTGATCATGTCGGGCTCGAGCCCGTAGGTCGTGGTCGCGAACATATTGCCGGTGCGCCCGAAGCCGCAGATCACCTCGTCCGCCAGAAAGAGCACGTCGTATTTCTTGAGCACCTTCTGGATCTTCTCGAAGTAGCCCTTGGGCGGCGTGATCACGCCGCCGGCCCCCATCACCGGCTCCGCGAAGAAGGCGGCCACCGTCTCGGGACCCTCCTTGAGGATGAGCGCCTCGAGCGATTGGGCGCAGCGCTCGGCAAACGCCTCCTCGCTCTCGCCCGGCCGGGCGAAGCGATAGTGATGCGGGCAATCCGTGTGGAGGATGCGCGCGATCGGCAGGTCGAAGTCGCGGTGATTGTTGGGCAGCCCCGTGAGGCTCGCGGCGGCGACGGTGACGCCGTGGTAGCCCTTGAGGCGCGCGATGATCTTCTTCTTCTCGGGCTTGCCGATGGCGTTGTGATAATACCAGATCAGCTTGACCGCCGTGTCGTTCGCCTCCGAGCCGGAGTTGGTGAAGAACACCTTCGACATGGGCACGGGCGCCATGCCGACGAGCCGCTCGGCAAGCTCAATGCCCACGTCCGAGACCTTGTGTCCGAAGGAATGGTAGAAGGGCAGCTTCTTCATCTGCCTGTTCGCGGCCTCGACGAGGCGCTCCTCGCTGAAGCCGAGGGAGGCGCACCACAGCCCGCCCAGGCCCTCGATGTAGCGGTTGCCCGCGTCGTCGAAGACATAAATGCCCTCGCCGCGCGTGATGACGAGGGGCCCCTCCTTCTCGTGGATGCTCAGGTTCGTGTAAGGGTGCAAATAGTAGGCGACATCGCGCGCCTGGTTCGAGTTCAATCGGGCGGTCATGGCGTCCTCGCTTCGAGGGATCGTTGGTTTGGCCCCATAAGCTACTCCGCCGCGGCCGCGGGGACAATGCGGCTTCATGACGCGCGGCCCCGATTGACCGGCCGGCACCGGCGTGCATATGGTTCAATCGCGCCGACGAATGAAATCGGCCCGCGCCGGGTGCGCCGTGAGCGAGAGCCGCGCGGAGCCGGGAGAGCAAGGGGGATGGCCGCCATGCCGCTCAAGGATCTACTCGTTCATGTCAACGGCTCCAAGCACGCGGGCAAGCGCATCGAGATCGCGGTCCGCCTGGCGCAGGCTTTCGATGCGCATCTCGCGGGACTCTACGCCCTTCCCGAGTTCACCATGCCGATCTACGTCGCGGCGCAAATACCGGCCGACATCGTCACCGCGCAGCGCCAGCTTGCCGAGCGGGGGCGCGACAAGGCGAAGGCCGACTTCGAGGAGCGCGCGCGCAAGGGCGCCGTCAAGTTCGAGTGGCGCGAGGCCGACGGCGACCCGGGCGAGGTGGCAGCACTTCACGCGCGCTATGCGGACCTCGCGGTCGTCGGCCAGAACGACCCCGACGAGCAGCTCCCGGCGCTCGATTTCGACGTGCCCGAGCGGGTCGTGCTGGAATCGGGCCGGCCCACGCTCTTGGTACCCTACGCCGGCGAGTTCCCCACGCTCGGCGAGCGGGTGCTCGTCGCCTGGAATGCGAGCATGCAGGCGACGCGCGCCGTCAACGACGCGCTTCCGCTCATCGCGCGCGCGAGGAAGGTGACCATCCTCGCCGTCAATCCACGGGGCGGTCCCGCGGGCCATGGCGAGGTGCCGGGTGCGGACATCGCCCTCCATCTCGCGCGCCACGGCATCAAAACGGAGGCGAGCCACATCAACGCCGACGACATCGACGTGGGCGACGTGATCCTCTCCCGCGCCGCGGACATGGGGGCCGACATGATCGTGATGGGAGCCTACGGACACGCGCGGCTGCGCGAGATCGTGCTGGGCGGGGCCACGCGGGCACTCCTCGCGCACATGACGGTGCCCGTGTTCATGTCGCACTGAGCGGGGCATTATCCGCCTCGCCGGTCGAGGCAAACGGCCGTGATCCTGGTCTTCGGCTCGCTCAACATCGATCTCGTCTTCGCGGTCGAGGCGCTGCCGCGGGCGGGCGAGACCGTGACGGCTCGGCACTTCCAGACGCTGCCGGGCGGGAAGGGCGCCAATCAGGCCACGGCCGCCGCGCGCGCGGGGGCCGACGTGGCGATGGCGGGTTGCGTCGGCGACGACGGCTTCGGCCGGAGCTTGCTGGCGGCGCTTGGCGGGAACGGCGTGGACGTGGGGCTGGTGCGGCGCGTCTCGGCCGCGACGGGCTGTGCCGTGGTCGCGGTCGATGCGCAGGGCGAGAACCAGATTCTGGTCGCGAGCGGCGCCAACGCGCTGGCGCGCGCCGCGGACGTCCCTGAGGCACTCCTCGCTCCGCGCACCACGCTTCTGCTCGAGCGCGAGGTCGAGGCACTCGAGAGTGCCGCACTGGCAAGCCGCGCCAAGGCAAGGGGTGCGCGCGTGATCCTCAATCTCGCACCCATGGGGCCCGTGCCGGAGGAGCTGCTGGCCGCGAGCGACTTTCTCGTCGTGAACGAGCCTGAGGCGGCGACCCTGCTCGGTGGCGAGACGGCTGGCCCAAGTGCGGCCGCTGCTTTCGCCGCACGGCGTGGCATCACTATGATCGTGACGCTCGGCGCCGCGGGTGCCATGGCACACTCCCCCGACGGCTCGGGCCTCAGCGTCGGAGCGCTGCCGGTGGCACCCGTCGACACGACGGGGGCAGGCGATGCCTTCGTAGGCGTGCTCGCCGCAGCACTCGACCGCGGCGAGGACCTTGCAGAGGCGATGCGGCGCGCGAGCGTCGCGGCCGGGCTCGCCTGCCTCAAGGAGGGCGCCCAAAGTGCGATGCCCACGGCCGAGGAGATCGAGGCAGCACTCGCGAGGCTCGGGCCGGCGACGGCGCTCGTACCCGGCTAAGCCGCTCGACGCGCGCGCTTGCCGCCGCTAGACTTTCGCCCCTAACCTCCTTTGGACGCACCGGAGGTGCCATGCCCGTCCTCAATCGCATCGCCGAGTTCCATGCGGACATGACCGCCTGGCGCCACCACCTCCATGCCCACCCCGAGACCGCCTTCGAGGAGCACGCGACCGCCGAGTTCGTCGCAGAGAAGCTCGCCTCCTTCGGCATCGAGGTCCATCGCGGCCTGGCGGGGACCGGTGTGGTCGGCACCATCAAGGGCGGCAAGGGGCCGGGCCGCGCGATCGGCCTCAGGGCCGACATGGATGCACTCCACGTCGCGGAGAAGAACGGCTTCGCGCACCGCTCCCAGAACGCGGGGCGCATGCACGCCTGCGGCCACGACGGTCACACCACCATGCTGCTCGGTGCCGCGCGCTATCTCGCCGAGACGCGCGGCTTCGCCGGCACCGTGCATGTCATCTTCCAGCCCGCCGAGGAGAACGAGGGCGGCGGCCGCGTCATGGTCGAGGAGGGCCTCTTCGATCAGTTCCCCGTCGATGCCGTCTTCGGCATGCACAACTGGCCGGGCCAGTCGGTCGGCACCATCGCGGTGCGCCCGGGCCCGATGATGGCGGCCTACGACGTCTTCGAACTCAAGGTTCAGGGCCGCGGCTCGCATGGTGCCATGCCGCACGACGGCATCGATCCCGTCGTCACGGCGGCGGAGATCGTGACGGCGCTACAGACGATCGCGAGCCGCAACACCAACCCGCTCGACGCCGTCGTGGTCTCGGTCACGCAAATCCACGGCGGCGACACCTGGAACGTGATCCCCGACGAGGTGGTGCTGCGTGGCACCTGCCGCGCCTTCCGCCCCGAGGTGCAGGACACGATCGAGCCCGCCATCCGCCGCGTCGCGGGCGGGGTGAGTGCGGCCCTCGGCGCCACTTTCGAGCTCAAGTACGAGCGGCGCTATCCGCCGACCATCAACAGCGAGGCCGAGACCGCGCGTGCCCAGGCCGCCGCCGCCAAGGTGGTCGGGCCGGAGAACGTGATCCGCGACCCCGTGCCGAGCATGGGCTCGGAGGATTTCGCCTTCATGCTCCAGGCCCGCCCCGGCGCCTACGTATGGCTCGGCAACGGGCCGCAGGCGGGCGGCTGCGGCCTCCACAACCCGCATTACGACTTCAACGACTCGATCCTGCCGCTCGGTGCGAGCTACTGGGTGCAGCTCGTCGAGACGATGCTGGGGGATGGGGCGGCAAAGCGCACCTGATTCACCGCCCGCGCGTGCGCCCGAGCGCGCGCGGGTCGAGGGCGGCCTGCAGGCCGTCGCCGATCAGGTTGAAGGCGATCACGGCGAGGAAGATGAGGGCGCCGGGATAAAGTGCCAAGGCCGGCGAGGTGGCGAAGAGCTCGAGGCCGCCCGAGAGCATGTTGCCCCAGCTCGCCGCGGGAGGCTGGATGCCGAGGCCCAGGAAGCTCAAGACGCTCTCGAAGAGGATGATGCCGCCAATCGAGAGTGTGGTCGCGACGATGATGGGCGAGACCGCGTTGGGGAGGATGTGCACCAGCATGATCCTGAGGGGGCCGGCGCCCGCGGCGCGCGCCGCCAGCACGAACTCGCGCTCGCGTACGCTGAGGGTGGTGTTGCGCACGAGCCGCGCCGTGCGCGTCCAGCCGACGAGGGCCACAATCGCGATGATGCGGTAGAGGTTGAGGCTCTCGGCCTCGACGATCCATGCCGGCAGGCCGAGCTTCGCCGGGTCGACGGCGGCGAGCACGATGAGGAGCGGCAGGAGGGGAAGGGCTATGACGCCGTCGGTCACCCGCATGAGGAAGGCATCGAGGAGCCCGCCCCAATAGCCGGCGAGGAGCCCGACCCCCGAGCCGATGACGGCGGACGCGAGTGCCGCCACCAGCCCCACGAGAAGCGAGACGCGGCCACCCCAGAGGAGGCGCAGGAGCTCGTCGCGGCCGAGCTCGTCGGTGCCGAGCGGGTGGCTCCAGCTCGGCGCCTCGAGCCGGCTCACGAGATCGACCTCGTCCACCTCATGACCGAGGAGGGCCGCCACCAGCGGTGCCGCGAGCACGAGGGCGGCGAGCAGGAGGAGTAGGACGAGGCTCGCGAGTGCTAGCCGGTCGGCGCTGAGGCGCTCGGCCATGAGCCGCCAGGGGCCGTGCCGGCGTCCTCGGCCGCCGCGCTCTTCCTTGGCGCTCATGCGAGACTGATCCTCGGGTCGAGCCAGCCGACCGCGAGATCGGCGAGCAGGTTGGCCGCGAGCGTCATGAAGGTGGCGAAGAGAAGTGCCACCATGGCGAGGTTGAAGTCGTTCCCCATGATCGAGTCGTAGGTGAGCTTGCCCATGCCGGGATAGGCGAACATGGTCTCGGTGATGAGGGCGCCGGAGAAGAGTGCCCCGAAATCGAGCCCGATCACGGTCGCTACGGGGATGAGCGCGTTCCTGAGCGCGTGCTTCAAGAGCACGGAGCGCTCGGGCACGCCCTTGGCGCGCGCGGTCCGCACGTAATCCTGGCTCAGCACCTCGAGCATCTCGGCGCGCAAATAACGGGTGAAGCCCGCGACCGAGAGCAGCGTGAGGGCCAGCACCGGGAGCACCAGGTGAAGGGCGCGGTCGGGGAGCGAGCCGTCGCCCACGTTCTCGCTGCCGCTCGGCGGCAGCCAGCCGAGATCGACCGAGAAGAAGCCGATCAGGAGAAGGGCGAGCCAGAAGGGCGGCACGGAGATGCCGGCGAAGCAGAAAAGATTGACCGCGGCGTCGAGCCGGCCTTGCGGGCGGGTCGCAGCGACGACGCCGATGGGGAATGCCAAGGCAAGGGAGAAGAGGAAGCTCAGCCCCATGAGCAAGCTCGTGTTGGCAAGACGCGGCAACAGCACCTCGAGCACCGGCTTGGCAAAGGCGCGCGAGTAGCCGAGATCGCCGGAGAGTGCGGCGCCAAGCCAGTTGAGGTAGCGCTCGTAAAGCGGCAGATCGAGGCCGTAGAGCGCTTTGAGGCGCGCCACATCCTGGGGCGTTAGCTTGGGGTCGGCGTTCAGCATGAGGTCGATCGGGTCGCCCGGCATGAAGCCGATGAGCGCATAGACCACGACCGACATGACGAGCAGCACGAGGAGCGCCTGGAGCAGCCGGTTCGCGACATAGCGGGTCATGCCGGGCACCCTCAATCCGGAAAATGACAGGCGACCCGCCGGCCTGGCGTTGCCTCGGGCTTGGCCTCGAGCAGGGGCTCGATCTTGGCACAGAGGGCTTGCGCCTTGGGGCAGCGCGGATGGAAGGGGCAGCCGGAGGGGGGCGAGAGCGGGTTGGCGACCTCGCCCTTGGGCGCGGTGCCGGGCTTGCGCTTGCCGCGGCCGAGACGCGGGAGGGCGGCAAGGAGGGCTTGCGTGTAGGGATGGCTCGGCCGGGCGAAGAGTGCTGCGCGCGGGGCGAGCTCGACGAGGCGGCCGAGATACATGACCGCGATGCGGTCGGCGATGCGGTCGACCGCCGCGAGATCGTGGCTGATGAAGAGCATGGCAAGGCCGAGGCGCCGGCGCAGATCGCGCAGGAGCTCGAGGATTTGCGCTTGGATCGAGACGTCGAGGGCGGAGAGCGGCTCGTCGGCCACGAGGAGCTTGGGCTCCAGCACGAGCGCACGCGCGATCGCGATGCGCTGGCGCTGGCCGCCCGAGAACTCATGGGGATAGCGCTCGAGATCGGCGGCGTCGAGCCCGAGGCTTTCGAGGAGGGCCGCCGCGCGCGCAAGGCGCTCGGCGGCTTTGCCGATGCCGTGAATGACGAGCGGCTCGGCCACGATGCTGCCGACCGTGAGGCGCGGGTTGAGCGAGCCGAAGGGATCCTGGAAGACGAGCTGGATCTCGCGGCGGAAGGGCTTGAGCGCCCTCTGCGAGAGTGCGGTGAGCTCGATCCCGCGCAAGCGCACGCTGCCGCCGTCGGGGCGGTAAAGGAGGGCCGCGGTGCGCGCGAGTGTGGTCTTGCCGCAGCCCGATTCGCCGACGAGCGCCAAGGTCTCGCCCGGAAGGATCGCGAAGCTCACCCTGACGAGTGCGGGCAAGCTGCCCCCGCCGCGTGCGGCAAAATGCTTCGAGAGGCCGTCGACGGCGAAGAGGGGTTCCGTCATCGCGCGGCCTTGAAGCAGGCGACGCGGTGTCGGGGGCCCACCTCGGCGAGTGCGGGCTCGGCCGCGCGGCAGGTGGGGTCGGCGAGCGGGCAACGATCGGAGAAGCGGCAGCCGGGCGGCCGCGCGAAGGGCGAGGGCATCTGGCCGGGAATTCCCGCAGGTGCGCCGCCAGCACCGATCCGCGGCACGCTCGCGATGAGCGCCTGGCTGTAAGGATGGAGTGGGTGTGCAAAGAACTCCTCCGCAGGGGCCAACTCGACGAGGCGGCCCGCGTACATGACGCCGACCTCGTCCGCCACCTCCGAGATCACCGCCATGTCATGGCTGACGAACTGGATGGCCATGCCGAGCTCCGCCTGGGCCGCGAGCATGAGCTCGAGAATCTGCGCTTGGATGGTGACATCGAGTGCTGTGGTCGGCTCGTCGGCGACGAGGAGGGCGGGCTGGCAGGCGAGCGCCATCGCGATCATGGCGCGCTGGCGCATGCCGCCCGAGAGCTGATGCGGGTAGTCGCGGGCACGCCGCTCGGGGGCCGAGATGCCGACGCGCGCAAGGGCCGCGAGTGCCGCCTCGGAGGCCTTGCCGCGGTGCATGCCGCGATGGAGGCGCAGCGCCTCGGCGATCTGCTCGCCGATGGTGAAGACCGGGTTGAGCGCCGTCATCGGCTCCTGGAAGATCATGGCGATGCGATCGCCGCGGAGTGCGGTGATCTCGCGCGCGCCGAGCGAGGTGAGCTCGATGCCGTCGAGCCGGATGCCGCCGCGGACGATGCGTCCGGGCGGCGGCACGAGACGCAGGAGCGAGAGTGCCAGGACCGACTTGCCCGATCCGCTCTCGCCGACGATGCCGAGCGTGCGGCCGCGCGCGAGCGTATAGGAGACGTCCTCGACCGCCGCGAGCCGCCCCTCGCGCGTGGCGAAGACGACGCTCAGCTCGCGCACCGCAAGGAGCGGCGCCTCTCGCTCGTCCACTCGCGCCTCGCTCATGCTTGCACAGCCACCGTGGCTCCTTCGAGACGCGCCCCTTCGGGTCGCTCCTCAGGACGAGGGAAATCGGGTATGGCAAAAAGATTTTATCTCATCCTGAGGAGCGAGCGCAGCGAGCGTCTCGAAGGACGCGCGCAAGCCGGTCCCAGGCGCTGGTGCAGCCCCTCGCTCCCCGGCTATGGGCTCGAGCGCCACGTCTCCACCCAGAGCGTGCTCGGATCCTCGTGGCCGGTCGGCACGACGCCCTCGAGCCATGTCGGGATGATGAAGGGATCGGCACGGTAGAAAAGCGGGATCACGGGGAGGTCCGCGAGGTACTTCTCCTGGATGCGGTGCCACAGTGCCGCCCGCTTGTCGCGATCGAGCTCGACCTCGATGGCGTCGATCAGGCGATCCATCTCGGCACTCTTGTAGCCCGTGGTGTTCTGGCCGCTCCAGCCGTTTGCCTCGCTCGGTATTTCCTTCGAATCGAGCGTGGAGCGCGGCACGTTCTCCGGCGCGCTCACCCAGGCATACATGGCCATGGCGGCGAACTTGCGCTTCTTCACGGTGTCGCCGAAGAAGACGCGCGCCGGCTCATTCCTGATGCGGACGTCGATGCCGAGCGCCTTCCATTGGCTCTGCAGCACCTGCTCGACCAGCTCGCGGATGCGGTTTCCCGCCGTCGACATGAGCTCGAGCGTGAGCGTCGCACCCGCGGCGTTCCGGCGGACGTCGCCCGCCGCCCTCTTCCAGCCCGCCCCGTCGAGGAGTGCTTCCGCCCGCTTCGGATCGTAAGGGTAGCCCGGGAGGTCCTTGGCATAGGGCCAGTCGAGCGGGCTCAAGAAACTGTTGGCGGGCGGCTGGCGGCCGCCGAAGAGGCGCTCGTTGATGGTCACGCGGTCGAGCGCATAGGCGAGCGCCTTGCGCACGCGGAGATCGGCGAGGATCGCGTTGTCGAGATTGAGATCGATGTGCTCGTAGGTGAGGCCCGGCTTGTAGAGGTAGCGGTACTGGTCGCGGTGCTTCGCCTCGAAGGCGAGGGCCTGGTCGAGCGTCAAGCCCAGCTCGCCCGCGATAAAGTCGACCCCGCCCGAGAGCAGATTGGCCTCGAGCGCCGCGGTGTTCTCGATGACCTTGACGACGATGCGCTTGAAGAAAGGCTTCTTGCCGTACCAGGCGGCATTGGGCTCGAGTGCCACGTAGGCGCCGGGGGAGACTTGCGTGATCCGGTAGGGGCCGAAATAGAGTCCGGGGTTCGTCGTGTCCGTGTCGAAGCGAGTGCGCGTGCGGTATTGCGCCGGGTCGGCGAAGGCCGCCGCCTCGAGGTGCGCCGGCAGCACGCGCAAATCGTTGATCGCGTTGTAGTCGAAGGTCACGCGGTCGACATGGAGCACGAAGGTCTTGTCGTCGACGATATCGATCTTGAGGATGCGGCGGTAGAGCTCGAGGCCCTCCACCCCGCTCTTGGGCTCGCGCCCAACCTTCCAGGTGAAGAGCACGTCCGTGCTCGTGACCGGGACCCCGTCGCCCCAGGTGGCACCCGGCTGGATCTTGTAGGTGAGGGCGACGCCGTCCTTCCCCTGGGGCGTTTTCTCGCGCTTGGCAAAGCCGTTCTCGAAGGTCGGCAGCTCCGTGCACAGCATGCACACGAGCCGCCAACTCGCGTCATAGGCGGTAAACGGCCGCTCGGTCATCGCGAGGATGTAGCTCTTCGCCACCATCGCATCGATGTTCGGATGAAAGGTCGAGGGGAACTGGGTGATGCCGATGGTGAGATCGTCCTTGGTGAAGGCGACGCCGGAGGACGGAAGACAGAGGACGGACGACAGAAGACAGAGAAGAAGCCGCGCGGTGCAGGCACCCATCGCCCGGCTCGTGGTGTGTCGCTCAGGCATCGCGACCTTCTCTAATCCGTCGTCCCTCATCTGTCATCCGTCCTCTGCAAGCGGCAGAAGAGGTAGGGCAGGTAGCCGATGTTGGACGGCACCAGCTGGCATGCCCTCTTGTCGATTGCGAGGCGGTAGGCGGCGAGATGCGTCTCGGCGGACCCGACCTCGTTGGGGTTGTAGAGCACGAAGAGCGGCCCGCGATGCCGCGCCACGATGGAATGCATCTCGACATTGAAGCGAACCGTGGGCTCGTAGGGCCCGGTGAAGCCGCTGTGGATGCGCAGGAAACGCGCCGCGGGCGGGAAGAAGGGGATGAGGTAGGAAAGCGGCTCGTGCCCCGTGATGAGCACGACCGTGTGGTCCGGGTCGGCGAGCTTCGGCGCGACGGCACTCACCCAGCGCTCGCTCCACGGCACGCGGATCCAATCCACCGGCTTCATCGTCACCATCGCGAGGGCGAGCACGGCCGCGGTCAGGAGCGCGCGTGCGCGTGCGGCAAGAGGCAATCGGTCGATGGCGAGTGCTACCACCAGCGGCGCCAGCATCTCGTAAGCGACGATGTAGCGATAGATGCAGAAGATCGCGACCCAGACGACATAGCCGGCGGCAAACGCGATCAGGATATAGCGTGCCTCGCCTTGACGCTCGGCGGGGACGGGCGTCGCCGTCGCCTTGAGACGGCGCACGAGGGCGGCGAGCGCTGCAAGGGGAATGAGTACGAAACAGGCGAGGATGCGCAGGTCGCGGAAGTCCACTTCCGCCGTGAGGTGCGGGTCGCGAAGATAGGCAAAGGGGAAGAAGATGCGCGTCCATACCCCGCCGGGAATATAGAAGAACTGGCGGTAGTCCTGGGGCAGCCCCCAGGGCGATTTGAAGAGCTGGTTGTAGAAGGGGAAGAGCGGGTTGCCGTAGGCCTGCCACAGGTGGAGCATCCAGGGGCCGGCGGTGAACGCTACCCCGAGAGTGACGCCGATGCCGTAGAGGAAGGCAAGCGCGAGCCGGCGTGGAAGGGATGCCGACGCGAAGAGGAACGCGATCGCGAGCCCGAGCGGGAGCGTCACGATCGTCTCTTTGAGCCCGATCGCGACCCCCGAGATGAGGCCGGCAAGCAGAAGGGAGCGCCAGATTTCGCGCCAGCTGCCGCCGAGGAATGCGCGATGGCGGCGGAGGATGAGCCAGAGCGACGTGAGCGGCCCCAGGCTCACCACATTGTCGTAGAAGGTGGTGCCGAGCTCGGAGAGGTTCCCCACCCCCACCATGCCGAGGAGGGCCAAGGCCGCGGCGAGGAGCCGGCGCCGGCGCTGCTCCGCGACCTCGAGTGCCGCATAGGCGATGCCGTAAAGCGGCAGCGCGTTGAGTCCCTGTAGCGTGCCCAGAAGGAAGCCCACGAGCCGCGCCGGCCAGGCTTGCGTCGCGAGGTAGAACGGCACGTCGATGAGGGGATTGAAGAAGGTCTGCACCTGGGCGGCGAGGATATCGTAGCCCTCGCGACCCGTAAGCCAGGCATAGGCATTGTAGTAGTGGTAATTCCTGAGGTCCCAATTGGCGTCCATGCCGAGCGCCAAGGTCGCGAGACCGAAGCCGAGCGGGACCGCCAGGAGGAAGATCGCGAGTGCCGCGCGGCCCATCGGGCTCTCAAACCGAGCGCGTGAGTCCGCCGTCGACCCGGATGTTCTGGCCGGTCACGTAGCTGGCATCGTCCGAGACGAGGAAGGCGACCGCCTTGGCGACCTCGGCGACCTTGCCGTAACGGCCCATGGGAAT
>DATNIJ010000100.1:0-5212 GCA_035604475.1 Alphaproteobacteria bacterium
TACAAGAATGTCGAGTTCAAGCTCGGCGACGGCTATTACGGCTGGCCCGAGCACGGCCCGTTCGAGCGCATCATCGTCACCGCCGCCCCCGAGCTCGTCCCGCCCCCGCTGCTCTCCCAGCTCAAGGCGGGCGGACGCATGGTGATCCCGGCCGGCATGCCCGAGTCCCAGCAACTCACCCTCGTGGTCAAGGACGCAAACGGCAAGCTTTCCATGCGCGAGATCCTGCCGGTGCGCTTCTCGCTCTTCGAGCCCGGCGAGCGCAGCGAGGGCTGAGCCCCGTGAGCGCGATCCGCCCCGCGCGTCCCGAAGAGGCCGCTCTGCTCTCAGCACTCGCGCTCCGCTCCAAGGCGGCCTGGGGCTATGACGACGCGTTCCTCGCGGGCTGCCGCGCCGAACTCACCGTCACGGCCGAGGATATCCGCGATCGACCGGCGGCCGTCTCGAGCGACGGCGAGAACGTGCTCGGCTTCTACCTGCTCAGGCTCAAGGAGCGGACCGCCGAGATCGATTTCCTTTACGTGGCACCGGAAGCGCTTGGCCGCGGCATCGGACGCGCGCTCTTGCACCATCTCCACGGCGAGGCGGCCAAGCGCGGTGCGGAGCGGCTCGAGGTCACGGCCGATCCCCATGCCGAGGGCTTCTATGCGCGGCACGGCTTCGCTCGCAGCGGCGAGCGACCCTCCGGCAGCATCAGAGGCCGCATGCTGCCCCATCTCGAGCTGCACCTCGTCGGCACGAGCTGAGCGCTCTGCCGAACGCTCATCTACCCCTCTCCCGCAAGCGGGAGAGGGAGGGACCCATTGCGCAGCAATGGGAGGGTGAGGGACGACTCCAACATGTGGCCATCCCTCACCCTTCCCATCCCTGCGGGATGGGCCCCTTCCCTCTCCCGCAAAGCGGTAGAGGGAATTCCTCGAGACTGGCTGCGCTCTGAGCCCTAGCGCGAGCCGAGCGGTTGCACGACGAAGGCGGCGCGCTCTTGCGCCATCACCGCATCGAGCAGGGCCACAGACGCGTGCACGGCCTCGAAATGGGGGAGCGGGGCGGCCGTCAGCCGGCCGAGCTCGACCACAGCACCCATGAGTGCCTCCACCTCGAGCGCGCGACCCGCCTCCACATCCTGCAGCATCGAAGTTCGGTGGGTCGCGATGCGCTCGGCGCCCGCCATGCGCTCGGCGATGCTTTGGGAGAAGACCACGCCGAACTTGCCGGCAAGCGCGCGCAGCTCCTCCATCATGGCGCCGACCAGCGCGCGCGTTGGCGGATAGCGGCTGATCTCGCCGATCGTGGCATGGCTGAGGGCGCCGAGCGGGTTGTAGCAGGCATTGCCCCAGAGCTTGAACCAGAGCTCGGCGCGGATGTCGCGCGTGACCGGCGCCTCGATGCCGGCGCGCGCGAGGGCCGCCGAGAGCCGCTCGGCGCGCGCGCTCGCCCGGCCGTCGAGCTCGCCCAAGGGAAGGCGGTTGCCGCCGCCATGGCGCACCAGCGCCGGACCCGCGAGCTCTGCCGCCATGTAAGCCACGCCGCCGATGATGCGCTCTGCCTCGATCGACTTGGCGATGGCGCCGTCGGGGTCGAGGGCGGCCAAGCGACGGCCCTCGTAGGCGCCGCCCGCGCGCTCGAAATACCACCAGGGAATGCCGTTCTGGAGCGTGACCACCGCCGTCTCGGGGGCGAAGAGCGCGCGGACGTCGGGGACGAGAGCGGCAATCTGATGCGCTTTGACCGCGAGGATGACGACGTCCTGCGGACCCGCCTCGCTCATGCTCGCAACCGCCCGCAGCCCGCGCGCGCGGCGGCATTCCCCACTCGTCTCGATGACGCCGAAGCCCTCCTCGGCGATCGCCCGGCGCCTCGCCCCGTCGCGCACCACGACCGTCACCGTCTCTCCGGCCAATGCCAGGCGGGTGGCGATGATGCCGCCGATGGCACCCGCCCCCACGACTGAGAGCCTCATCCCTACAGCCATTCCGCAACACCTCGCTCAACCGAGCTTAGCACGGCGCAGCACCCGCCCGCGCGCGTGCCGCGAATAGCCATTGTGGCGCCCGTCGCCGAGACGATATGCTGCCGGCCTCCGGGCGCACGAACGGTGCCGCCGAGCAAGGAAAAGAGCGAGGACACGCATGACCGCCATCGACGTCCACACCCATATGCTGAGCCGGGCATGGTTCGATCTCATCAAGAAGAAGGGCGCGCCCCGCTTCGAGGTCAAGCGCAGCAAGGACTATCCGGCACCGCTCGGCATCTATTCGGACGGCGCTCCCTTCATGACGCCGCAGCCCGGGCATTTCGACTACAAGCTGCGCATCAAGGAGATGGATGCGGCGCGCGTCGACATGGCGATCGTGTCGCTGACCACGCCCAACTGCTATTGGGGCGACGCGGAGACGAGCTTAGCTGCCGCCCAGCTCGTCAATGACGACATGGCCGAGGGCCAACGCACCTACCCCGAGCGCATCCGCTGGCTCGCCTCGATGCCGTGGGAGCACCCGAAGCTCGCCGTCAAGGAGCTCAAGCGCGCCTGCCGCAAGGGCGCGGTCGGCGTGATGGTGCTCGCCAACGTCGCCGAGCGTTCGCTCACCGACCCGCTCTTCGCACCCATCTGGGCCGAGATCGACAGGCGCGCGCTTCCCGTGCTCGTGCATCCGACAGCACCCCCCGGCGTCAAGTACCTCGACATGCGCGGCTACAATCTCGTGGCCCAAATCGGTTTCATGTTCGATACCACGCTTGCCATCGCGCGCATGATCTACGACGGCTTCCTCGACCGCTATCCCAACATCAAGATCATCGCCTCGCACGGCGGGGCGGCGTTGCCCTATCTCGCGGGCCGGCTCGACATCTGCTTCGACAACATGGTCGCGGTGCGCGAGAAGATCAAAGAGCCGCCGCGCGAATATCTCACGCGCATCTATTACGACGCGGTCGTCTATCGCCAGGAGGCGCTCGAGATGTGCATCAACGTGGGCGGCGAGGGGAACGTGATGTACGGCTCCGACTGGCCGCACAACATCGGCGACATGAAGGGCTGTCTCGGCCGCGTCAACTCGCTGCCCTCGCGCGCGCGCAAGGCCGTGAGCTCCGCCAACGCCGAGCGCATCTTCAAGCTCTGAGCGCTCAGTGAGCGATGCCGATTCTCGAAACCGGAACGACACGATCACAGGGAGGAACAGAATGACCCCGCACACTCGTCGGAGGCTCGCGGCCGCACTCCTCGGCGCGGGCGCTCTTTGGGCGCTCGGCGGCGCTCACGGTCCGCTCGCGGCGCGCGCGGCGGAGAAGACGCTGGCCATCGGCCTCGAGCTGCCGCTCACGGGTGCCGACGCCGATGCCTCGGCCCGCATCCGCTACGGCTTCGAAATGGCGCTCGAGGAAGCGAACGCCGCGGGCGGGGTGGCCGGATACAAGCTCGAGGCCATGGTGCTCGACAGCGCGACTTCGACGGCGGGCCAATACGATCCGGCTCAGGCCGCGACGAACGCCAAGAAGTTCGTCGCCAATCCCGCCGTGGTGGCCGCGATCGGTCCGATGATGAGCGGCGAGGGCAAGGCGATGTCGCCGATCCTCTCGGCGGCCGACCTCGCGACCGTGACGCCGTCCTCGACCAATCCCGACATCAGCGATCCGAAGTTCGCCGGGCAGTACCGGCCGGCCGGCAAGGCGGTCTACTTCCGCACCGTGACGACCGATGCCTACCAGGGTCCCAACATGGCCAACTACATGAAGGACACCCTCAAGGTGAAGTCGGTCTACGTTCTCGACGATTCGGGCGCCTACGGCGTCGGCCTCGCGAATGCGTTCGAGGCGCAGGCGAAGAAGATCGGCATCGAGGTGCTCGGCCGCGACCAGCTCAACCCGAAAGAGGCCGATTACACGACGGTTCTCACCAAGATCAAGGCGCTCACGCCCTCCGCACTCTACTATGGCGGCGTGCTCCAGGCCGGCGTCAAGCTCGCCAAGCAGGCCTACGAGATCATTCCGAACGTGATCAAGGCGGGCGGCGACGGCATGACGGGGGGCGACCTCCTGAAAAGCGGCGGCTTCCCCGCCGTCGCGGGCTGGTACGCGACCATCGCCTCGCCCCACGTGACCGAGGATGCGGCGATGGCGGACTGGGTCGCCCGCTTCCAGACCCGCTTCAAGGTCACGCCGAGCGACTACGCGGTCACGTCCTACGACGGAACGCTGGTGATCATCGACGCGATCAAGCGGGTGGCCGCGAGCGGCAAGGAGGTCAACCGCTCCAGCGTGCGCGACGCGATCCAGGCGACCAAGCTCAAGACCTTGCAGGGCGAGGTCGCGTTCGACGAGAACGGCGACATGGTCAACAAGGTGATCAGCGTCTTCCGGATCGTGCACGATCCGAAGTATCCGGATGACGACGTGCTGCACCAGTACAAGTACATCGGCGTGGCCCCCGCCTCGCCGGCGAGTTGAGCGGACCCGGCCCCGCGCGAGTATTTCACGCGCTTCTATTACGGCGCGGTCGTGTAGCGCGAGGGGGCCTCTCACCTCCTCACTCTGCCCTTTCGCCCCCTCACCCTGAGCAACCGGGAACATAGGTAACAGTTTTGACCGGAGACATGGGTAACAGTTTTCTAGTTTTGTTCATGGTGCTTGTGGCGGTTGTTGCGCCGGTGGAGTTGTGGGTAACCCGTCAGGGTTATCCATAAATCCACGGGCGCGAGGGACCGGCTTTCGCAGGCGGTCGGCGCGAGGATCGATGCTGCCGAGCTCGACGAGGCCGTAGCGGACGATGAAGAGCCCCTCATCGCTTTCCTCGATGCCGATCGGCTCGCCCGCCAACGCTTCGTTGATGTAGAGCGTCGTGCCACGCCATTTGATCTCGCCATTGTGGCGGACGCGCCGCACGCTGTGGCCAACCGGATATTCAGGGGCGCGCAGCACGCCGTCCCAGCGCCGGGGCGAGGGGGCGTAGTGATCGGCGGGCGGCGTGTTGCCCAACGCCTGGTGGGGACGCTCTTCGTTGTAGAGGCGCTGGAAAGCGCGAAAGCGTGCGAGCTGCTGACGCAGACTGCGGGCTGGCGGCTGCGCGGTGTCTTGCAGCAGCGTCAGATGCAGGCGTTCGAGCCGGCCGTTCTGCTGCGGCTGGCCGGGCGCGATGCGCTCGGGCCGCACGCCTGCCTTGAGCACCCGCACCGCGAGCCGCGACAGTCCCCCGGCACCGATCGATGCGAAAGGCGGG
>DATNIJ010000101.1:0-3614 GCA_035604475.1 Alphaproteobacteria bacterium
GCGGACGGTGCGGGCGGGCGAAACGCTTATCGCCGCCGGGGCCGGCGGCAGAGCCCATGCCCTCTCGGCGCAGCTGCTTGCGCGCGAGCCGTTCGCCGGCCCGTGGGAGTACGCCCTGGACGCGGCTCTCTTTACCGAGCCCGCCCACCCACACTGGAACGGCGCGGCCCTGCTCGGGTCGGAGGGCGAGCTCGTGGGGGTCGGATCGCTGCGCATGGAGCACCTCGATGCGGAGGGCCAGGTGCAACCCCTGAACATGTTCGTGCCGGCCGAGCTGCTGCCGCCAATCCTGGACGACCTCGCCCACGGCAGGCAGGCCAGCCCGCCCAGGCCCTGGCTGGGCGTCCTTTCGCAGGAGGTCGCCTCGCACGTGGTGATCGTCGACGTCACCCCCGGCGGGCCGGCGGCCCGGGCCGAGCTGCGGCGCGGCGACATCATCCACCGCGTGGCGGGGCAGAAGGTGACCGACCTTGCTGAACTCTACAGCCGCGTCTGGGCGCTTGGCGGCCCAGGCGCCGTCGTCCCGTTGACGGTTCAGCGCGAGCGCGACGTCTTCGAGGTCGAGGTCCGCTCCGGCGACCGCGCCTCGCGGCAGAAGAAGCGCCGCCTCAACTGACGCCGGCCAACTTGTCCGTTGGCGGGGTTGACTCCCGCCCGCCCGGCGCCCATTCCAGCGACATGATCCCCCGCTACGCCAGGCCCGAGGCGGCCGCGATTTGGTCAGCCCAGACCCGGTTCAAGATCATGTTCGAGATCGAGGCCCATGCCGCCGATGCGATGGCCCAGATCGGCGTCATCCCCAAGCGCGCGGCCGAGGTGATCTGGGAGAAGGGCCGGGACGCCGTTTGGGACGTCGACCGCATCGACGAAATCGAGCGGGAGGTGAAGCACGACGTCATCGCCTTCACGACACATGTGACTGAAATCGTTGGGCCTGAAGGGCGTTTCCTGCACCAGGGGCTCACCTCGTCCGACGTGAACGACACCGCGCTCGGCGTGCAGCTGGCGCGCGCCACGGACCTTTTGCTCGAGGATGTCGATCTGGTGCTGGCGGCGCTCAAACGTCGGGCGTTCGAGTTCCGCCATACGCCGACGGTGGGCCGCAGCCACGGCGTGCACGCCGAGCCCACCACGTTCGGACTGAAGCTCGCCGGGCACTACGTCGAGTTCCGGCGTGCGAAGCGGCGCCTGGAGACGGCCAGGACCGAGATCGCCGTCTGCGCCATTTCAGGCGCCGTCGGCACCTTCGCCAACGTCGACCCGAGCGTCGAGGCGCATGTGGCCAAGGCGATGGGGCTCGAGGTCGAGCCGGTCTCGACCCAAGTGATTCCGCGCGACCGTCACGCGGCCTTCTTCTCGGCCTTGGCACTTGCAGCTAGCGGCATAGAGCGGCTCGCCGTCGAGGTTCGCCATCTCCAGAGAAGCGAGGTGCGCGAGGTGGAGGAGTATTTCGCGCCGCAGCAGAAGGGCAGCTCCGCCATGCCCCACAAGCGCAACCCCGTGCTCTCCGAGAACCTCACCGGGCTCGCGCGCCTGGTGCGCGCCTACGTGGTGCCCGCGCTCGAGAACGTGGCCCTCTGGCACGAGCGCGACATCTCCCACTCGGCGGTCGAGCGCGTGATCGCACCCGATGCGACGATCGCGCTCGACTTCGCGCTGGTCCGCTTGGCGGATTTGATCGAGCGCCTCGTCGTCTACCCCGAGAACATGAGGGCCAACCTCGAGCGCTACGGCGGCCTCGTGCATTCCCAACGCGTGCTGCTCGCCTTGACCCAGGCCGGGATGAGCCGCGAGGACGCCTACCGCCTCGTCCAGCGCCACGCCATGAAGGTGTTTCGAGAGGATGGCGACTTCCTCGCGCGCCTCGAGTCGGATGCCGAGGTCGGCAAGTATCTGCCCGCCCGGCAGCTCGCCAGGCTCTTCGACCTCCGCTATCATACCAAGAACGTCGACAGGATCTTCCGCCGCGCCTTCGGACGGGGCTGAGCCGGCGCGCCGCGGGCTATTTGGTCTCCTTCATCACCTGCTTGCGCGCCTCCTCGAGGCACTCCTCGATCTGCCGCCGGATGCGATGGGGCGAGACATCGAGGCCGCGCTCCTTGAAGTCCGCGCGGAGCATCTCGACGAGATGCTCCTCCACGTGCTTCATGAGGTTCTTCTCGATGACCGACTTGGCGTAGGCATCGGCGTCGGCACCCTTGAGGCCCATCTGGCTTGCGGCCCACAGGCCCACCAGCTTGTCCCGCCGCACCATCACCTTGAAGCGCAATTCCTCGTCGTGCTTGTACTTCGCCTCGAATTGCTTCTCGCGGTCATCGAAAATATGGCTCATCGACGCTTTGGCTCCTCTGCCGCCGCTCCCGGCCAAGCGCGAGCGGGATTAGTCTCTTATAGCGGGGGGCTTTGGCGAGTGGTATCGAAATCCTCATGTGCACAGTCGTGGTCCTGCTGCGCCCCGGCCATGCCTGGCCGGTGCTGATCGCCGCCAATCGGGACGAGATGCTGTCGCGGCCGTGGCAGCCGCCGGCCGCGCACTGGCCGGACCGGCCCGGGGTCGTGGCCGGACTGGACGAGCTGGCCGGCGGCAGCTGGCTCGGCATCAACCGCGAGGGCGTCTTGGCCGGCATCCTCAACCGGCGCGGCTCGCTCGGGCCTGCCGAGGGACGGCGCAGCCGCGGCGAGCTCGTGCTCGAGGCCCTCGACCATGCGGATGCAGACCGCGCAGCAGAAGCCTTGACCGAGCTCGACACGCGCGCCTACCGCACCTTCAACATTGTGGTGCTCGACAATAGCCGGGCCTTTTGGCTGCGCAACCTCGGCGAGGAAGGGCCCGGGCGAATCGAGCTCTTCCCCCTCGACCCCGGCTATTCCATGATCACCGCGCATGACCGCAACGACCGCGAGAGCGCTCGCATCCGCGCGAACCTGCCGCGCTTCGAGCGCGCAGCCGTCCCCGACCCCGAGCGTGGCGAGTGGACGGCCTGGCAGGCGATCCTCGCGAGCCGGGGGCAAGACGCCGAGGAGAACAGCCGCGAGAACGCCGACGAGCACGCCATGTGCGTGGTGACCGAGCGCGGCTTCGGCACCTCCTCGAGTTCGCTCATAGCCCTCCCCTCCCGTGACCGGCCAGGGGTTCGGCCGCGTTGGCTCTTTGCCAAGGGCCGTCCGGGCGAGGCGCCCTTTTTGCCGATTGTTCTTTGAACGTTCGTGATAGGTTCAGAAAGCGCTTGTCATTGTGTTGCGCGGGCCTTGTTGCTATATGAGGCCGTGCCAGGGGCGCCGTGCGTCAGGAATGGCGGATTCCCGCCCACGGCCGGGTCGGGCGATCCCGGGCGTCGCCCGCGCCACGCCGGCGCTCGAGAGCGAGTTCATTCATGTCCAGACGCAAGCGCATTTACGAAGGCGAGGCGAAGGTGCTGTACGAGGGCCCCGAGCCGGGCACCATCGTGCAATATTTCAAGGACGACGCGAGTGCATTCAACGCGCGCAAGCGCGGCGTGATCACCGGCAAGGGCGTCCTCAACAACCGCATTTCCGAGTATCTCATGACGCGGCTCGGCGAGATCGGCGTGCCGACCCACTTCCTGCGCCGGCTCAACATGCGCGAGCAGCTC
>DATNIJ010000102.1:0-21944 GCA_035604475.1 Alphaproteobacteria bacterium
TGTCCTCGGGCGGGGTCCAGTGCACGCGCTTGGCGACCCGCTCGACGACCGCCGCCGCCCAGAGCTCGCTCTCGACCGCGGGCGGGTTCCAGAAGGTGAGCACGCCGCCGCGCGCCTTGCCGGTCGTGTACTGGGTGCGCAGGTTGACTTGATCCATCGGATTGAGCGTCGCCTTGATGCCGACCCGCGCCAGATCCGCCTGGATCTTCTGGCCGAGGAGCTGGTAGGAGACGCCGGCAACGTCGGCGTTGCCGTAGGCGATCTCGAACTCGAAGCCGTCGGGGAGGCCGGCCTTGGCGAGGAGCGCCTTGGCGTGCGCCAAATCCTGGCGGAAGCCGATCTCGCGCGCGATCGCCTCGGTCGACCCGCTCGTGCCGATGGGGAGGAAGTGCGCCGGGCGCACGGCGGCCCCGCCGAGCAGCGAGTTCTTGATGCCGTCGTAATCGATGGCATAGCCAATCGCTTGGCGCGCCTCCTTGACCGCGAGCGCCTTGTTGAACTCGGGCTCCTGGGTCAACGCCATATAGACGAAGTCGAGGCTGGTGAGACGGTCGACGCGCACCTCGGGCTCGCTCTTCAAGGTCGCGATCTGCTCGGGAATGAGGTTGAAGGCGGCGTCGACGTCGCCGCGGCGAAGGGCCAGGAGCTGGGCCGCGCTGTCGCTGAAATGCCGGATCACCACGCGCTCGAAGGGCGGCGTGCCGCGCCAGTAGTGCGGGTTGCGCACGAGCTGGATCTGGGCGTTGCGCTCCCACGCCGTGAGGCGATAGGCCCCCGTGCCGGCCGAATTCTCGTTGAGCCAGGGCGTCGCCTTGTCGTCGTCCTTGGCGCCGGCGCCGGCGTTCCCGCCGTGCGCCTCGACGAGCTTCTTCTCGAGCACCACGAACTCGGGTGCGGCGATGATGGTGAGGAGCGGCTGATCCGGCTGCTTGAGCAGGATGTCGAAGGTGTGGGCATCGACGATCTCTACGCGATCGACGTGCGCCACATATTGCGCGGGCTGGTCCTTGAGGTTGAGCACGCGGTCGAACGACCATTTGACGTCCTCGATGGTCATCGCGTTGCCGCTCGGGAACTTGACGCCGTCGCGCAAGCTGAAGCGCCAGCCCTTGCCGTCGGGCGTGCGCGCCCACTTGGTGGCGAGTGCCGGCTGCAGGTTGATGTAGTCGCCGGGCGCCATGGTGACGAGCGTCTCGTAGGCGGCCTCGGCGGTCATCGGCGAGGTGTATTGGGCGATGCGCGCGGGATCGAGCGTGATCGTATCGCTGATGTCGATGCCGATGACGAGTGTGGTCTTGTGCGCTTGCGCGAAGACGCGCTGCGGCAACGCACCCGCGAGCGCGGCTCCGCCCACTCCCATGAGCTTGAGGAGCGCGCGCCGATTGATCCAGCCCGACCCGTTGCCCGACCCGTTGATTGTCATTTTGTTCCTCCCTTTCCCGTTCGCCTTGTCTTCGGCCTTGAGCCTAGCCTCCGATTAGATCGATTTAAAGGCAAATGTCGGGGAGGCGTCAAGGCCGAGGGGTGTCACGCGCTAGCCCTCGTTCTTCACCCATTTGAGGAGGTGCTCGGCGACCGCGCAGAGCTCGCCCTCTTGGTTGGTGACCTCGATCTTGGCGCGCGAGCGGCGCCGCTCGGGCTCGATTTCGGCGATCGTGTAGCGGACCGTGATGGTGTCGCCGAGCTTGACGCCCTTCAAGAAGCGCACGCGGTCGTAGCCGAGCGAGACCGGGGTCTCATCCATCCCGCGCTCGACGCATTTCGCGCACATCATGGTCGAGGTCGTCGACATGTAGCCGACGAGGAGTGCGCCGTGCGCGATGCGTCCGCCGTAGGCCGAGCGCTTCATGTATTCCTCGTTGACGTGGTTGCCGGCGAAGTCGCCGGTAATTCCGGCGAAGAGATAGACGTCGCTTTCGCTCACGGTCTTGGAGAACTTGACCTGCTCGCCGACGCTGACGTGGAAATTGGCCACTCGATACCTCCTTCACGCGCCGAGCTTGCGTCCCTTGGGACGCGTGCGGGGACGGTCCGGCCCGAGCTCGCGGGCGAGGAAGGCGAGCACGCGCCTCAAGCGCTCGCTCGCCTGCGCCGCCACCGCCTCCGCATCGCACTCCCGCCAATCGTAGAAGCCGCGGCCGGACTTGAGCCCGGTCTCGCCGCGCGCCACCATGTCCTGGACGAAGCGCACGGGTTTTCCCGTATGCGCGAGCTTGGGCACGAGTGCCACTTGTGCCGTCGCATGGATTTTGAGCCCGCTGATGTCCTTCTGCTCGATGGCGCCGGTCACGCACATGCGCGGGCCGAGGAGATGCTTCGCGATGTCGTCGATCTCCTTGGGCGTGGCGGCGCCGATCTCGATCAAGTGATAGGCCTCGTTCAGGAGCGCATGCTGGAGGCGGTTGATGAGATAGCCCTCGACCGGCTTGCGCACGAGGATGGGCTCCTTGCCGGTCCGCCGCATCGCTTCCGCCGTGCGCGCGACGACCTCGGGGGCGGTCGCCGTCGCGGCGATCACCTCGACCATGGGAAAGACGTCCGCGGGCTGGAAGTAGTGCGCGCCGAGGAAGCGCTCGGGATGCGCGAGGCCCCGGGCGAGCTCGTCAAGCGATAGCCCCGAGGTGTTGGTCGCGATGATGACGGATGGGGGATAGGCGGCCTCGAGCGCGCGGTAGGTCTCGCACTTGACCGCGACCTCCTCGGGCACGTTCTCGACGACGAGATCGGGCACTTCCGCGGGTGGGGTTGCGCTTGCCTTGACCCCCGGCGGCAGGCCGGGAACGTCCGCGCCGCGCCGGCTCCACACGAAGGTCTCGAAGCCGCCGTCTGCGAAGGACTTGGCGACGCCGCGGCCCATGGTGCCGGCGCCGACGACGAGGACGCGCTTGATGGGCGAAGTCATTGCTTTGCTCTCCCTGGGGCGCCCGTCCGCTTTGCCGGCACCCTTTGACGGTGACGCGCACTATAGCAGCAGGAGCGGCAGCGCACGATTCATCTCCCTTTGGTCATCTCCTTTTGGTCATCTCCCTTTGGCTATCCCCCTTTGGCCATCTCCCTCTGGCCATCTCCCTTTGGCTCTCTCCTCTTGGTAAGGCTGCCGTTAATATGATAGCCGTGTGGCGGCGCCGCCGGGGCGATCCGCGAAAGTGGCGGATTGGGCGCCGAGGAGGAGGGGAATGACGCCATCGCCGGAGGACCGCCCGTGCCGCTGAGCCTTTCGGTCGTGGGCGCGCGCTTCTACGTGCGCGAGGTGCGCACCCGGCTTCCCTTCCGCTTCGGCGCCGAGACGGTCGAGGGCTTCCCGCTCCTCCATGTCGCGGTCGAGGTGCAAAGCGGGAATGCGGCCTCGACCGGCTATGCCGGCGACAATCTCATGCCCAAATGGTTCGACAAGGACGCCACGAAGAGTGCGGAGCGCAATGCCGAGGATCTCCTCCTTTCGGCGGAGATCGCGGCCGAGGTCTATCGCGCGGCGGGCGAGGCGCCGTCTCTCTTCGCGCTCTGGCGCGAGGCCTACCCCGAGTGCCAGCGCCGCGCGCTGGCGGCCGGGCTGAACAAGCTCGTGGGCGCCTTCGGCTCGGCGCTTTTCGAGCGCGCCGCCATCGACGCGCTCGGCCGCCGCCAAGGCGCGAGCCTGCGCGAGCTCTTGCTCGATGACGGCATCGGGCTGAGGCCTCATGAGATGCATGCGGAGACGGGCCCGGATCATCTGCGGGCGTGGCTCTCGGCAGCACCCGCGCCGTCCTTGGCACTTCGGCACACGGTCGGCCTTCTCGACCCGCTCAGCGATGCCGAGCTCGGCGAGGGCGACCGCGACGACGGACTGCCGCGCACGCTTACGGACTACGTGCGCCAACAGGGCCTGCGCTACTTCAAGCTCAAGCTCGGCGGCGACGTGCTCGCGGATCTCCTCCGCCTCGAATCGATCGCCATCGTGCTGGACTCGCTCATCTCCGAGACCTACCACGCCTCCCTCGACGGCAACGAGCAGTACAGGAGCCTGGACGCGCTTCGGAAGCTCTGGGCCTTCATCGGCAAGAGCCCGAAGCTCGCGCGCCTGCGCGCCTCTCTTCTCTTCCTCGAGCAGCCGTTGCCGCGGCGCGCAGCACTCGATCCCGAGGCCGCGGCCGGAATCGCCGCTTTCGGTCGCGAGCTCCCCGTGATCATCGACGAAAGCGACGACGACCCTCAGTCGTTCAAGACGGCGTTGGCGCTCGGCTACGCCGGCGTTTCGAGCAAGAATTGCAAGGGGGTCATCAAATCCTTCCTCAACCGCACGCTCGTCGAGGCGCATCGCGCGCGCGGCGAGAGCGTCTTCATGAGTGCCGAGGACTTGACCAATCTGCCGATCGTGCCGCTGCAGCAGGATCTCGCCACCGTGCGCCTCCTCGGCATCGAGCACGTCGAGCGCAACGGTCATCACTACGTGCGCGGCCTCGATCATTGCTCGAACGCCGAGCGCGAGCAGGCCTTGCAGCGCCACGGCGATCTTTACGAGCGCATCGACGGCGGCGCCGTCCTCTCCGTGCGCGGCGGGCGGCTCAAGGTGGGATCGCTCGAGACGCCGGGTTACGGCGTGGCCTTGGCACCCGACCTCGACGCCATGATCCCGCTCGAGACGTGGAAGCGGCGGCCGGCTCAGCACACCGTGCGGTAGCGCTCGACGGCTGTGGCCAGCGCCTCCTCGGGCGGCCGCTTCCACCAGTTGTTTTTGGAGAAGATCTCGACCTCGCAGAAGCCGCCGTAGCCGGCCGCCTCGACGAGTGCGCGGATCGCCCGAATGTCGATGACGCCGTCGCCCATCATGCCGCGGTCGAGCAGGAGGTCGGTCGTCGGCACCAGCCAGTCGCAGATGTGGAAGGCGAGGATGCGGCGGCCCTTGCCGGCGCGCGCGATCTCGTTAGCTAAGTTCGGGTCCCACCAGACGTGGTAGACGTCGACCGCGACGCCGATACCTTCGCCGAGCGCCTCGCAAAGCTCGTTCGCCTGCGCGAGCGTGTTGATGCAGGCGCGGTCGGCCGCGTACATGGGGTGGAGCGGCTCGATCGCGAGCGCCACACCCGCAGCACGGGCGTAGGGCAAGAGCTCGGCCAAGCCCTCGCGCACGATCTGGCGCGCGTCCGCGATGTCGCGCGAGGCCGGCGCGAGGCCGCCGGCGACGACGACCAGGCAGGCGGCGGCAATGGAGGCGGCCTCGTCGACGGCGCGGCGATTGTCCTCGAGCGCCTTGGCGAGCCCGCCGCGGCCCTCGCCCGTGAACATCCCGCCGCGGCAAAGGCCGCTGACGGCGAGGCGGTGCCGTCTTATGAGCCGCGCCGCCTCCGCCACGCCCACCGCCTGAAGCTTGTCGCGCCACACGGAAAGGGCCGGGATGCCCGCGCGCGCGATGCCCTCGACCGCCTGCTTGAGGTCCCACGCGCGCACGGTCGCCGTGTTGATCGAGAGGAAGCGGTTGTCCTTGGAGAGGTCGCGCGTCATGGGTCGATGCCGCGGGTCTTGAGCACGGCCGCCATGCGCTCGCGCGCGAGCTCGGGATCGGCGAGCAGGCCGGCCGCGTCCGCAAGGCGGAAGAGCTCGGCCAGATGGAGGATCGAGCGCGCGCTCTCCTGTCCGCCGACCATCACGAAGTGGCGCTGATGGCCGTTGAGATAGGCCATGAAGACCAGGCCCGTCTTGTAGAAGCGGGTCGGCGCCTTGAAGATGTGGCGCGAGAGCGGCACGGTCGGCGCCAGGATGTCGTGGAACTCGTTGTCGCTGCCGCGCGCAAGCGCCGCAAGCGCCGCGGACGCGGCGGGCGCGATCGCATCGAAGATGCCGAGGAGCGCATCCGAATGGCGCTCGCCGTCGCCGGCGATGAGCTCGGCATAGTTGAAGTCGTCGCCCGTGTACATGCGCACGCCTTGCGGCAGGCGGCGGCGCATGGCGATCTCGCGCTCCTTGTCGAGGAGCGAGATCTTGACCCCGTCGATCTTGGCCGCGTTGCGCGCGATCACGTCGAGTGCGGTCTCGCTCGCCGCATCGAGGTCGCGATCGCCCCAATAGCCCGCGAGTGCCGGGTCGAACATGTCGCCGAGCCAGTGGATGATCGCCTTGTCGGCGAGCTGAGAGAGGATGCGGTCGTAGACGCGCGCGTAGTCCTCGGGCCCGCGCGCGGCCGCGGCGAGCGCCCGGCTCGCCATCAGGACGATGCGCCCGCCGAGCTTCTCGATAGCTGTGATCTGCTCCTCGTAGGCGCGTATGACCGCGTCGATCGTCGCACCCGCTGCGAGATGATCGGTGCCGGCGCCGCAGAAGAGGAGGGCGCCGGGAATGTCTTTCGCCGCCTCGACCGAGCGGCGGATGAGCTCGAGCGAGGTGGGCCAATCGAGCCCCATGCCGCGCTGTGCGGTGTCCATCGCGTCGGCGACGCCGAGCCCCAGGCCCCAGAGGTGGCGGCGGTAGGCCATCGTGGCGTCCCAGTCAACGGAAGCATCGAGCCAGGGATCGTTGTCGGCGAGCGCGTCGGCGACGACATGGGTGGCCGCGAAGGCGACGCGGTTGAAGGAGGCACTCGCGCGCGCGGGCAGATTGCTGGGCGGCCTCGTGCGGTAGGGCAGGAGCCGCCCGTCTGCGGCCGGCAGGTTGATCGTCGGCATGGCTCAGCCCTCCAGCTTGGGAACGTCGATCCAGCGCCGCTCGGCCCAGCTCTTGAGGCCGAGCTCGGCGAGCTGGACGCCTTTGGCACCCGCGAGCAGGTCCCAGCGGAAGGGAGCGCCTTCCATGACGTGCCGGATAAAGAGCTCCCACTGCGCCTTGAAGCCGTTCGGATAGGGCTCGGAGTCCGGTACCTCCTGCCACTCGGCGAGGAAGTCGTGGCTACTCAGCGCATCCGGGTTCCATACCGGCTTCGGCGTCGCTTGGCTGGGCTGGATCCAGCAGCGCGTGAGCCCGGCCAGCGCCGAGCCGCGCGTGCCGTCCAGCTGGAAGGTGACGAGATCGTCGCGCCGCACGCGCGTGCACCAGGAGCTGTTGATCTGTGCCAAGATGCCGCCCGCGAGCTCGAAGGTGGCGAAGGCCGCGTCGTCGGCGTCGGCGCGGTAGGGCTTGCCGCGCTCGTCCCAGCGCTTGGCGATGAAATTGGCACCGCGGCAGCTCACCGCCTCCACCTCGCCCAAGAGATTGTCGAGGATGTAGCGCCAGTGGCACAGCATGTCGAGGATGATGCCACCGCCCTGGCGCTTGCGGTAGTTCCAGGAAGGGCGCTGTGCCGCGATACCGTCGCCCTCGAAGACCCAATAGCCGAAGTCGGCCTTGAGCGAGAGGATGCGGCCGAAGAAGCCGCTCTCGATGAGGCGCCGCATCTTGACGAGCCCGGGGAGGAAGAGCTTGTCCTGCACGACGCCGTGCCGGATGCCGGCCTCCTTGGCCTTGCGGTAGAGCTGAAGCGCGTCGGCAAGCGAGGTCGCCGTCGGCTTCTCGCAATAGACGTGCTTGCCGGCGGCGATCGCCCGCTCGACGTTGGCCTTGCGCAGGTCGGTCGAGAGCGCGTCGAAGTAGATCGCGTCGTCCGCATTGGCGAGCGCCTTGGCAAGGCTCGTCGTGATGCGCGCGAGCCCGTGCGCGTCCGCGAGGGCCTTGAGCTTCTCCATGTTGCGGCCGACAAGGATGGGATCCGGCATTACCCGCGTGCCGTCCTCGAGTGCCACCCCGCCCTCGTCGCGGATGGCGAGGATCGAGCGGATGAGATGCTGGGTGGTCCCCATCCGGCCGGTGACCCCGTTCATGATGATGCCGAGGCGTCGTTCGCTCATGGCGTTTCCCCTGGCTTTCCCTTGTCGCCGCCCGCCCGGCACGGCCTCGCGCGCACGGCAGGCCTTGCCGGAGCGCTCATCTTAGCTTCCGCGCGCACGCAATACGACAGGCGAAAACGCGCGGTGAGCCCGCTCGCGCTTGCACTCGCCCCACCGTCGCAAGAGGTGCCAGACAAGGCGCTCGCCGTGATCGGTCGGATCAGGCGGCGATTGTGAGACGAAGGCCGAGGGCACGCAGGACTTTGGCAACCGTCGCGAACTCCGGATTGCCCTCCGGCGACAGCGCCTTGTAGAGATTGGCGCGGCCGAGGCCGGCGGCGTGCGCGATTTCGGTCATGCCCTTGGCGCGGGCGATATCGCCCAGCGCCGCCTTTAGCAAATCGGGGTCGCCATCCTCGAGTACGGCATCGAGATAGGCGGCAATGTCCTCTTTGGTCTCCAGAGTTTCGGCCGCATCCCAACGACGCGTTTTGCGAGCCATGTCGTCCTCTCTAGATCTCCCGCGCCAGCTCAAGGGCGCGCGATGTCGCGATCCTGGGTCCGTTTGTCGCCGCCGCAGAGCAGTACGACAACCATTTCGCCGCGCCGGATGAAATATACCCGGTAGCCGGGACCGTAAGCGATCCGCATCTCTGACACGCCGCTGCCCACCGGCTTCACGTCGCCGGGATTGCCGAGCGAGAGGCGGCGGATGCGAACCGTAATCCGGGCGCGCGCCTCGCGGCCCCGTAAACCTGCAAACCAAGCGGCAAAAACGTCGGTTTGCCGGACCTCCATCGCGATGAATTGTCTCTTATAGAGGACAGTATGTCAAGATTATCGCGGACCAGATTATCGGGGTGGCCGCTACAAATTTCAGCTTAACGAAAGGAGGCCCCGCGAAGGCTAAGCTTGGGGACACCCAGAGCGGGGCAATGACGTCGCGCCAAATAAACGCAAGCACGGGGTCGTAGGGTATGATCCCGACCTTGAACTTGCGCCGCTGCGTCATGCGACGAAGCCGCAGTTCCGTCACGATGCCGGCAATCCCGCCCCGTCGTCGTCGGGATAGAGATCGCGCAGCAGCGGTATCGCGCGGCAGGCCATGGCGGCGTATTCCGGGTCGAGCTCAGTGCCGACGGCGCGGTAGCCCACGCGAGCGGCCGCCGCCAGCGTGGAACCGCCTCCCGCAAAGGGGTCGTAGACCACGCCGATGCCGAGCGGTAGTGAGGCGCGGACGAGCTGGCGCATGAAGCGCTGCGGCTTCAATGAGGGGTGCGGGGCGATCTGGCGCTCGATCGCTCGCGTCGGCGCCGAGTCGATGACGTCCCGGAACGGCTCATCGCCCGAGATGCGTCGCAGCCCGCCTGTTCCCCAGCGGCGGAGATTTGCCGCGACCGTGCGCTCGCTGATCGGCTTGCGGAAGAGCCCCCAAGGCTCCCACCCGGCGCGCGGCATGACGGAGACATCCGCGAATTCCCCTTCGGCACCCTTGGGCCGGTCGCCGCCGCGCAGCGTTTGCACGAGCCGGATGATCTCGCCGCGCTTTTCGAAGCCTGTCTTCTCGAAGCAGGTGAAAGTCGTGGTGGAGAGAAGTGGGGTCGAAGCGATCATCAGATGACCGCCGGGAACCAGTTTGCGCAGCGCCAAGGTTGCGAAGCGGACAAAGAAATCGTCGAGCTGCTTCCTGTCTTCCTCGCTCAGCACCGTGAATCTCGGCAACGGGGACCGCGCGACGCCGTCGAACGAAGGCGGGATGCGCCATACGCCGCCATGGCCTTCCCTCAATTTCGCATGGTTCTTCTCTTGGTACTCGATCAGCCCGTAGGGCGGGTCTGTCACGATGCCGTGCAGGCTGTCGTCGGGAAGCCGGGTCATCCAAGTGAGCGCGTCCGCGGGAACAAGAGCAATCCCGATACAGGGCTCCACAGCGGTGCTCTCGCCGATTTGCCTGACGAGGTTCCACAGCTTGGTCTCCGCCTGCCGCAAGCTGTCGGCAATGCGTCCGCGCGGCGCAACGGGAACGTGACTCCCGTCGCCCTCCCGACTGCGCGCCGGCCGGAGCCCGCTCACTCCGCCGCCAGCGTCGGGATCGCGGCGATCTCGGCGCGCTTGGTTTTGCTCAGCCGTTCCAGGTCGTAGCGGGATTGAAGGTTGAGCCACAGCTCGGGGCCGTTGCCGCACAGCTTGCCGAGCCGTAGCGCCATTTCGGGCGTCACCGGCGCGCGCTCGGTCAGGATCGCGTGCAGGGTCTGCCGGGACACGCCAAGAAGGCGCGCGATCTCGACACGGGAGCGCCCCAGGGCCGGGACGACATCCTCGCGCAGCAGCTCGCCAGGATGCATGGGCGGGAGTCCCCGCTTGACCGTCCGCTTGCTCATCAGTGGTAATCCTCCAAATCAACCTCGGTGGCGTCGGCGCCATCCTACAACATGCGCTCCGCGCGCGCCTTCACGCATATCCCGGCGGGGCGACGAAGCCGTGGTATTCCCGCTCGAGCAGCTTGGCGAAGGTGATGCACGTGCGGTCGCCGTATTGCGGTCCCACGATCTGCACGCCGATCGGCAGCCCCTTGGGGTTGAAGCCGATGGGGGCGACGGCCGCGGGCAGATAGGCGACGCAGGAGTAGCCGGCCCAGAAGAGCTGGTCGGTCGTCGGCACCTTCTTGCCGTTGACGACCACGCTGCGCTGCCAGCGCTCGCCCTTGTGGTCGTGCGGGAAGGCGGCGGAGGCGGCCACGGGCGAGAGCAGCAGGTCGTAGTCCTGGAAGAAGGCGTGCCATTTCCAGCGCATCCGGTGGCGCTCCTCGTTGAAGGCGAGCCAATCGCGATGCGGCATCGTGTTGGCGCGCGTCATGCGCGCGAAGTAGCTCTCGTCGGCGGGATCGAGCGTCTTCGCGGTCTCGAGCGCCTTGGCGAATTGCTCGCGCGTCTGCCGGCCCGCGGTCGCGGCGCGCAGCAGCATGATATAGACGCGGTTGGCCTGTCCCGTGTCGATCGCGGGGCGCGCCTTGTCGCTCACCTTCACCTTCCTCTTGGCGAGGAAATCCGCGAGCCTCTGCAGCTGGTCCTGCACCTCGCGGTCGACCTCGGCGTTGGCGTCGTCCAGCATGAGGGCGACCTTGAACTGGCGGAGCTCGCGTTTTTGCGGCTGCGGCAGGCGGAGTTGATAGCCGGCGCCGTCAATCTCGTCGGGTCCGGCCATTGCGGCGAGGGCGAGTGCCAAATCGTCGGCACTGCGCGCGAGCGGTCCGATGACGGAGATGTCGCTCTGCGAGACCCGGCCCGGCAGCGCTTGTCCGCGCGGCGGGCAGATGCCGTAGGTCGGCTTCAGGCCGAAGACGCCGCAATAATGCGCCGGATTTCGGATCGACGAGCCGATGTCGCTGCCGGCATCGATTCCCGTGAGGCCCGCGGCAAGCGCCGCCGCCGAGCCGCCCGACGAACCGCCGGGCACCTTGCTCCGGTCCCAGGGATTGTTCGAGGTGCCGTAGATGTCGTTGTAGCTTTGCCAGTCGGCGAGCCAAACGGGCACGTTCGTCTTGCCGAAGAGGACGACGCCCGCCTCGAGCAGGCGGTCGACCGCGAGCGCGTTTGCCTTGGGCCGGTTGTCCTTGAGCTCGGGCAGCCCCCAGGTCGTGGGCATGCCGGCGACATCGAAGGATTCCTTGATGGTCATGGGCACGCCGTGGAGCGGGCCCCATATTTGGCCCTTGGCGAGTGCGGTGTCGGCAGCACGGGCGCGCTTCCGCGCCGCCGGGAGGTCGGTCGCGATGATGGCGTTGAGCCGCGGATTATAACGCTCGACGCGGCCGAGATAATGCTCGAGCAGCTCGAGGCAGCCGAGCTTCTTGCGGCGGATGAGGGCGGCCAGGCGCTTGGCCGAGGCAAAGGCGATGTCGTCCATGATTTCCCCCTTCGGTTGCTTCGGCCCGCGGCCGGGCGCGGCCCCGGGCCAGCTGCGGCCCGAGTCCTACAGCGTTTCCTCGAAATCGGCCAGGGCCGGCGCTATGATGAGGGAGAACGGCTAAGAGACGGAGAGGTGCCGCGATGGCAGAGCCGGCGATGAACGAGGTCGGCAGCTTCGATTACGTGATCGTCGGCGCGGGCTCCGCGGGCTGCGTGCTCGCCAACCGGCTCTCGGCGGAGCCCAACACCTCCGTGCTGCTGCTCGAGGCGGGCGGGAAGGACAACTACCTCTGGATCCACATCCCGATCGGCTACCTCTACACCCAGAACAATCCGCGCACCGACTGGTGCTTCAAGACCGAGCCCGAGGCCGGGCTCAACGGGCGCGCGCTCAACTATCCGCGCGGGCGCGTCTTGGGCGGCTGCTCCTCGATCAACGGCATGATCTACATGCGCGGCCAGGCGCGCGACTACGACCAGTGGCGCCAAATGGGCAATCCCGGCTGGGCCTGGGACGACGTGCTGCCCTATTTCAAGCGCTCCGAGGACCAGGTGCGCGGGGCCGACGAGTTCCACGGCGCCGGCGGGGAATGGCGGGTCGAGGAGATGCGGCTCTCCTGGGAGATTCTCGACGCCTTCCGCGCGGCGGCGGCCGAGGTCGGCATCCGCAACTGCGACGACTTCAACCGCGGCGACAACGAGGGCTGCGGCTACTTCCAGGTCAACCAGCGGCGCGGCGTGCGCTGGAGCACGGCCAAGGCCTTCCTCAAGCCGGCACGCGGGCGCGCGAACCTGACCGTGCTCACGCGCGCGCAAGCGACGCGCATCCGCCTCGAGGGGCGGCGCGCGGTCGGCATCGAGTTCTCCCACGATGGTAGGCCCGCCTACGCCGCCGCCCGCGGCGAGCTCATCCTCGCAACCGGTTCCGTGGGCTCGCCGCAGCTCCTCCAGCTCTCGGGCATCGGGCCGGCGGCGCTTCTCCAGGCGCACGGCATCCCCCTCGTCCACGAGCTCGGCGGGGTCGGCGAGAACCTGCAGGACCATCTGCAGATCCGCATGGCTTACAAGGTCAAGCACACGCGCACGCTCAACGAGCAGGCCAACAGCCTGTTCGGACGGGCCTGGATGGGGATCGAGTATCTCCTCTTCCGCCGCGGCCCGCTCGCCATGGCGCCGAGCCAGCTCGGCGGCTTCGCCAAGAGCGACGCGAGCCGCGAGATGCCCAACCTCGAGTATCACATCCAGCCCTTGAGCCTCGACCGCTTCGACGAGCCGCCGCATCCCTTCCCCGCCTTCACCGCCTCGGTCTGCAATCTGCGGCCCGAGAGCCGCGGCTTCGTGCGCATCAAGTCGGCCGACGCCAGGGCCCACCCGGCGATCCAGCCCAACTATCTCGCGAGTGCCACCGACCGCCAGGTGGCCGCGACGGCGATGCGGCTCACGCGCCGCATTTGCGCAGCACCGGCACTCGCGCGCTTCGAGCCCGAGGAGTTCCGGCCGGGCAGCCAATACGAGAGCGACGAGGAGCTCGCGCGCGAGGCGGGCAACATCGGGACGACCATCTTCCACCCCGTCGGGACCTGCAAGATGGGGCGCGACCCGCTTGCCGTGGTCGACGAGCGCCTGCGCGTGCACGGGATCCTAGGCCTGCGCGTGGTCGACGCCTCGATCATGCCGACCATCACCTCGGGCAACACCAACTCGCCCACCATCATGATCGCGGAAAAGGCCGCGGACATGATCCGCGAGGAGCGCAAGGCGCCCCCTCACCCAACCCTCTCCCCCTGAAGGGGGAGAGGGATGCGCAGTCTTAGCGAGGCGAAGCCGAGCTTAGACGGAGCTGGGTGAGGGGATCAGGCAGGTGTTGCCGCCGCGCGCCCGCGCCGTTGCAGCTTGTGCTCGCGGTAGGTGATGTAGAGGCCGCTCGCGACGATGACGGCCGCCCCGATCCAGGTCGCGAGGTCGGGAAACTCGGCGAAGAAGAGGTAGCCCAAGAGGGTGGACCCGATGAGCTCGCCGTAGCCCATGGGCGCGCAAAGCGAGGCCGAGCCCCACTGCACCGCCTTGATGACGAAATAATGTCCGACGAGCCCGAAGATCCCTACGCCGGCGAAGACGAGCCAGTCGAAGAGCGTCGCCGGCAGGACGAGCGGCGAGAAGGGCAGGATGACGGTCGAGATGGCGAGGCCGCCCAGGCCGGCAAGCGTGATCGAGACCGCGGCGGGGTCCGTGCTGCCGACCTTGCGCGAGAGAATCTGATAGACCGCATAGCAGAGCGCGTCGAGCAGCACGAGCACGGCACCCCACTGCATCACGTCCGTGCCGGGCCGGATGATGAGGAGGGCTCCGGCAAAGCCCACGATCACCGCCGTCCAACGCCGCGGGCCGACCTTCTCGCCCAGCATGGGCACCGAGAGTGCCGTCACGATGATGGGGCCCGCGAAGGCAATCGCACTCGCGGTCGGCAGCGCCACGGTCAGGAGGCCGAGGAAGTAGAAGGCCGAGGCGCCGAAGAGGAGGACCGAGCGCATGAGCTGAGCGCCGGGATGCTTGGTCGCGAGGACCGTGAGGCCCCGGCGCGGCAAGAAGACGATCAGGCAGAAGAGGACGTGTCCGGCATAGCGCGCCCAGAAAATCTCGGGCATCGGGTAGATGCGGCCGAGGTACTTCACGGAGGCGCTGAGGAAGGGGAACGCCGTCACGGCCAGCATCATGTAGAACACGGCGCGCAACACCGATTCGCCGCCGAGCGCGCGCGGTGGGCTCGCTGGGAGGACGGGCTCGGTCATGAGGTGCGCAACATGGGGCGGGACGCACGTTGTCGGGAGGCTCGGAGGCGGCAGACTGTCATCCGCCCCTTGACCGCGTCAATGGCGAAAAGCTCGCGCCGATTCCGGCCTTGCTGAGGGCGGTTTCCTTGGGCGGCTTCCCTGTTGCCTTGCGGGCACGCCAGCTTGATAGTAGGGGCAAGCGGCAGAGGAGAGGCCGCGTCGGGAGGAGAGATGGCGGGCACGGCCGGCGAGATGATCGCCGTCAAGCGGCTCAGCAAGCAGTATGAGACCTCACGCGGCCCGGTGCTGGCGTTGGACGACATCGACTTCAGCGTGGCCGAGGGGGAGTTCGTCGCCGTGGTGGGGCCCTCTGGCTGCGGCAAGTCCACGCTCCTCAAGATTCTCGCCGGCCTCATCGCGGCATCGCAAGGCGGGGCCGATCTCGGCGGGACGGCGATCAGCGGGCCGCGGCGCGACATCGGCGTCGTCTTCCAGTCGCCCGTGCTCTTCCCCTGGCGTTCCGTGCTCGACAACGTGCTGCTGCCGGTCGACGTGCAGAGGCTGGGACGCGAGCGGATGCGGCCGCGCGCGCTCGAGCTCCTCGCCCTCGTCGGACTCGAGGGCTTCGAGCACCGCTATCCCTGGGAGCTCTCCGGCGGCATGCAGCAGCGCGTCGCCATCACCCGCGGCCTCATCCACGATCCCGCCATGCTGCTCATGGACGAGCCGTTCGGCGCGCTCGACGCCATGACGCGCGAGAGCATGAACCTCGAGCTCCAGCGCATCTGGCTCGAGCGGCGCAAGACCGTGCTCTTCATCACCCATTCGATCGCCGAGGCGGTCTTCCTCGCCGACCGCGTCCTGGTCATGACGCCGCGGCCGGGACGGATCATGGACGCGGTCTCGGTCGCCCTGCCGCGGCCGCGCTCGCTCGACATGAGCGCCAGCGTCGAGTTCGGCGCGCTTGTCCGGCGCATTCGCGCCCATTTCAACGCCAAGGGCGAGTTGGGCGGATAAGCGGATGAAAAGCCCGCGCAACATGGCGATCCGCGTGCTGCTGCTCGTCATCTCGCTTGCGCTCTGGGAGGCGGCCGTGCGGCTCTTCGACGTGCCCGCCTTCATCCTGCCCGCACCTTCCCGCGCGATCATGGCCCTCTATCGCGGTGCCGTGAGCGGGGTCTATCTCGACAATTTCTGGGTGACGCTCGCCGAGACGCTGCTCGGCTTCGCGTTCGGCTCCCTACTCGCCTTCGTGCTCGGCACCGCCGTCGCGGTGAGCCGCGCCGTCGAATATTTCCTCTACCCCTATATCGTGATGTTCCAGTCGATGCCGAAGGTAGCGCTTGCCCCGCTCATCATCGTCTGGTTCGGCCTCGGCCTCACCTCGAAGGTGGTGAGTGCGGCACTCGTCGCCTTTTTCCCGCTCCTCGTCAACACCATCGTCGGCCTGCGCTCGGCGGACGAGGATCACGTCGACCTGATGCGCTCGCTTGCGGCGACGGAGTCGCAGATCTTCTGGATGCTGCGGCTGCCTACAGCCCTTCCCTTCATCATGGCGGGGCTCGAGGTCGCGATGGTCTTCTCGTTGATCGGCGCGATCGTGGCCGAGTTCGTAGGTGCCGAGTCCGGCCTCGGCATGCTCATCCAGAGCATGAATTTCTCGATGGACGTGGCGGGCCAGTTCGCAGTGCTCTTCATCCTCGCCGTCATGGGGCTCGGGCTCAACGGTGCTATCGTCTGGATCCGCCGCCGCGTGCTGTTCTGGGACCCCTCTCAGAAGAGCACCGATATAGGCGCTTCCGCCAAGGGAGGAAAACTATGAAGCTCGATCGCCTCGCCGGGCCGCTCGCGGCACTCGGCTTGATGCTTTCAGCGCAAGCCGCACTCGCGGCCGAGACCACGATCAAGGTGGGCTGGTGCGCGCGCACCGTGAGCTCGGCCACGGCCCCCTTCGCGATCGCGACCAAGATGGGCTGGTTCGCCGAGGCCGGCCTCAAGGTGCAGCTCGTGCCCCTACCCGGCTCGACCGATTGCGTCAAGGAGGTGGCGACGGGCGACCTGCCCTACGCGCTGCCGTCCGTCGAGCCGCTCATCACCATCCGCTCCGAGGGGGTGAAGGCCAAGATCTTCTATACCGCCTATCAGGGCAACATCTACGGCATCGCCGTGCCCGCCGACAGCCCGATCAAGGACGCGAAGGAGCTCAAGGGCAAGAAGATCGGCGTGCAGTCGATGTCGTCGGCCGGCGTGCAAGTGGCACGGGCACTTCTCGGCATGTACGGGATCGACCCGGACAAGGAGGCGCAGATCGTGGTGGTGGGCGAGGCGGGGCAGGCGGCAGCCCTCGTGCGCTCGAAGCAGGTCGATGCGCTCTCGCTCTACGACGTCCAATACGCGCTCATCGAGAACGCCGGCCAGCCCTTGCGTCTCTTGGATACCGGCCCGATCGCCAAATATCCCTCGAACGGGTTCTTAGCACTCGAGGAGACGCTCAAGGAAAACCGCGCGCAGGCCGTCGGCCTTGCCAAGGGCTACGCGCGGGGGACGATCTTCGCGATGAACAACCCGGAGGCCGCCGTCAGGATACTTTACGAGGTGTATCCGCAGACCAAGCCGACCGGCAAGAGCGAGGCGGACGCGGTGCGCGACGACGTGAAGGCGCTCGAAGCGCGCATCGCGCATTGGCGGCTCGAGGCCGGCGGGGTCACGCACTGGGGCGAGAGCCCGGTCGAGGACTACGCCGCCTACGAGGCGTTCCTCTTGAAGAACGGCGTCGTCAAGGCGGAAGTGCCGGCAAGCGAGCTCGTCACCAACGACCTGGTCGACGAGATCAACAGCTTCGATGCGGCGAAGATCGCCGCCGAGGCGAAGGCCTACAAGGCGAAATAAGGCCTGCAGAGATTCAAGTTCGGCGTCATTCCGGAAGCTTAGGCGAGCCCGGGAAAAGCCAAGCTTTTCCCGGTCGCGAGCCTTGCTATCCGGAATCCATGGCTCCCGCGCGCGCTCGTCCGGCCATGGATTCCGGATCGCGCAAATCCTTGCTGCACAAGGATTTGCTTGTCCGGAATGACGAACCAGCAAAATAATTCTCACAGCTCTTAAGCGGAGGCGCCGCCTCTGCTCAATCGTCTTCGGGCCGGCCGGCCCCGTCGGCTCCCTCTATGGCTGACGGGGTCTTTCTTTCGAGGCGATCATGACTGGTGGAACTCCCCTGCGAATCGCCATGAGGGCTCAGCGATGGACGAGCACCGGGATCTTGGAGTGCGTGAGGACCTTGACCGTCTCGCTGCCGAGTACGATCGCGGAGATGCCGTGGCGGCCGTGCGAGGCCATGACGATAAGGTCGCAGTGTTTCGATCTGGCGGTCGCGATGATCGCCTGGTAGGGATGCTCGTGCTCGACGTGGAGCGTGTCGCACGCGACCCCCGCCCTCCTCGCGGCTTTGGCAACAGCGCCAAGCGTTTTCTCGGCATGCTCCCGCATGCGCGCGTTGTACTGAGCCGCCGTGTCCGCGAGCATCTGCGTGTCGGTCGTGAGCACATGAAAAGGCGGCAAGACCGTCAACACGGTGGCTTTGGCGCCGATCCGCTTGGCCAAGCCGATGCCGTGCCGGACAGCCTTGCCGGCGAGCTCCGAGCCGTCCGTTGGTATCAGGATGTGGGTATACATCGTCCTCTCCTTGATCGCGACCTTCCGGCGCGAGCGCACTCCATATCTCACTTTACGAGCCGCTTGCGGATCGACTGCAATTCCCGCCGGTGCTTTGCGCTCGTTTTGGGGTAAGTCATTTTGAGTCCTTCGAGCGTATCGAGGATGATCTGCGATACGATCAGCCGAGCGTTCTCCTTGTCGTCGGCGGGAACGACATACCAAGGTGCCTCCCGGGTGCTCGTCGCACCGAGGCATTCCTCATAGGCCGTCATGTACTGCTTCCAGAATTTCCTCTCCTCGATGTCCGCGAGGCTGAATTTCCAGTTCTTTTCCGGCTCATCGATGCGTTCGAGGAAGCGCTTTCGCTGCTCCTCCTTCGAGAGGTGGAGGTAGAACTTCACGATGCGGGTTCCGTTGACATGGAGATGTCTCTCCAAATTCTCGATCGAACGATAGCGGTCGCGCCAGACCGCCTTGTCGTCATACGAATCGTCCGGGAGCCCTTCGCTGCGGAGAATCTCGCGATGCACGCGGACGATCAGCACCTCCTCGTAATAGGATCGGTTGAAGATGCCGATCCGCCCGCGCTCCGGCAGATCGCGGGTGGTGCGCCAGAGGAAATCGTGCTGCAGTTCCGCAGGGCTGGGATGCTTGAAGCTGAACACCTGGCAGCCTTGCGGATTGACCCCGGACATCACGTGCCTGATGGCGCCGTCTTTCCCGGCCGCATCCATGGCCTGAAAAATCAGCAGGACGGCATAGCGATTGGACGCATAGAGAAGCTTCTGTTGCGAGCTTAGTTGCGCAACGTGCTCTCTCAGAAGTTCCTCGTATTGCTCTTTCGACTTGTATGCGGGATCGACCATCGTCGGCCACTTTTTGAGATTGACCTCGTCTCCTTCCCGCACCCGAAAATCCTTTGAATTGATCTTCATCCCTATCCTTTCGGCGGCTGTTCGCGCTCTAGGTGATCCCAAGGCGGCCAAAAACCGGACCCTTCACGAAATCCAAGATGACGGCGAAGGCAGCCGCCGCGGCAAGCGTGCCGGCTACGAGCAAGAACGGCAAGGGCGCCATGGCGATCCCGCCGACGGCCAATGTCGAGGCGATGAGTACATCGGCTACGGACGACGCGGCAAGCCAGAAGCTCGGAGGGGAGCCCCACAAGTGCCGGCGTTGGCGAATGGCGTAGAGCGTCGCCTGACTCCCGAAGACCAAGGCTGCAAAGGCGAGCGTTCTCAGCGCCCGGGTTCCGAGATTCATTCGGAATTCGCCGACCGCCAGGACAGTGGTGCAGAAGGCCAAGAGGCAGATGCCCATGATGACGCCCGCCATCGTCAAGCTGCCGATGCGCCAGGCATTCGGCAGCGGGGACGGCCGCACGTTGTCCGTCGTCAACGACATGGCGAGGAAATCGCCGATGACCATCACGATGACCATCAGCAGCGGGGTCAGAATCGCGTGCCCCGTCATGATCAGCCCGAGTATCAGGAAGAGCACCGTCACGATCTTCTTGATGATGGAGTTCAGCGTGTAGGTCAGGATGCGCTGGAACGTCACTCGCCCTTCCTTGACCGCGGCAACGATGCCGGCCAAGCCGGGCTCGGTCAGCACCATGCCAGCGGCCGATTTGGCGACGTCGGTTGCCGTCGAGACCGCGATTCCGATCTGCGCCTGGCGTAGCGCCGGCGCGTCGTTGGCACCGTCGCCGCACATGCCGACGGTATGGCCGCCCTTCTGGAACGCCTTGACGAGCTTGTACTTGTCCTCCGGCAGGACACCGGCGAAGACCGCGAACTCTTCGGGGCGGACGACCTCGGGGATCGGCCCCGGCGGCGAGACGGCGCCATCGAGCCCCACCGCGTGCGCCACGATGGCCGCCGTCGCCGGCGCGTCCCCCGTCACCATCACGGTACGCACGCCCAAGCCATGCAGTTCGCTGACGAGTGCTGCCGAGTCCGCGCGAGGCGGGTCGCTGAGTGCTATGAGACCGGTCAGCTTCATCGCCGCCGGCGCTCCGGCCGCAACCGCGAGCACTCTGAAACCCTGTCCCTCAAGCTCGTTCGCCGCCGCGCTCGCGCTCGGCGACGGCTGGGCGAGCGTGACGACCGCGGCATAGGCGCCCTTCACGACACGTTCGGTGCCGCCGCCCGACTGCGCGACCGTCGCCTCGGACATCTTCGTCGCCGGATCGAACGGCACGAACTTGACAATTCGCGGCGCATCGGCAGCACCCTTGCCGCCGCCGGCGGCGCGAATGGCCGCATCTACCGGGTCCTGCCCGCCATCCGAGCTGGCGAGTGCGGCCAGCGCCAGAACGCGCGCAGCGTCGATGCCAGGCATAGGACGAACGGTCGTCACCGTCAGCGCGTTCTGCGTCAGCGTGCCTGTCTTGTCGGCGCACAAGACGTCCATCGTCGCCGCTTCGTCCACCGCGGAGAGGCGGGTCGGAAGGACGCCCAGCTTTGCCAAAACCCGCGCGCCGAGCGCAGACGCAAGGGTGAAGGTGGCCGGCAGGGCCACCGGTATCGAGGCGAGGACCGCCGTGAGGACGAGGGGAATGATCTCGGCGAGGGGCATCTTGAGGAAGTAGGCATAGGCCACCAGCATCGCGATGACGACGCCGTTGAACGCGGCGAGATTGCGCACCACGCGCAGCACGGCCTTCTGCTGGGAGCTCACGACATGGGCGGTGCGGACGAGCTCCGCGGTGCGGCCGAACTTGGTACGCGCTCCGGTCGCCGTGACCTCCGCCACCGCCTCGCCGCGCCGTACCAGCGCGCCTGCATATGTTTCTAGGCCCGGACCAGCTTCGATGGGCACCGATTCGCCGGTGAGCATGGATTGGTCGAGCAGGACTTCTCCCGCGGTGATGCGCGCATCCGCGGCAACCACGCCACCGAGAGAAAGCTTCACCACGTCGCCCGGCACCAGCTCGGCAGCGGGCACGGTCGCCCATCCGCCGTCGCGCCGGACGGACGCGGTCAGCGCGAGCCGCGACTTCAGTGCGGCAAGGGTTGCCTGGGCGCGCCCCTCCTGGAGAAGCCCGAGAACGGCGTTGAATACCAGGAGACCGGCGATGATTCCGGCCTCTGCGAAGTCACCAAGCGCAAATTGGAGCACGACCGCAGCCTCGAGCATCCATGGAACGGGCGCCCAGAACTTGCCCAGCGCCCTACGCAGCGGCTGCGCGGTCGTGTCAGGCGTTGCGTTTGGACCGAACGTCTCCAGCCGACGGCGGGCCTCGTCGCTCTTGAGGCCGCTCGGCACATCATCCTTCGCCGCAGCTGCCGATTTGGCGGGCAAAGCACTTGCAGAGGGTGGGGGAGCAGTCGTGGCCATCGGCTGGTGGAAACTCCACGCATCGCGCCTTGCGGCGATTTCGGGACGTCGGGCGCCTCGGGCGGATATTGTCCGCAATAACATTGCCGATAGCGTATCGTAAGAGCTGTCCGCCGTTCAAAACAACACTCCTGATCGCCTGGCCCCGTCCGTTCCGTCAATGTCCGGCCCTACCTCTGCGCATCCTCCGGATAAGGCCTCCCCTGAGGACGCGGGGCCAAGATGCGGCGACGACGGCCGAGCGCGGTCATCTGAATTCGGCATGGCACCGGTGGGGTGCTCGCGCGCGCGGCGCCAACGGAAAAACAATCGCAAACGATGATCTTCAGCGATTCGATCTGGGAATGCGCGGTCTCAATCGCCTTCGGGCCGGCCGGCCCTGCGGCGATGGAAGCGGCGCTGCTTGGCGCGGTTGCCGCAGACCTCCATTTCGCACCAGCGCCGGCTCTTGTTCTTGGTGGTATCGAAGAAGAGCCAGCCGCAATGATCGCCGCGGCATTGCT
>DATNIJ010000103.1:0-10356 GCA_035604475.1 Alphaproteobacteria bacterium
GCCGGCGCGGAAGCTCTGCGCCATGGCAAGCGTTTTCCTGAGCGTCATGCCGGCCTTGAGCGCGCGCTGGCCCGCTGCCTGTATCGCGGGCCCGTCCGCCATGGGATCGGAGAACGGCATGCCGAGCTCGATGAGGTCGGCGCCTGCCGCGGGGAGGGCCTCGAGCAGGGCGAGCGAGGTGTCGCCGTCCGGATCGCCCGCGGTGATGAAGGTGACGAGCCCGGCGCGGCCCTCGGCCTTGAGTGCTGCGAAGCGGCGCGCGATGCGGTTCTCCTGACGGCTCTCTGCGGGCGCTTTCATAGCCGCGCACCGAGATGATCGGCGACCGTGAAGATGTCCTTGTCGCCGCGTCCCGAGAGGCAGACGACGACGAGATGATCGCGCGCGAGTGTGGGGGCGATCTTGCCGACGTAAGCGAGCGCATGGGCCGATTCGAGCGCCGGGATGATGCCCTCGAGCCGGCTCAAGCGCTGAAAGGCATCGAGCGCCTCGCGGTCCGTGATCGCAACATAGCTGACGCGTCCCGTATCCCTGAGCCAGGCGTGCTCCGGTCCGACGCCGGGATAGTCGAGCCCGGCCGAAATCGAGTGCGCCTCGCTGATCTGCCCGTCGCTGTCCTGCAGGAGATAGGTGCGGTTGCCGTGCAGCACGCCCGGCCGCCCGCCCAGCATGGATGCGGCGTGCCTGCCCGTCTCGAGGCCGTGGCCCGCCGCCTCCACGCCTACGATGGCGACGCCGGCGTCGTCGAGGAAGGGATGGAAGAGCCCCATGGCATTCGAGCCGCCGCCGACGCAAGCGACGAGCGTGTCGGGGAGCCGCCCTTCGAGCGCCAGGATTTGCTCGCGCACCTCGTTGCCGATGACGAGCTGAAAATCGCGCACGAGTGCCGGGTAAGGGTGGGGACCCGCGACCGTGCCGATGAGGTAGTAGGTGTCCGCGACGTTGGCGACCCAGTCGCGCAAGGCCTCGTTCATGGCATCCTTGAGCGTGGCGGAGCCGGAGTTGACCGTCTTCACCTCGGCGCCAAGGAGGCGCATGCGGAAGACATTGGGCTTCTGCCGCTCGATATCGACGGCGCCCATATAGACGGTGCAGGGCAGCCCGAACAGTGCGGCGACCGTGGCGGCGGCGACGCCGTGCTGGCCAGCACCCGTCTCGGCGATGATCCGCGTCTTGCCCATGCGCCGCGCCAACAGGATCTGCCCCATGCAATTGTTGATCTTGTGCGCACCCGTGTGGTTGAGGTCCTCGCGCTTGAGATAAATCTTGGCACCGCCGAGCTCGGCGCCGAGACGCTCGGCGAGCGTAAGCGGGCTCGGGCGGCCGACGTAGTGCGAGAGGTAGCGGTCGAGCTCGGCCTTGAAGCCGGCATCCGCCTTGGCCTCGCGGTAGGCGGCCTCGAGCTCGAAGAGGAGCGGCATCAGCGTCTCGGCCACGAATCGGCCGCCGTAAATGCCGAAATGGCCGCGCTCGTCCGGGCCGGCGCGGTAGGTGTTCGGCTTCTCGATGGGCCGCGGCTTCGGCGTGCTCATGGCGCTCTATGAGAGGTTGCCCAAGGCCGCGAATGAAGCACAAGGGGCGGCAAAGGTCAAAGTCGAAGGGGGCGGCGTGGCACGCTCACTTCTTGGAATGACCGGGCGAGAGCCGCTTCGCCAGATGCACGAGCTCGGTGCCCTCGAAGGGCTCGTAATCGGTCTCGCGGTAACCGAGTCGCTTATAGAAGGCCAGGTTCTCGCTGAAGGCCTCGTTGGTGTAGAGGCGCATTTCGCCGGCACCTTGGCGGCGCGCCTCCTCTTCGGCGAAGGCCATGAGCTTGCGGCCGAGGCCGCGTCCCTGGTGCGCGGGTAGGAGGGCTATGTTCTCGATGAGGAGATGACCGGGGTCCGGAATGAGCTCGAGGACGGCGATGAGCGTGCCTTTCTCCTCGAGGACCCAGACCTGATGCCGGGCGATCGAGACACTGTAGTCCGCCATCATCGGCTTGGGCGTGCGGCCTAGGCGAGGCACGTATTTGCTGTAGGCGGCGCGCACGAGTGCCGCGATGGCGGGCACGTCCTCGGCCGAGGCGCGGCGGAGACCGGCGATGCGGGGTGCGCTGGCGCTCTCCTCCTCCGCCATGGCGGCCTCAGAGCCGCCGTGCTGCGGCGAGGAAGGCCGCGATGCGCTCGGGGTCCTTGTGGCCGGGACGGTCCTCGACACCTGAGGAAACGTCGACCACGGCAGCACCGCTGGTCTTGACCGCCTCCGCCAAATTATCCGCCGTCAAGCCGCCCGAGAGCATCCAGGGCTTGCTCCAGCGCCGGCCGGCAATGAGGCGCCAGTCGAAACTCAGCGCATTGCCGCCGGGGAGCGCTCGCGTCATGGCCTTGGGCGGCAGCGCATCGAAGAGCAGCCAATCGACCACGCCCGCGAAGCGCTCGGCCTCGCCCACGTCCTCCGGGCCCGCCACCCTGATCGCTTTCATGACCGGCACGGAGAAGCGCTTCCGGACGGCCGCGACGCGCTCCGGCGTCTCCCCGCCGTGGAGCTGGAGGAGGCCGAGGCCGGCGAGCTCGATGGCGTGGCCGAGGGTTGCGTCGTCCGCATCGACGAAGAGGCCGACGCGCTCCACACCGGGCGGCACCGCGCGCGCGAGATCGGCAGCCTCCTCAGGGGTGACGTAGCGCGGCGAGGGCGGGTAGAAGACGAAGCCGATGAAGGCAGCACCCCCGCTCGCCGCGCATTCGGCCGCGGCACGGCTGTTGACCCCGCAAATCTTGACGCTCACGCTCATGGGCCGGCGAGCTCGGCAACGATGCGCGCGGCCGCCGCGCGCGGCGAAGGGGCTTGAGTGATCGGCCGCCCGATGACGAGATAATCGGCACCCGCTGCAAGCGCCTCCTTGGGCGTTGTGACTCGCTTCTGGTCGTCCGCTTGAGCCCAGGCCGGACGGATGCCCGGCACCGCCAGAATGAAACCGGGGCCGCAATTGGCGCGCAGGGCGGCGACCTCCTGCGGCGAGCAGACGACCCCGTCGATACCCGCCCCTTGCGCGAGCTCGGCGAGACGCAGCACCTGTGCTGCAATCGGCCCCTCTTGGCCGACGCCGCGCAAGTCGCGTTCGTCGAGGCTGGTGAGCACCGTGACCGCGAGCAGACGCGGCCGGCGCGGGCCCGCCGTTTGCGCGGCTGCGGCCGCGGCGCGCAGCATGGCCGGCCCGCCCGAGGCATGGAGCGTCAAGAGCGCCGGCTCGAGCGGCAGGAGCGCACGCACCGCACTCGCCACCGTATTCGGGATGTCGTGGAGCTTGAGGTCGAGGAAGAGCGGCAGCCCCTCGGCTCGCAGCTCGCGCACCGCCTCGACGCCGCGGGCGCTGAAGAGCTCGAGGCCGATCTTGATGCCGCCGATGGCGCCCTTGAGCTCGCGCGCGAGTGCGCTTGCGCGCTCGAGATCGGTCAAATCGAGGGCGACGAAGATGCGCTCGGCCGGCTTAAGCGTGCTTTCCGCGCTCATGGCGGGCCTCTATAGCAGAGCGCCCTAGGGAAGCGGAAGACGCTAGGCCCGGACACATGGGCGCGTGATACGCCCCCCACCCTGACCCTCCCCCTCAAGGGGGGAGGGGAAGTGCATGGCATGGCAACAATATCCCCCTCCCCCTCGAAGGGGGAGGGTTGGGGTGGGGGTGACGCTCGGGTTCTTGAAGGCTGGCTCTAGGCGCCGACCCGCTCGAGCACGAGCTCGGCGCCGGCCAGATCCTCGAGCGCCGCACCGACGGACTTGAAGAAAGTGATCTCCTCGTCGCTGCGACGCCCCGGCCGCTCGCCCCGGCAAAGCTCGTAGAGGTCGCCCTCGATGCCGGCCTCGGCGAGCGTGCCGTTCCTGAGCGGCTGGACGACGTCGCCGGCCTCCTTGGTGGCCCCCGCCCGCGTATCGACGAAGACGCGGCAGCGCCGCACCGCCTCGTCGTCCGCCTCGCGCATCGCGGGCGTGTAGGCGCCGACGAGATCGAGATGCTGGCCGGCCACGAGCCAGCGCCCGCGGATGAGCGGCTCCGTCGTCATGGTGGCGCAGGAGATCACGTCCGCCTGAGCTACCTCCGCCGCGAGATCGCCGCTCGCGCGCACGGCGAGGCCGGGCCGGGCGAGCCGCTTGGCAAGCGCCTCTGCCTTCTCGGGATGGCGGCCCCAGATCGCCACCTCGCGGATCGGCCGTACCGTGCTATGCGCGCGCACGAGGTGGGGGGCAAGGGCACCCGTGCCGACCATGAGGAGCCGTGCCGCGTGCTCGCGCGCAAGATAGCTTGCAGCAAGGGCAGAGGCGCAGGCGGTGCGCCGCACGGTCAAGGTGGGCGCGTCCATGAGCGCGAGCACTCGCCCCGAGCAACCGTCGAGCAGCACGTAGATGCCCTCGACACTCGGCTTGCCCTTGGCCGCATTGCCGGGAAAGACGGTGACGAGCTTGACGCCGATGTGGCGCCCTTCCTGCCAGGCCGGCATGAAGAGGAGCGTTGCCTCGGGTGCTCCGGGCACCTTGACCGTGTGGTGCGTGCGCACCGGCATGGCGCAGCCCTCGCGGAAGGCGGCTCGCAAGCGCTCGATGAGGTTGCGATCCTCGAGTGCCGCCTCGACCTCGGCCGCGGTCACCATGCGCATGGCTCGCTCTCCGCTTCGCTCTCGCCTTGCCTAGCTGGTGTGCGGGGAGGTGGGCAGCGCTGACGCGCGGGCAGCGGCGTCCCTCGTCTCGCCGGCGCTTGCCGCCGCGGTATCGGCGCCCGGGTGCTGCCTCGCCGCGGCGAGCTCCTCCTTGAGGTGCTTGGCCTCGGCCTCGGCCCGGCGCGCGCGGCGGCGGGTACGCGCGCCGCCGAGCCAGGCGCCGATGCCGCCCAAAATGAAGCCGAAGAGGAGGCTCGCCAAGATCGCGGCGTAGAGCGGCAGCTCGAGGGTGAAAGGGAGGGGCTCGATGCGCAGCGTCACGGGTGCGCGATTGGAGACGGCAAAGAGGACGAAAACGAGTGCCGTAAGCGCACCCGCGATCCAGGAGAGGAGCTTCATGAGCTTGATCCAAGCGCTGCCGCGAGGATGCGTTGTCCCCTTGCTGCGGCGCTACCTCTTGCCATTGAGCCGCTCGCGCAGCTCCTTGCCGGTCTTGAAGAAGGGGATGTGCTTCTCGCTCACGGCCACGGACTCGCCGGTGCGCGGGTTGCGCCCCAGGCGCGAGCCGCGCTTCTTGACCGAGAAGGCGCCGAAGCCGCGCAACTCGACGCGGTCGCCTTGCGAAAGGGCCGAGGAGATCTCGTCGAAGATCGTAGACACGATGCGCTCGACGTCCCGCTGATAGAGATGCGGGTTGCGCTCGGCGATACGCAGGATCAGCTCCGACTTGGTCATCGACTTCGCCCCCCTTCTTGGCCCCTGTCGACCAAAGCGCGCCGAGTTTTGCGGAGCGTGCCAGAGCAAGTCGCGCCCGTCAAGGGTAAGTATTTAAGATAACGTGACTTTTTGGGTCGAGAAGAGGCGGGCAAGGGGGCAGGATTTGTGGAATTGGGCGGCGGGCGCGGGCGCGCGCGCCTCTTCCGCCGCGTCTCCCGGCAGAGCGGCGCAAAAAGAAAAGGCGCGCCGCCCGTGCCAGGCGGCGCGCCCGATCTCTTGAAGAGCGCTCGGGCTATTTCTCGCCTTCGCCCTCCTCGGCGGCTTCGGCCTCTTCCTCCGTCTCTTCCTTCTCTTCTTTGGCCTCGTCCTTGCCTTTCCCCTTGGCGGCACGCTCCTTGGTGGCGCGCGTGAGCGCTGCCCCCAGGATGTCGCCCAGTGAGGCGCCGCTGTCGGAGGAGCCGTATTGGGCCATCGCCTGCTTGTCTTCCTCGATCTCGCGCGCCTTGATCGAGAGGCTGTAGCGGCGCGTCGCGCGGTCGATGCTGATCACCTTGGCGTCCACCTTCTCGCCCACGGCGAAGCGGTCGGGGCGCTGGTCGACGCGGTCGCGCGAGAGCTCGGCCTTGCGGATGAAGCCGGTGGCGCCGTCGGCGACCCCGACCTCGATGCCGCTGTCGAGCACCTTGGTGACCGTGCAGGTCACCACCTCGCCTTTCTTGATCGCGGTTGCCGCGCGCTCGAAGGGGTCGTCGGTGAGCTGCTTGATGCCGAGCGAGATGCGCTCCTTCTCAACGTCGACATCGAGCACCTTCACCTTCACCCGGTCGCCCTTCTTGTAGTCCTTGATCGCCTCCTCGCCGGGACGGCTCCAGTCGAGATCGGAGAGATGGACCATGCCGTCGATGTCGCCGGGCAGGCCCACGAAGAGTCCGAACTCGGTGATGTTCTTGATCTCGCCCTCGAGCTCGGTGCGCTGCGGGTACTTCTCGAGGAAGCCTTCCCACGGATTCTCCAGGCACTGCTTCAAGCCGAGCGAGATGCGGCGCTTCTGCGGATCGACGTCGAGCACCATCACCTCGACCTCCTGGCTCGTCGAGATGATCTTGCCCGGATGCACGTTCTTTTTGGTCCAGCTCATCTCGGAGACGTGGACGAGGCCCTCGATCCCCGGCTCGAGCTCGACAAAGGCGCCGTAGTCGGTGATGTTGGTGACGCGGCCCTTGAACTTGGCGCCGACCGGATATTTGAGCGCCACCCCTTCCCACGGATCGGCCTCGAGCTGCTTCATGCCGAGCGAGATGCGCTGGGTCTCCGGGTTGAAGCGGATCACCTGCACGTCCACGGTCTGGCCGATGTGGAGCGCTTCCGAGGGGTGGTTGATGCGGCGCCAGGCGATGTCGGTCACGTGGAGCAGCCCGTCGACGCCGCCGAGGTCCACGAAAGCGCCGTAATCGGTGATGTTCTTGACGACACCCTTGAGCACCTGACCTTCCTTGAGGTTGGCGACCAGCTCGGAGCGCGCCTCGGCGCGCGTCTCCTCGAGCACGGCGCGGCGGGAGACCACGATATTGCCGCGCTGGCGGTCCATCTTGAGGATCTGGAAGGGCTGCGGCTGGCCCATCAGCGGCGAGACGTCGCGCACCGGACGGATGTCGACCTGGCTTCCCGGCAGGAAGGCGACGGCGCCGTAGAGGTCGACGGTGAAGCCGCCCTTGACGCGGCCGAAGATGACGCCGTTGACGCGCTGGTTCTCCTTGAACGCCTTCTCGAGCTGGGTCCAGGCCTCCTCGCGCCGCGCCTTCTCGCGGCTCAGCACCGCCTCGCCGTTCTTGTCCTCGATGCGCTCGACATAGACGTCGATGAGATCGCCGATCGCGACCTTGGCCTCGCCGCCATGGCCGCTGAATTCCTTGAGCGGCACGCGGCCCTCGGACTTGAGGCCCACGTCGACAAGGGCGAAATCGCCCTCGATGCCGACGACGCGGCCCTTGGCGACGGTATGCTCGAAGGTCTCGATGGTCTTGAGGCTCTCCTCGAGGAGAGCGCCGAAGTTCTCCTCGCTCGCGGGTTGTGCGGTGGTCTCTGTCATCAAAATCTCCAATCTTCCTTCAAATTTCCGGCCGGCCGGTTGGCTCCGGCGGTCTTCGCCGAGTGGCATCCTCGCCCGCCACCCCATGGGCGTTTCCGCCTGCACGGCAAGCCTCGCTCAGCGCGCGTTGCCGCATTTGCTCAGGATGTAGTCGACCGCGGCTTTGAAAGCCTGATCCGCATCGAGCGCGCTGGTATCGAGCACGAAAGCGTCGGCCGCGGGCTTGAGCGGTGCGGCCGCGCGCGCGGCATCCCGCGCATCGCGCTCCTCGAGGTCCTGCAGGACGCGGGCATATATACTGTCAAGCCCGCGCTTGAGCAACTCCTTATGGCGCCGACAGGCGCGCACCTCGCGGCTTGCGGTGACGTAGAGCTTGACCTCGGCATCCGGGCAAATGATCGTTCCAATATCCCTTCCGTCGAGCACCGCCCCCTTTTTCCCCCCGGGCGGGCTATGGGCGAAGCGGCGCTGCAGCTCGACGAGGGCCGCGCGGACGCCGGGAAGGACGGCGACTTGGGAGGCGGCGTTGCCGGCCGCGTCGCCGCGGAGGGCGGGATCGCTGACGGCGGCAAGCGTGAGGGCACGCGCGGCAGCCTCGGCCGCTTTGGGGTCGGCAGGATCGCCGCCGGCCTCGAGCACGGCATGGCCCACTGCGCGGTAGAGGAGCCCGGTGTCGAGGTGCGCCAGATCGAAGTACTCGGCGAGCCGGCGTGCGAGCGTGCCCTTGCCCGAGGCGGCCGGGCCGTCCACCGCGATGATCATGGTGCTGCGATCCTCGCGCCGAGGCCGTTCATGAGGGCGACGAAACCGGGAAAGCTGGTGTCGATCATGGCGCCGTCATCGATGGTGACGGGTGCCTTGGCGCCAAGCCCGAGGATGAGGAAGGCCATGGCGATACGGTGGTCCATGTGGGTCTCGACCAGCCCGCCGCCCGCGACCGGTCCGGCCGAGCCGTGCACGATCAGGCTGTCGCCCTCGATCTCGACTTTGACGCCGTTCGCGGCAAGCCCGGCTGCGATCGCGGAGAGCCGGTCGCTCTCCTTGACGCGGAGCTCGGCCAAGCCGTCGAAGCGCGAGGTGCCGCGCGCGATCGCCGCCGCGACCGCGAGGGCCGGATACTCGTCGATCATCGAAGGCGCGCGCGCCGATAGCACGTGCACGCCCTCCAAGCGGCCTGCCGCGACGATGAGATCGGCGACGGGCTCGCCGGCCTGCTCGCGCTTGTTCTCGAGGCGGAGCTCGGCTCCCATCTCCGCGAGCGTCGCCAAAAGGCCGCAGCGCAAGGGATTGACGCCGACACCCTTGAGCGAGACGCGCGAGCCCGGCACCAAGAGGCTCGCCACCAGCACGAAGGCGGCGGACGAGATATCGGCCGGCACGGCGAGGCGCTGGGGCTTGAGCTCGGGCTGGCCGGTGAGCATGACGGCCAAGGCGCCATCGTCGCGCTCGGAGAGCTCGACCACCGCACCGAAGGCGCGCAGCATGCGCTCGCTGTGATCGCGCGTCGGCACGGGCTCGATCACGGTGGTGACGCCGGGCGCATTCAGGCCCGCGAGGAGCACCGCCGACTTCACTTGCGCAGAGGGCACCGGCACGCGATAGGTGAGGGGGAGCGGCTCCGCCGTGCCGACGACGGCGAGCGGCAGGCGGCATCCTTCGCGAGCGATGAGCCGCGCGCCCATGCGCTCGAGCGGCTCGGCGACGCGCTGCATCGGACGGCGGCGGAGCGAGGCGTCGCCGGTGAAGAAACTGACGAAAGGATGGCTCGCCGCGAGCCCCATCAAGAGGCGCGCCGCCGTGCCGGAGTTGCCCAGGTCGAGCACATCCGCGGGCTCGGCGAGGCCGCCCACCCCGCGCCCATGGATGTGCCACAGGCCTCTCTCGTCGCGGCCGAGCTCGGCGCCGAGAGCCGCGAGTGCGGCTGCCGTATGGAGCACGTCCTCCCCTTCGAGGAGTCCCTCGACGACGGTCTCGCCCACGCTCAACGCCCCCAGCATGAGGGCGCGATGGGAAATCGACTTGTCGCCCGGCAAGGTGACGGTACCCGCAAGGGCCGTGCCCGGCGAGACGAGCGGCGAGGAGACAAACGGCTTCAAGGCAACCTTTCCTTCGCGCGGGCGGCGCGATCGCCGTCACGGGCTTTTGGCCGAGTGCTCCTAACATAATCGCGTGAGAGGGCAAAGTGCTGCGCTCGCCAAGCGGTGAGGGCGCGCGAGCGCCTTAATCCCTCGCGGCTTCGCCGGCCGGTTTTTCCTTTTGACAGGGCCATGGGAACGTGGCAATTGGCTGCCCTCCGTCGAGTCGACCAATGAGGAGTGCTGCCGGTGACGAAGCCGGAGTGGGGTACCAAGCGAATCTGCCAAAGCTGCGGCACGCGCTTCTACGATCTCAGGCGCACTCCGATCGAGTGCCCGAAGTGCGGCACGATCTTCGATCCCGAGGCTTTGATCAAGGCGCGGCGGCCGCGCCAGGCTCCCGCCCCGGTCCCGGCCGTGCCCGTGGAGCCCGTCGTCGTCGAGGTCGAGGCTCCCGAGCCAGAGGAAGCTCCTGCCGCGGCGGCCGAAGGCGAGGAGGAAGAGGTCATCGAGGATGCCTCCGAGCTCGGCGAGGACGAGGACGACGTCGCCGAGGTGATCGAGAACGTCGAGGAAGAGGAAGGCGAGCGCTGACCCGCCGCTCTTCGCGAGCGTCCTCTTTCGGGCAAGATCGGGCAATAGGCCGAGAGGCTGCCCCTCTTGGCGCGAAGTTTTCCCTTGCCTCGTTAAGGCGCGCGAACCTATTTTGCCCACCCGACGCCCGGCGGCCCGCGGCCGCGCGGGAACGGTTTTCCCCGATGGGGCCGTAGCTCAGTTGGGAGAGCGCTTGAATGGCATTCAAGAGGTCGGCGGTTCGACTCCGCTCGGCTCCACCAATCGGAAC
>DATNIJ010000104.1:0-11831 GCA_035604475.1 Alphaproteobacteria bacterium
TCTTGATTGAATAGAGGGACGCGGGGCCAAACTCGGTGAGTACCTAAATCCGATTCACCCGAATCAACAAGATTCCGGACGGACACTAAGGGATACCCAGGGATAGACCAGCGTACAATCGGCGACCGAGGCGTATCGATAGACGTCGATTGCAGCCGGTCTTTTGGTGGAACGCGGTGGTCATCTAGTCGGATATTGGCTTCAGCGCACTACGACTTCGCCGTCCCCGAGTCCCGACGTCGGCCCGGCCGCTGTGGGATCAGGACTAAGGCGGCAATAATGAAGGCCGCGATGACCTCCGATGCGAGAGGGCGGCTTAGGCTGAGCCCGCCATTTCTGATGGGTTTGTCGAGCAAGTCGCCGACCGTCGCGCCGAGCGGGCGTGTCAGGATGAATGCGGCCCAGAACAAAAGTACGTGCGATACATTCGTCCAATAATAGAGCGCCGCGACTACTGCGAGCGCGGCCCCGAAGACGAGCGCGCCGCCTTCATAACCGAGCCCCCCAGTATCGGCGAGCCAGTCGCCGAGGGCGGTGCCGAGAGTCTGCGAGAACGTAATCGTGACCCAGTAAAATAGTTCGACCTTGGGAGTCGAGACGGTTTGAACGTTTATGGTGCCCGTCGCCAGATGCCAGAGCGCAAGCGAAGCTAAAACAAGAACGAAGAGAATTGATGCCCCACCCGTGTAGCCAATCCCCAATGAACGGTCGAAAAGGTCTGCCATAGCCGTGCCAACCGTCGTCGACGCCACAATGGCGAGCCAATAGATCCAGGGGTTGAATTTCTTCGTCGCGATTTGGGCTACAACCGCCGCAACAAATATGGCGAGGAATATCGCGGTACCAATCAAATATCCGCCGTTGTGAGCATTCGTGTCGGCATGAAAGATAGTCATCGTGACGGTATCGCCTCCGGTTTCCCCGAGTGTCGTCGCCAGAATTTTGATGATCCAGAAGGCAAAGGTGACTTCGGGGACTTTGCTCAGTGCAAATCTCTGTTCGTCGTTCATGGCGCCGTCCGATGTTAGGATAAGGGAGTGCGCGTGAGGCCATTAGATCGCGGCTTTCGAAGCCGCGACCCAGGAGCGCGCGAAGTTCACCGACATTCTTCAGATGACCGGGGATCGGCATGAACGATAGCATACGGCTGGGGTACGCGGAAGCCAAAAGCGGCGTTCGTGACACTTCCGGCGTACTGAGCCCCCCGAACCATTCCGGAGCGGCCGATTTGGCCTTTTCCCCCGTCATTCAGACACACTCCTCCCATCGTAATCACGCATCCGACCGTCCCAGTTCCTACGCTGGGGCCGGTCTTGGTCGCAGCCCGTCGATCAGCCGCAGAATTTCCCCAAACAATTCCCTCGGCACCGCGACCTCGGCCATCTGGAAGAAGACGTAGCGGCCATGGCGCACGACCTTGGCGCCGATCATGCGGCCGCCGCACTTCGACATGGCGATCAACCTCAAGACCGCCGCGAGCCTTGGGATAGTACTTCCGCCTTCGTTCACCGCCCGCACCGACGAGGTGATTGAATGAGGCGGCGCTCCATGTCCGAACAGGGTCAGGAGCGGCGGTAGTTAGAATGTCCGCGCTTGGTCCGATGAAACCCACCTAGCAGACATCACGGTCCGTCGCGTTCGGCGCGCTGCCCGAGGGCGACCGGCCGTCTAGACGATTCATGTGCCAAATTGTGCCAAAAATAGCGGCGCGTCGCGGATGGCTCCAAGTAAGCGCGTGATCTAATTGGAGCGGGTGAGGGGAATCGAACCCCCGTCTGGAGCTTGGGAAGCTTCTGCTCTGCCATTGAGCTACACCCGCGTCCCGCAACGCCGCTCATTATAGTGATGACCCACCGGGCGGCAAGCGGGCCGCAGCAGCCGGCGCAGCCGTCGCCCGGCGGCACAGCACCCACAGCCGCTCACGGATCGATGAGCACACCCGGATTGAGCAGCCCTTGCGGGTCGAGCGCCTGCTTCGCCGCCTTGAGTGCCGCAGCGAAGAGTGCCGGGCGCTCGCGGTCGTACCACGGGCGATGGCCGCGCCCGACGGCATGGTGGTGGGTGATGGTGCCCCCCGCCGCGATGAGGGCGTCGGAGGCGGCCGTCTTGATCGCCGTCCATTGCTCCAAGAGGGCGCCGTGCCGGCCGAGCGCCTGGAAGGTGAAATAGGGCGCGGGGCCGTCCGGATAGACGTGGGTGAAGCGGCAGGTAACCTGGCCCGCCCGCCCCGTCGCCGTGCGGATGGCGGCCTCGGTCGCCGCCTTGACCTTGTCATGGAACGTCTCGAAGCGCTCCCAGGTGATGGCGGTCTCGAAGGTATCGCCGATGATCGCGCGCTTGACCGTGCGCTCGCGCGCGTAGGGCATGCGGATGAAGGCATTGCGCCAGCGCTCCGCGGCCCCTTCGCGGTGGGAATCCGCCGCGGCGGTGCCCTCGGGTGCGCCGCCATGGTCGGCGCAGCATTCGAGCGCCCGGCGCATCCAGGGCTCGAGCGGATGGTCGGCCGATTCGAAGGCCAGCACCATGATCGCCGCCGTGCCGTCCCCCGCACCCGTGTTGTAGGCCTCCTCGGGATCGAGAATGCGGCAGTTGGCGGGATAGAGGCCGGCTTGCGCCACCACCCTGAGCGCGCGCGCCGCGCTGAAGAAGTCCTTGAAGCGCACCGCACAGCCCGCGCGAAAGCGCGGCCGCGCCTGGAGGCGCATCCAGGCTTCGGTGATGATGCCGAGGATGCCCTCCGAGCCGATGAAAAGGCGATCGGAGCTCGGCCCCGCCCCCGAGCCCGGCAGTCGGCGGCTCTCGAGCACCCCTTGCGGCGTCACCACGCGCAAGCTCTCGACGAGCTCGTCGATATGCGTGTAGAGGGTGGCGAAATGGCCGCCCGAGCGCGTCGCGATCCAGCCGCCCAGCGTCGAGTACTCGAAGCTCTGCGGGAAGTGGCGCAGCGTCAGGCCATGGGGCTTGAGTGCCGCCTCGAGCGCCGGACCGAAGGCCCCACCTTGAATGCGCGCCGCGCGCGAGACGGAGTCGACCTCGAGCACGCGGCCCATCTCGCGCATGTCGAGGGTGACGCTCGCCCGGTAGCGCCGGCGATCGACGCGCGGCTCGATGCCGCCGACCACGCTCGAGCCGCCGCCGAAGGGGATCGCCGCCGCGTCCGAGCCGCCCGCCCAATCGAGGACGGCCGCCACCTCCGCCTCGCTCCGCGGGTAGGCGACCACGTCGGGTGCGGCGGCATAGTCGCCGCCCAGGGCCCGCACGTAATCCTCATAGGCCTTGCCGTAGGTATGCGCCGCGCGGTCGTAGCGCTCGCTCGAGCAGATGGGCTTGAGGGATGCCGGCGGCACCAGGCGCGGAGGAGCAAGAGCTAAGTCGGCAAGCGCAGGCGGCTCCACCTGCTCGAAGTCTTGCACGCCGAAGCGCGCGCGTGCGCGGTCGAGCACGAAGCCCTCCTCCTCGGGCGTCAAGCCCTCGCCCTCGCGGCCCCAGCCGAAATGCTTGAGGCGGCCCTCTCTCATGGTTCCTCCTCCTCTCGCAGCGCTCCTTTGGCACGTTCCGGGAAGAATAAGGAAAAGGACAGGATGACGCCTCACAATTTCTCGCCTCGAACGTCAATGGATGCAGCACCGCCCGGCGCTCCCCGCCCTCGCGGTGCGGCATCGGAGTTTATGGATACTGGGAAGGAGAGGCGAAATGGCTATTCCCACCCCCGTGAACGGTCAGATCACGGATTCCGTCACCCAGGCCAACGTCAAGGTGCTGGGCGACGCGCCGGCCGTGGCGATGAGCGCACTCTACCAGTCCGTCGCGCATTCGACCGGCATTCTCTTCGAGAACGCGACGAGCGCCCAGCAGCAGCTCGCGATTGCGGGCCAGGCGGCGGCCAACCAGGGCGTCATCCAGGTCTATAGCATCGACACCATGGCCGGCGCGGTCTCGACCGCGAAGGTCGCCCAAAGCGACGTGCCGGACAGCATGCTCTCGCTGCTCACGGCACTCAAGGCGGTGTCGCCGTAGCGCGCGACCACCGACCTCGCTTCGAGACGCGCAACGATGCGGCGCGCTTCGCGGGCCCCCGCCGCAACGCCCTAAGCCCCGCAACAGAGGAGACTCGCAATGGCATTCGACACTCCGGTCAATGGCCAGATCACCGACGCCGTCACCCAGGCGAACGTCAAGGTGCTCGCCGACGCGCCTGCGATGGCGCTCGGCGCCATCTATCAGTCGCTCTCGCACTCGACGGGCATTCTCTACGAGAACGCGACGAGCGCCCAGCAGCAGCTCAGCATCGCCGCCCAGGCGGCGACCAACCAGGGCGTCATCCAGATCTACAGCGTCGATACCATGGCGGGCGCCGTTTCGACCGCGAAGCTCGCCCAGAGCGACGTGCCGGACAACATGCTGTCGCTCCTCACCGCGCTCCACGCGCTCCAGCCCGCCCCGAAGGTCACTTAACCTTCTCGGGCGGCAAAGCGCATCCTCCGAGGCCCAGCGCCGACGACATCCTTGCCCGCCCCGGGAAGCGTCGACGGCCTGGGCCTTCTCCTTTACGGAGCGAGGACATGCCACCGCGGACCCGCCACGAGACTGATTTCACAGGCGCTCCGCCGCGTGCGTTATTCAGCATGCTAGACCGCATGCGGCGGAGTGCCATGTAATACCGCGGGGCCGATGCAAGAGAGACCGCTCGCTCAAGCCGGCATGCCAAAGGAGACGCGCCATGTTTTCATCGAACCCAGGCGAGAAGAGCGATCCCGCTCCCCAAGGCGAGACGAGACCTGTTGACCAGTGCCAGGACCAGCTGCGGCAATGTCCGCTCACCGTGTCGGCACAGATCACCGATGCCGTCACCCAGGCCAACGTCACCTCGCTCGGGATCGGACCGGCCTTCGCCATCGTGCAGTCCTTCCTCGCGCAGAGCCAGGCGCAGAGCGTGCTCTTCGCCAACATGGTGCAGGAGCACCAGCAGCTCGGCACCGCCGGGCTTGCGGCGACCGTCCAGTCGGTGATCCAGCTCCTCGGCGTGGGAGGCAGCGGGCAGAGCGGCGGCCAGTGACAGCCCGGCGAACGGCGGCATCTCCAGCGCTTTCGGCCGAGCACGCTGAGAAAAAGGAGAGGCGACCATGGCGAACGCAATAGAGGCGCAAGTGACCGATGCCGTGGCAGAGGCCAACCTCGTTACGATCGGCAACGGCATCCCCGTCTCGTCCACGCAATCCCTTCTCGCCTCGACCAGCGCCCAGGGCACGGTCTTCGCAAGTGCCGTGCGGCAGCAGAGAGAGCTGGCGATCGCGGGCCTCGCGGCGACGGTCAAGGGGGCGGCGCAAATCCTGGCGCTCTCGCGACCGCAACCAGCGCTTGATCTGGCTCCTGCTCCTATGGCGGCCGCCGCGGCACCGTCGCCGACAACGCCGGAACCGCCGCCCGGGATTTGGCGCGCCGGCCTTCCGGTGACGTGAGCGGCCTTAGCGACGATGAGGAGAGTGGGAGACGCAAGGCGGCCTTGAGCTTGAGAAGGATTTGCGACAGTGGCCGAGACCCAGGTCAACCCCCAGATCACCGATGCGATCACCCAGACGAACGTCAAGGTGGTCGGTGAATCGCCGGCCCAATCCTTGAGCCTCGCTTACCAGGCGCTGAGCCACTCGACCGGGCTCGCCATGGAGAACGCGATGCAGACGCAAGCCGGCATGCAGCAGATCGCCGCCTCCGCCACCTCGGTCATCCTCAAGATGATCGTTGAGGCAGGTGCCTGATGCGCGCGGAGTTCACAAATCGCACGCCGCAGCCGTCAATGGAACGGCACCGCGAAGAGCGACGCCGGCCGCGCTAATCGAGGAGATCGACCATGGCGCTTCCCACTCTCGTGAATGGTCAGATCACGGACTCGGTCGCCCAGGCGGGCGTCACCGTCCTGGCGAACGCGCCGGCGATGGCCATGGGCTCGATCTATCAGAGCCTCGCCCATTCGACGGGCATCCTTTACCAGAACTCGGTCCAGGCTCAGAAGATGGCGGCGATCTCGGCGCAGGCGGCGACCAACCAGGGCGTCATCCAGATCTACAGCGTCAACACCATGGCCGCCGCCGCCGCCACCAACAAGCTGGCGCGGAGCGACACGCCCAATTGGATGCTGACGCTCCTCGTCGTGCTTGCGGCACTCAAGGGCAGGTAGGGAGCGAGGCGCCGAGACCTGCGGGCGTGAGGCGACAAAGGCGAGAATGGGCAGCGTACCATGGCAAACGACACTCCGGTCAATGCGCAGATCACCGACGCCGTCACCCAGGCCAACGTCAAGGTGCTGGGCGAGGCGCCGGCCCAGGCGATGGCCCTCGTCTATCAGACGGTCGCCCACTCGCTCAGCCTGGCAATGGAGACCGCCGGCCATAGCCAGGGCGGCCTCCAGCAGATCTCGAACGCGGTCACCTCGAGTGCCGTGCGCATGATCCTCGAGGCCTCGGGCGGCGGGATGAAATGAAGACGTAGCGCCGTAGCGCCGTGCCCGCGCCGACGGGCAACGGGAGGCGCGGAGGCGGTCGGGAAGAGAGGAGCGGAGTGCCGCAGATGTCGAACGGTAAAGCGAGCGAGCCGAAAGCGCCGAGCAGCTCCTCGGGCGCGCTTACGACGGTCAACCCGCAGATCCTCTCGGCCGTCTCCAGCACGAACAAGAGCGTGCTCGGCGCCTCGAAGGAGACCGGCGCCGGCGTCGCCTACCAGAAGGTGAGCCAGGCCGCCGCCTTCGCCGTGCAGGACGCAACCGACTACATGCGCAACGTCATGACCGTGGCGCTCACCGCGCAAGGCATCGCGCTTAAGCTCATGATCGAGAAAAAGGACCCGAGCTATGCCCCCGTTCTCGCAGCAGCCCAGGAGGCCGTGACCATGGCGAATACCGCCTTCGGCGCCATCGGCGCGACTGCGGGCACGGTGGTCTCGAGCTTTCCCACGGGCGCTTGAGCGGTCAGAGAGCGCGAGCGCAGTCCTCCCCTCAGCGAATCCCCCGCTTGCGCAGGAAATCACGGGCGAGCTGTATGCGCTTGCGCACCGCGCAATTGCTGAGATTGAGCTCGCGCGAGATCTCGTCGTAGGACTTGTCGTCGAGCACGCGCATGAGCAGCGGCTCGCGCAGGCTCCTCGGCATCCGCTCGAGCTCGGCGGCAAGCTCGCGCAACTCGCGCCGGGCGAGCGTCTCGTCCTCCGGCGTGCGCCTCGAGGCCGCCGGCATCGCCCCCGACGTCTCGAAGTCGCCGCCGACCGTCTCATCGATCGAGCGCGCGATGCGCTGATTGCTGCGATGAAGGTCCATGCAAACGTTGTGCACGAGCCGGGTGAGCCAGGCGCGCTCGTTGACGATGGCGCCGGCATAGGTGTCGAATTTCTGCAAGGCCTTCAGCATGGCATTGCTGAGGGCATCCTCGGCATCCGCGAGATTGCCCGACATGAGCCGCAGCGTTTGCTTGCGCAGATAGCTCTGGTGCGCCGTCCAGAGGCGCCAAAACGCGGCATAGGGGTCGGCCCCGGCCTTCGTTGCGGAGCCCTCGGCCGAGGCCGGCGCGCCTGTGGCATTCGCGATGACGGCGACCGGGTCGTCCGTCGCCGGCCCACCGGCGGCCTCGGCGATGATGCGAACGGGATCGCGGCCGCGCGGCGGCGGCACGCGGCTCTCGGCGGTCGGGCGCGGACGCGCCGCCTCGCCGCGGCCATGCCCGTTCTCGCACTTCGGCCTGTCGGCGCCGATACCGCTATCCGCCATTCTCACTCATGGCGGGCCAAGCGCGTTTCCTGCCGGGGCCGCGACCTGCTGGCGGAGCGCGATCGGCCGCTTGATTGCGCCGAGCTTGTAGAGGGAGCGCACGGAGAGCGCCCTCAACGGTCCGCGACGGCCATAAGATGCTCCGACTCCCGGCTCTGTGCGCAAGGCAAAGATCGCGACGCAGTTTTTGCTTGCGTCTCTCGCGTGGCACCGCCATGCCTCCCTGATCCGACCGCAACAGGACTTGCTGATGCGCGCGCCTTTTATAAGACGAACAGGTGACCAGGTTGTGAAAGTAGATTAAAGCTTAACCAGCAGGAGAGTTAGGCGGCGGCCCCGGCCGCCTTCCGCCACCCCAAGGCGATGGTCAGGGCGCAAGCCTCGCCGGCACTGAACGGGGCTAAAGCGGGTGCTGCGCGCCGTCGTCGGGGGTTGCCGGCGCGGCAAGCTGGCGGCGGACCTCGGCGGCAATGATGTGCCGCAGGCGCTCGGTAATCCGCTCGGCGAGGGTTGCCATGAGCGCACGCGTCAGCCGTTCGGCCATGGCCGCGCTGTCGGGGCCGGACGCGGGCATGCGCGCGGGCTCCGCTCCGCCCGCGGCCGCATGTGCCGCAGGTAGGGGCAGGGCCTTGGAGCGTTCGGCCAAAGCCGCGATGCGCTGGGCCGCAACGGCACTGGCGATCGCGCGCCGCCGTGCGTGGAACGCCCGCGCGTAGGCATCGCGCCAAGCGCGAGGGTCATTGACCAGCGGCCTTGCCGCCGCAGAATTGGCAGGCGTGCTGGTGCCGCGAGGCACTTCTGGCGCCGCCTCGGCCCCCGCGGCCACCGTCGGAGGGCCGGGGCGCTGCGGGGACTCGGCCCGCGCATCATCGCTTGCGCTCGTGCCATGCGACGTTGTCGTGACAGGGGACAGAGCCGTCGTCACGATTTGGCGCCGCGCCGGCGTTTGCGGCGGCCCGGGGTTGCTGCGCTGCTCGCCTTGGGCTCGCTTGCTGAGCGCGCCCGCGCCTTCTCATTACGGTCCGCTTTCATGAGGCGTTCAGACTCCCGCACGACCCCCTCCTCGAAGCGGCGCACGGAGGCTTCGAATTCCCGCACGAGGGCCTCGAGCCTTTTTGCTTGCGTCCTGCTTGCAGCGGCGCAGCGTTCGCTTTCCCGGGCGACCTCCTCCTCGAAGCGGCGCACGGAGGCTTCGAATTCCCGCATTGGGGCCTCGAGCCTTTTTGCCTCGGCTTCGCGCGCAGCGGCATCGGGACGGTCATGCCTTTCTCCGGCTGTCTTCCGCGGGGCTTCCTTGGCCTGCGAGGGTTCATTCATGGCCCGGCCCTTCCATTGCGGCCGCCCGACGCCCGCCGCCGCGGCGTATGAGAAGTGCCGCGCGTGCGGCCGCTCCGGGCTCGCCTTTCCCGATGACGCCCAAAGGCATTGATTTGTGAAGTTGCGGGGCTAAGACCGGCCCGTGCCGGGAATGACCGCGCGCAGCGCGCCCGCCTCACTTATCGAAAGAGGCGGCCCTCCGGGCCCGGCGCGCGCAGCGCGACCGCTTCACTTATCGAAAGAGGCGGCCCTCCGGGCCCGGCGCGCGCCGCGCGCCCGCTTCACTTATCGAAAGAGGCGGCCCTCCGGGCCGCCGGCAAAGCGCGCCCGCCCGCCGGCCGCCTCCTCTATGCGCAGGCCCTCGTTCCACTTCGCCATGCGCTCGGAGCGCGCGAAGGAACCGACCTTGAGCTGGCCGATGCCCCAGCCGACCGCGAGGTGCACGATGGTGGTGTCCTCGCTCTCGCCCGCGCGGGCGGAGGCGATGGCCCCCCACTCCGCCTCGCGCGCCGCGTCGAGTGCCGCGCGCGTCTCGCTGACGGTGCCGGCTTGGCTGGGCTTGAGCAGCATGGCATTGCAGGCGCCGATCTCGGCGGCCTCGCGCACGCGCGCAGCGCTGGTCACGAGGAAGTCGTCGCCCACGATCTGCACCCGCTCGCCCACCGCCGCGGTGAAGCGGGCGAGCCCGTCGGCGTCGTCCTCGGCGAGCGGATCCTCGACCGAGCGGATCGGGTAGCGGTCGAGCCAGCCGATCAGCATGTCGATCATCTCGTCCGAATCGAGCTCCACTCCGTCGAGTGCTAGACGGTAGAGGCCGTCCTCGTAGAACTCGGATGCCGCCACGTCGAGCGAGATCGCCATCTCCTCGCCGGGAACGAGGCCCGCGCGCTCGATCGCACTCACCAGCGCATCGAGCGCCTCCTCGTTCGAGTCGAAGGCGGGCCACAAGCCGCCTTCGTCCGTCACCCCTTGCAACGTGCCCCACTCGCGCATGATCGGCCCGGAGGCGCGATAGACCTCGCCCGTCCACTCGAGCGCCTGATCGAAGGAGCCGGCGCCGATCGCCATCACCATGAAATCCCGGATGTCGACGCGCCGGTCCGCGGGCGCGCCGCCGCCGAAGATCTGGATCTCGGGGAGCGGCAGCGTCACCTCCTCCTCGTCGAGGAGATAGGCGTAGAGCGGCAGCCCGTGCGCCGCCGCCGCCGCGTGCAGGTTGGCCATCGAGACGGCGACGATCGCATTGGCGCCGAGGCGTCCCTTGTCGGGCGTGCCGTCGAGGGCCACGAGGGCATCGTCGACGCCCTCCTGATCGGTCGCATCGCGTCCCATGAGCGCTTTCGCAATCTCGCCGTTGACGTGCGCGGTGGCACGGCGCACGTCGAAGCCGCCGAGGCGGCTGCCGCCGTCGCGCAGCTCGACCGCCTCCCCGCGCCCCCGCGAGGCCCCCGCCGGCGCAATCGCCCGGCCGCGCGCGCCGCTCGCCAGCGCGACCTCGGCCTCGACCGTAGGCCGCCCGCGCGAATCCCATACGCGCCGGCCGATCACCTTGACGATGCGGCTGTCCGTCATCTCGCCCCCTCGGGGGGATTCTCAGGCTCCGCAAAGGCACTGCCGCGCGCCTGGCGGGAAGAGCGCCCCCTCCTGCTTCCAGTTGTGCCCCAGCTCGCGGCCGCAATCAACCGGCTCACGTGCGCGATTGACGCCTACGCCAAAGACGGCGATCCTCCTGACCATATCGAGCGAGGGGGAGAAAAAGGGAATGGTCCACACCATCAGCACCGATCAGCTCGCGTTTCTCGCGCGCTACGACACGCCGACCATCTGCAACGGCCTCGAGCTCGTGATGCCGGAGCGCCAGGCGACCGGCTTCACCACCGAGCATCTCTTTCCGGCGAATCCGTCGCTGCCGGCGATGGTCGGCTATGCACGCACGGCCACGATTCGCGCCATGGACGCGGCGGCTGCGAGTGCCGCCGAGATGCGCGAGCGGCGCATGAATTATTACGACTATGTCGCGGCGGAGCCGCGCCCGACCGTCGTCGTCATCCAGGACATCGATCCGCGGCCCGGCTTCGGCGCCTTCTGGGGCGAGGTGCAGACGGCGGTGCACAAGGGCCTGGGTGCCATGGGCGGCGTCACGAACGGCTCCATCCGCGACCTCGACCAGCTGGCACCGGGATTCCAGCTCCTCGCCGGCAAGATCGGGCCGAGCCACGCCTACGTCCACCTCGTCGAGTTCGGCGGGCAGGTCAACGTCTTCGGCATGACGGTAAGGCACGGCGACATCATCCACGCCGACCGCCACGGCGCCGTCGTCGTTCCCGAGGCGGCACTCGGCGGGCTCGCTGCGGCCATCGACAAGGTGGCACGGCGCGAGAAGCTCATCCTTGACGCCGCGCGCGCGCCTGGCTTCACCACGGCGCAGCTCAAGGCCGCGATGAAGGGTGCCGCCGACATCCATTGAGAGAGGCCGGCACTGATCGTCCGGCACCTCAGCCGCACCACCGCTTATTACCGCTCCATCGCCACCGCCGCCACCTTGGCGCGGCGGCCGCGTCCCGCCACCAGCACGAGGCTCGCGAGCGAGAGGACCAGGAGGATGAGGGCAAGTGCCGAAGCGCGGTAGTAGAAGCCGCGCTCGACGTCCTCGATCACCACGATCGGGACGGTCGCGAAGCCGGGCGGGTAGACCATGAGGGTGGCGCCGAGATCGCCGATCGAGAAGGCGAAGGCGAGCGCCACGCTCGCGCGGATCGCG
>DATNIJ010000105.1:0-11179 GCA_035604475.1 Alphaproteobacteria bacterium
AACGATTGCCCCGGCCGACGTTGCATGTCGCGCACAAGGTCCGCAGATTGTCTTCTCGCGTCTTTCCACCCTTTGACCAAGGAATCACATGGTCAACATGTAGGACGCATTCCGCGTTTCGCGCCGGATGATCGCCGCACAGCACACACTTGAAGTGGTCACGCTGAAGTACCTTGAACCGAAGGCCAATGCTGGGATCGCGCCGGTCCTCTGGTTGGACGTTCGTCTGCGTGGGCCTTGGGACACGAGGACGCGCGTTCGTTTGACTTCCCGGCTGTGGCCTTGCCGTGCCAGTGACCTTGACGGAGGGGTTTTCAGTTTGCCCCGCGTGTTTGAGCGGAGGGGATGGTTCTTTTTCGGGATCGAGCGCCGGTTTTACATCTGTTTCCGAGTTGGCGCGTTCTACGAAGGCTTTCAGCGCTTTTCGCCACCCTCCGTAGCGATGAAGGTAGGCATTCTTGCCAACGGTTGACGGCGGCCGGTCCATTTCGAGAGCGGTCGGCGGTCGGCCGTGGCGCGTCCAAATATTGAGCAGATTTTCAAAAATCTCGTCCTCAGTATATCTGCGCCCGTGGTTAACCTGCTCCACGCCTGCCCGTTTGAGCGCGGCAGAGACGCTGCCAAATCGACGAAACATTTGCGACTGGGTGATTTCAGAATTCGCTTCGATCTCAGCGCCAGAGAGTTTAGCTTTGCCGAGCTGCACCGCGACATCGCGGATTCGCCGCAACATTTCGTCGTCACTCATCGCACGCCCAGCCTGCGACTTCATTCGCTCCGTAATCGCAGGGCCGACGTAGCGGTCGCCGAGGCCCGCCTCGTGAAGTGCCTCGCGCCATCCGCCAAACTGCCACTTTACATGGCTGGCCGAGTACCGACCGTTTCGCAAATATACGTCGATTGTGAACGGCTCGTCGTGAGCCAAAGTTGATACGCGGTGCAGATCCTCGACAATCGCGGCTTTAGAGTAAATCGGCAATGCGTCCGACAGGCCGGCTCTCCTTGTGGCTTCACTCCACGATCCAAATCGGTCACGAATTGCAGTGCTCTTGATCCTGGCGACGGCATCAAACCTGTCAACCGTCAACCGGCGGCCTGGCTCCAACGCGGCAACGCGCCGAATTTCATCCAGCACCGCTTCGTCTGACCTATCTTCAAGCCACGTGATCTCGAACTTGGCCATGCCTTGGAAACCTATCGAGTAATGCGTTCAGGACTCACGGTATTTGGCCGGAATTTCACGGAGACGATAGTATCACAAGAACGACAACGGGATGTTAAGTCGTTGGGCTGGCGGGACGGCAAGAAAAGAGCGCCCGCCGTCGGTTGGGCGTCTATTTCATGGCCGTCCGACGCCGCGCGCTGTAACGGGGAAACGATGAACGACGCAGGTTAAAGATGCGGTCAGTTCGAATCGCATGTCGCGCGCGGTTACGTGGATTGTGCAACGGATATGCAGCTTTGCGGTAGTTGGAGGACCAGTTCAGTTGGACATTCTTCGCTCACCGACTGCGCGGCTCTTGTCGCCGTATGATCAGCCACGCGGCGTCGAATGGAGTAGCCGCGAGGGAGACGCAAGGTGATCATGATGGCCGGATTAGGACGGCAAGATAAAAGCGCCGCCGTCGGCCGGGCGCATGTGGTTGGTGGAGTTACGCTTTTTGACGATTGCGCCAATGTCCCTTGCTGGCGCATCACGCCAATTTCTCAACAATTTCAATGTTCCATGCGCCATCACCTCGCTTACGGGAAAAGGCCGGAAAGAGGGGGAGAATTCGTCCCCGGCGGCGAACACGCGGCGAAAGGACTGGCGGAACCGAACGACCCATGATAGGTTACATGTAACTTTGCGGGAGATTTGTCATGGCCTCGGCATCCAAGCCCAAGCCCTCGCGCGTCAAGGTACGCGAACATCGGGAGCGCCTGCGCGAGCAGGGGCTGCGTCCGATTCAGATTTGGGTGCCGGACGTGCGCTCCCCAGCCTTCCGGTCTGAAGCGCACCGCCAGTCAGCCGCCATCGCCGCCAGCGCTCATGCCGTGGACGATCAGGCGTTCATCGACGCGGTCTCGGACTGGGGCGATGAATGAGGCGAGGCGATATCTGGACCGTGGCCGGCGGCAAGGACTACGCCGGCAAGCCACGTCCCGTCGTCATCGTTCAGGACGACAGCTTTGACGCGACCGACTCGATCACCATCTGCGCCTTCACCACGGATGAGACCGACGCGCCGCTGTTCCGCTTGGCCGTAGAACCGAACGAGCACAATGGGCTGCGCGTGGCGTGTCGCCTGATGGTGGACAAAGTTACCACTGTGCCAAAGACCAAGGTTGGCGCGCGCGTCGGCAGGTTGGACGACGAAGATATCCTGCGGCTCAATCAGGCCGTACTCGTGTTCCTTGGACTGGCAGTCTCGCCAAGGACCAAGCAGGAGGCGTGACCTACGATGGCGCAAAGTGTAGTCACGGTTAGAATTGGGCCGTTCCGCTTATCACTGGTTCGCGCGATCCTGCCGCAATGTCCCGGCACCGCTCCCATTTACTCGACCGCGCCGCATTCGGCGAATTGCCTGACGATCTTTATGTCGTCTCCGGCCCCTGGCCGCGCATCGGCCGTCCGGTCAAACACGACGTTGAGACGTGGCGCGTGGTGGACGATTGGCCTGCGCGCGTGCCGGTCACCGACGCCGAACTCGACGTATTCGAGGCATGGTTCGGCGACCTATTCGATGAATTGTTCGCGCCGCGCCGATGATTTGAGGAGACACTTGCCATGACCGTGCCGCTGCGCGCCGCCCTCTATCTGCGCGTCTCGACGGCGCGGCAGGCCGAGCACGATGTCTCGATCCCCGACCAGAAGCGGCAGGGCGAAGCCTATTGCCTGTCGCGCGGCTATCAGCTCGTCGAAACCTATGTCGAGCCGGGCGCGTCCGCCACCAATGATCGCCGGCCTGAGTTCCAGCGTATGATCGAGGCCGGGACCAGCAAGCCCGCGGCCTTCGATATCGTCATTGTCCACTCCTTCAGCCGTTTCTTCCGCGATCACTTCGAACTGGAATTCTACGTTCGCAAGCTCGCCAAGAACGGCGTCAGGCTTGTCTCCATCACCCAGGAGATGGGTGACGATCCCATGCACGTCATGATGCGGCAGATCATGGCGCTGTTCGACGAATACCAGTCCAAGGAGAACGCCAAGCATGTGCTCCGTGCGTTGAAAGAGAATGCGCGGCAGGGCTTCTGGAACGGCTCGCTGCCGCCCATCGGCTACCGCGTCGTCGCGGCGGAGCAGCGCGGCGCAAAGGTCAAGAAGAAGCTGGAGATCGACTCGCTGCACGCGGATACCGTGCGGCTCATCTACCGCCTTGCCCTGGAGGGCGATGGCATGTCCGGCGCGATGGGCGTCAAGAATATCGCCGCCTATCTCAACCGTCATCGCATCTTCACCCGCGACGGCGGGCGCTGGGGCATCGGACAGGTTCACCGCATTCTGACCCGCAAGACCTATATCGGCGAGCACGAATTCAACAAGCGGTCCAAGACCAAGGCGCTGAAACCCGCTGGCGAGATCGTGACGGTCGCGGTGCCGCGGATCATCGAGCAAGCGACGTTCGATGCCGTACAGGCGCATCTGCGCGCGCGCAATCCGAAGGTGACGCCCGCCCGCGTCGTGAGCGGCCCCACCCTCCTTACCGGCATCTGCTTCTGCGCTCACTGCGGCGGCGCGATGACGCTCCGCACCGGGAAGGGCGGCCAATATCGCTACTACACATGTTCGATCAAGGCTCGGCAGGGCGAGACCGGCTGTAAGGGCCGCTCAATCCCGATGGAGAAGCTGGATAACCTCGTCGCTGAGCACATCGCGGACCGGCTGCTACAGCCCGAACGCCTCGAAGAAGTGCTGGCTTCGGTGCTCGACCGCCGCCAGGAGCGCACCGAACGCCGCCGCGAGCATGTCGCGGAACTGAATAAGCGCGCCGCCGAGACCGGCCTACGGCTCAAACGGCTCTATGACGCCATCGAGTCCGGCGTCGCCGACCTGGACGACCTGGCGCTGAAGGAGCGCATCGCCGGCCTGAAGGCCATCCGCGATCAGGCCCAGGCCGACGCCGACCGCGCCCACGCCATGGCGGAAAGCGCCGGGCAGCAGGCCATCACGCCCGCCATGGTCGAGAAATTCGCCAGGACGGCGCGAGAGCGGATCAGGATCGACGGTGGCGGCTACCGCCGCGACCATCTCCGTGCGCTCGCCCAGCGCGTCGAAGTCGCTGACGGCGAGGTCCGCATCATGGGATCGAAGGGCGACCTGCTCAGAACCCTCGCCGCCGCCTCGGGCGTAAGATCGGCTACGCCCGGCGTTCGCAGTTCTGTTCTGAAGTGGCGGAGGGGGTGGGATTCGAACCCACGGTACCCTTGCGGGTACAACGGTTTTCGAGACCGCCCCGATCGACCACTCTGGCACCCCTCCGCAAGGGGAAATATCGGCCGGCGCGCAAGGACCAGCAAGGACACCGCGGGCTCCCGGGTCGGGCGCACGAGAGCGGGCGAGACTAGCGTAAGGGGCCGGCGCTCGGCAACCGTGCCTCTCCCGTGCACAAACGCGGCCGTGCTAGGCTCGGGCTGCCGCGGCTTGGCCGCGGGCAGACGAGGAAAATCCGCCATGTCGGAGCGCCCGAAACCCATGCCTCTTGAAGGGCAGGGCAGCGCCGAGGCCTTGGGAGAGAAATCCATACCTGCAGTCCAGACGCCCATCTTCGCCCGCAGCGGAGGCCTCCGCCGGCCCTCCCTTCGCCTTCTTTTGGGCGAGCTCGCCGCCTTTCTCTTCGATCCCCTCCCGCCACCGCCCGGGCCGGACGTGCCGCGGGGCGACGGCCATCCGGTCCTCGTCTTCCCGCCTTTCCTCCACTCCGACGCCATGACGCGACCCATGCGCGACTATCTCACCGTGCTCGGCTACCGCGCCCACGGTTGGGGCGCTGGCCGCCTGCTCGCTCCAAGCGACGCGGTGCTGGCAAGGAGCGCCGAGATGGTGGCGTCGCTTTGCCGCCGGCACGCCGAGAAACTCAGCCTCGTCGGCATCAGCTTGGGCGGCATCCTCGCCCGCGAGGCCGCCAGGCGTGAGCCCGCGTGCGTGCGCCAAGTGGTGACGCTTTGCAGCCCGTTCCGCTTGCCGACCGCAAGCAACCTCGAGCTCCCCTTTCGCCTCGCCACGGCGCGGCACGCACGCACCTTTCAGCACCTTGTGCCGGGCTTGGCACTGCCGCCGCCCGTACCGACGAGCGCCATCTTCACGCGGCGCGACGGCATCGTCGCCTGGGAGAGCTGCCTCAACGACGAGAGCGCCTGCGCCGAGAACATCGAGGTGGAGGGTGCGCACAGCACGATCTCGCGCAATCCGCAGGCGCTTTCGATCCTTGCCGACCGCCTCGCCCAAGTGCGGGGCACCTGGCGCAAATTCGGCGCGCCGCGGCCCCGGACCTCGCCTGGCGAATCCGGCGCAAAGCCTTGACACTCGCCTCGCCATGGCTATAGTGCCGGCTCGCTGCGCACGGGGGCCAGGGGCTTCCGTGCGCGTAGTTTCATGTGCGCTTTTTGGTCTGCCCCATGTACGCAGTCGTCAAGACCGGCGGTAAGCAATATCGGGTTGCCCCCGGCGACGTCATCCGGGTCGAGAAGCTGCCTGCCGAGGCGGGGGCCTTGGTCGAGCTCGACGAGGTGTTGATGCTCGCCGGCGAGAGTGCCCCTCTGCAAGTCGGCTTGCCGCGCCTCGCCGGTGCCGTGGTGACGGCGACCGTGCTCGAGCAGATGCGCGACGACACCGTGCTGGTCTTCAAGAAGAAGCGCCGGCACAACTACCGGCGCAAGAGGGGCCATCGCCAATATCTCACGGTGCTGCGCATCGGCGAGATTCTGCCGGCGGGAAGCGTGCGTAAGGCGGCACCGGCCAAGGTGGAGGAAATTACCCCGGCCAGCGCCGCGCGGGCGCCAGCGGCGGAGGTGCAGGCACCGGCACCTGCCGCGGCGAAGGCAGTACCCAAGCGAGAGAGTGCCGCCAAGACAGCCAAGAAAGCGGCTGCAGCCAAGAAGGCGGCTGCACCCAAGCGGCCAGCCGCCGCCCCGAAGAAGCCCGCCGCCAAGACGGCCGCGGCCCATGCTGCCAAGAAGAGCCCGGCCAAGCCCAAGCCCGCGGCCAAGCCCAAAGCGGGCAGCAAGCCGAAGCCGGGCAAGCGCTAGGAGAAGGATGCCATGGCCCACAAGAAAGCGGGCGGCAGCTCCCGCAACGGCCGCGACACCGCGGGCCGGCGGCTCGGCGTCAAGAAGTTCGGCGGCGAGATCGTCATCCCGGGCAACATTCTCGTGCGCCAGCGGGGTACGAAGTTCCACCCCGGCCATAACGTCGGCATGGGTCGCGACCACACGCTCTTCGCGCGCGCCGAGGGCCATGTCGAGTTCAAGGCGAGCAGTGCGGGCCGCACCTACGTGTCGGTGAAGCCGGCCGGCTAAGCGCCTCCCCATGCCGGGGCGGCGGCGTCCGGGGGAATGGCTGGCCATTCCCCCGTTTTCGTTGCAGCAGCCGGGCTGCAACGCGGATTTGCGCAAGCGGCCATGAAGTTTCTCGACGAAGCGAAGATCTACGTGAAGAGCGGGGACGGCGGACAGGGCTGTATCGCCTTCCGGCGCGAGAAGTTCATCGAGTTCGGCGGCCCCGATGGTGGGGACGGCGGGCGCGGCGGCAACGTCATCGTCACCGCGAGCGAAGGCCTCAACACGCTCATCGACTACCGCTATCAACAGCATTTCAAGGCCGAGCGCGGCCGCGGCGGCGCCGGCGACAACCGCTCAGGCCGCAAGGGCAAGGACGTGGTCCTCAAGGTCCCCGCCGGCACCCAGATCCTGGACGCGGACAAGGCGACGCTCATTGCCGATCTCGTGGCCCCGGGCCAGTCCGTCGTGCTGTGCAAGGGGGGCGAGGGCGGCTTCGGCAACGCGCACTACAAGAGCTCGACCAATCAGGCACCCCGCCGCGCCGATCCGGGCTGGCCGGGCGAGGAGCGCTGGGTCTGGCTGCGCCTCAAGCTGATCGCGGATGCCGGGCTCGTCGGCCTGCCGAACGCAGGCAAATCGACCCTCCTCGCTGCGGTCTCGCGCGCGCGGCCCAAGATCGCCGAATACCCCTTCACCACGCTTGCCCCTCACCTCGGCGTCGTGCGCCTGGGCGAGGAGGAGTTCGTGCTTGCCGACATCCCCGGCCTGATCGAGGGCGCTCACGAGGGCCGCGGGCGCGGCACGCGCTTCCTCGGCCACATCGAACGCTGCAGCGTCCTCCTCCATCTCGTCGACGGCACGGTCGCGGACGTGGCCGGCGCCTACCGCACCGTGCGCCGGGAGCTCAAGCTCTATGCCGAGGCGCTCGCGAGAAAGCCGGAGATCCTGGCCCTCAACAAGTGCGACGCGCTCACCGCCGCCGAGATCAAAACGAAGCGCGCGGCCCTTGCGCGCGCCGCCAGGAAGAAGGTGATCCCGCTCTCGGGGGTCGCCGGCACCGGCGTGAAAGAAGCCCTCGGCCTCTTGCTGGGGGCGATCCGCGCAAGCCGCAGCGCCGAAAGAGGGGCGCTGCACCCGATCGAGCGGGAGCTGCCGGCATGAATGCGGACGAGCGCCAGCGCCTCGAGGATGCCAAGCGCCTCGTCGTCAAGATCGGCTCGGCCCTTCTCGTCGACGAGGCGACGGGCGAGCTCCGCAGCGCCTGGCTCGCATCGCTCGCCGACGACGTGGCTCGGCTCAAGGCGCGCGGCCAGGAGGCGCTCATCGTCTCCTCGGGCGCCATCGCGCTTGGCCGCCGCCAGCTCGGCCTCACCGGCCGCAAGCGCAAGCTCACGCTCGAGGAGCAGCAGGCCGCCGCCGCGGTCGGCCAGATCGGGCTGGCACACGCCTATCAGGAGAGCTTCGCGCGCTACGGCTTCGTGATCTCCCAAATCCTCCTCACGCTGCGCGACACCGAGGAGTGGCGCCAGCACTTGAACGCGCGCAATACGCTGGCGGCCCTCCTCCGCCTCGGTGCCGTCCCCGTCATCAACGAGAACGACACGGTGGCGACCGAGGAGATTCGCTTCGGCGACAACGACCGTCTCGCCGCGCGCGTGGCCCAGATGGCGAGTGCCGATACGCTGATCCTGCTTTCCGACATCGACGGCCTCTATACCGCCGACCCCCGGCGCGATAAATCCGCAGAGCGCATTCCGATCGTGCGCGAGCTCTCGCCGGAGATCGAGGCGATGGCGGCAGCCGCGCGCCCGGGCTACAGCTCGGGCGGCATGCCGACCAAGCTCGCCGCCGCCAAGATCGCCATGAGTGCCGGCTGCCGCATGGTGATCGCCAAGGGCGAGCCGCTCCATCCCCTCACCATCCTCGAGGAGGGTGCGGCCTGCACCTGGTTCCTGCCGCAGACGAGCCCCCTGACCGCGCGCCGCCAGCTCATCGCGACGGCACTCAAGCCCGCGGGCTCGGTCGTGGTCGATGCCGGGGCGGCGACCGCACTCCGGGCCAACAAGAGCCTGCTCCCCGCAGGCGTCGTCGCGGTCGTCGGCAATTTCGAGCGCGGCGACGCCATCCTCGTCTGCGATCGCGAGGGGCGCGAGATCGCGCGCGGGCTCTCGGCCTATGGCGCCGCCGACGCGCGGCGCATCATGGGCCACCAGAGCCGCGAGATCGAGGCGCTCCTGGGCTACCGCGGCCGCGAGGAGCTCATCCACCGCGACGATCTGGTGCTGAGCTGAGGGTATCCGTGCATCCCTCGCCCGCTCCAGTTTCATTGCCGGTCCCTGGCATTCCTCGCGTTTCTGAGATAATTTTGCACCTCTCCCTGGGTGAGGGAGGGAGGCGTCATATTTCCGTCTTGCGCAAAGGATTTAGCCCGTGAGTGCCGTCGAGCCGATCGAGCGTGGTGACCTCCATGCCCTCATGCAGGGGATCGGCGCGCGCGCGCGCGCGGCAGCACTCGAGCTCGCGCGCACGCCGGCAGCCCTCAAGGAGAAGGCGCTCAACGCCGCCGCCGCCGCGGTGCGCCGGAACAAGGCGGCGATTCTCGCGGCCAACGCGCGCGATCTCGCGGAGGCGAGGAGCAAGGACACGAAGGCGGCCTTGCTCGACCGGCTCTTGCTCGACGAGGCCAGGCTCGAGGCGATCGCGGGCGGGCTCGAGAGCGTCGCCCTCCTGCCCGATCCCGTGGGCCAAGTGATGGCCGCCTGGGAGCGGCCCAACGGCCTGCATATCGAGCGCGTGCGCACGCCCCTCGGCGTCATCGGCATCATCTACGAGGCGCGGCCCAACGTGACGGCGGATGCGGCCGGGCTCTCGCTCAAAGCCGGCAACGCCGCGATCTTGCGCTGCGGTGCCGAGAGCTTCCACTCCTCGACGGCACTTGCCGAATGTCTTTGCGAAGGCTTGCGCGCGGCCGGCATCCCCGAGGCGGCGATCCAGCTCGTACCCACGCGCGAGCGCGCGGCCGTCGGCGAGATGCTCGCCATGAGCGGCCTCATCGACGTGATCGTGCCGCGCGGCGGCAAGTCGCTCATCGAGCGGGTCCAGCGCGAGAGCCGCATCCCGGTGCTCGCCCATCTCGAGGGCAACTGCCACGTCTACGTGCACGCCTCGGCCGAGCTCGAGATGGCGCGCCGGATCATCTTGAACGCCAAGATGCGGCGCACCGGCGTCTGCGGCGCCGCCGAGAGCCTGGTGATCGACCGCACCATCGCCAAGAGCCATTTGCCCGCCATCGCCGCGGCGCTTAGTGCGGCCGGCTGCGAGGTGCGCGGCGACGCCGAGGCGCGCGCCGTCGTGAGCTCGATCCTCCCTGCCGACGAGGCCGACTGGTCGACCGAGTATCTGGACGCGATCATCTCGGTCAAGGTGACGGGCGGCCTCGCCGACGCGATCGCCCACATCAACCGCTACGGCTCGCACCACACGGATGCCATCATCGCCGCGGACGCGGCGGCGGCCGAGCGCTTCCTCAATGAGGTCGACAGCGCGATCGTGCTGCACAACGCCTCGACCCAGTTCGCCGACGGCGGCGAGTTCGGCATGGGGGCCGAGATCGGCATTGCCACGGGCCGGCTCCACGCGCGCGGGCCGGTGGGTGCGGAGCAGCTCACCAGCTTCAAGTACGTGGTCCGCGGCGCGGGGCAGGTTCGCCCCTGAGCGAGAAGCTTCCCCGCCGCATGGCCGGCTCCGCGCAAGCACTTCGCCCGCACCTGGCGGCCGACTTCGGCCGCCGCCGGATCGGCCTTCTGGGCGGCTCCTTCAACCCCGCGCACGGCGGCCATCGCCACATCAGCCTGATTGCGCTCAAGCGCTTGAAGCTGCAGGAAATCTGGTGGCTCGTCTCGCCCCAGAACCCGCTCAAGCCGAGCGCCGGCATGGCGCCCTTTGCCGAGCGCTTCCAGAGTGCCGTCGCGGCGGCACACCACCCTCGCATCAAGGTCAGCGACCTCGAGGTCCGCCTCGGCACGCGCTTTACCGCGGACACCATCGCCGCCCTCAAGCAGCGCTTTCCGCGCCTCAAGTTCGTCTGGCTCATGGGCGCGGACAATCTGCGGCAAATCTCCGGCTGGCAGCATTGGCCGAAAATCTTCACGGAACTGTCCATTGCAGTTTTCGACCGCCCCACTTATTCTTCTAAGGCGTTGGCAGGAAAGGCCGCGCGCCGTTTTTGGCGTTTCCGCGTGCGGCCACGTCAAGCCAAGCGGATCGCCGAGCTGGAGCCGCCGGCATGGGTATTTCTCCATATCCCCCTGCACGGGGCCTCGGCGAGCGCGATCCGGGCGGCACGCGGCGTTCGCCCTCGCCAACCTAACGAAAGGAGAGCACAACCATAGCACGACGCCAGAGAAAGCCGTCCACTCCCGCTGAGGCGCTTTGCCGGCTCATCGAGCGCTCGCTCGAGGACGACAAGGCCATCGACCCGGTGATCATCAACCTCGAGCACAAGTCGACGATCGCCGACTTCATGATGGTCGCAAGCGGCACCTCTCAGCGGCAGGTGGGCGCAATGGCCGAGCATCTCATGGAGAAGCTCAAGGCCGCCGGAATCAGGACGGCACATGTCGAGGGCAGCAAACAAGGCGATTGGGTGCTGATCGACGCCGGCGATGTGATCGTCCATCTCTTCCGCCCCGAGATCAGG
>DATNIJ010000106.1:0-6017 GCA_035604475.1 Alphaproteobacteria bacterium
ATCCCGACCGTCTCATCGCCTTCCAGGGCGTGCCCGGGGCCAACTCGGACATGGCCTGCCGCATCGTCTTCCCCGAGCTCGCGACGCTGGCGTGCGAGAGCTTCGAGGAGACCTTGGCGGCCGTGCGCGAGCGCCGCGCCAAGCTCGCGATGATCCCGATCGAGAACTCGCTCGCCGGCCGCGTCGCCGATATCCATCACCTCATGCCGGATTCGGGACTCCATATCATCGCGGAGCACTTCCAGCGCATCAACCACCACCTCCTCGCCCCCAAGGGTGCCAAGCTCGAGGACGTGAAGCTGGTGCACAGCCATGTGCACGCGCTCAATCAGTGTCGCCGCCTATTGGCGCAACTCAAGCTCAAGCCGGTGGTGCACGTGGACACGGCGGGCGCCGCGGCGGACGTGGCCAAGTGGAACGACAAAACCCAGGCCGCGATCGCCTCCTCGCTTGCCGGCGAGATTTACGGCTTGCAGGCGCTGCGCTCCAACATCGAGGACGCCGAGCACAACACCACGCGCTTCCTCGTGATGGCGCGCGAGCCCATCGACCCCAATCCCGCGCGCGGGCCGGTGGTGACGAGCTTCGTCTTCAACGTGCGCAACGTGCCAGCGGCGCTCTACAAAGCACTCGGAGGATTTGCCACGAACGGCGTCAACATGACCAAGCTCGAGAGCTACATGCTCGCCGGGCGTTTCACCGCGACCCAGTTCTACGCCGACGTCGAGGGCCACCCGAGCGAGCGGCGTCTCAAGCTGGCGCTCGAGGAGCTCAAGTTCTTCAGCACGAGCTTCATGATTCTCGGCGTCTACCCGGCGCACCCGTATCGCTATCAGGCCGAGCTCGCCTCGGTCGAATGAGCCCCCCCGTCAGCCGGCGAAGGAGGTGCTGAGCGTCGGTGCAGCCGCGCCGAGCCTGCCCGCCATCACCTCGGCCGACGGCATGACGAAGCCGAAGGCCGTACGGATGCAAAGAAGTGCCGCATTGTGCAGCTCCGGCCCGTCCATGCTGTCGACGCAGTCCTCGACCACCACCGCCAGATAGTCCTTGGAGCAGGCGGCGGCGACGGTGGCAAGCACGCAGCTGTTGGTGTTGACGCCGGTCACCAGGAGCGTGTTGACGCCGTGCGCGCGCAACACGAAATCGAGGTCGGTGCCGACGAAGCAGTCGTAGCGCTTCTTCGTACCCACCACGATGTCCCGCTCTTGATCGAGTAGCTCCGGAATGATCGAGCAGCCGGGCATGCCGGCGATGTTGTGGCGCATCGCGTTCCGGCGCGGGTTCGCCGGGCCCGCGGCGAGGGCGCGCCAGAAGGGATTGGTGCCGATCTCGGCCTCGTCGCGATATTGCGTGCGGAGATGGATGATCTTGATCCGGCTCCGCCGGGCCCAGGCGAAGAAGGTGCGGTTGGCGGCGATCACGCGCGCGGCCACGGCCGGCGGCACCGGCATGGTCGCGACCGCCGCATCGAGATGTCCGCGGTGGAGGTCGATGGCCACGATCGCGGGGCGGATATCGTCGAAACCAGGCGTCATCGGAACCGCCGAGTTGGAAACCGGGCCTCGGAGGCCGGAGCGAAGTGCTACTCCTCCGGCTTGCGCTCCGAGGCTTCGGGCTTCTGCTTGCCCATTTCGTCGAGCTGGCGCTGCAGCGCGTCGATCTTCTGCTTGAGCTCGTCGAGCTTGTCGGCGCGGGCTTGCTCCTCGGACTTGCCGGCCGCAGCCCCCGCGTCGGCGACGAAGGGGTTGAGCATCTTCATGGCGCGCTCCATCATCGCCACGTTCTGCTTGCCCACCTCCTCGAGCGAACCGAAGGGGAAGAAGCCGTCGAAGGCGCCTTTCATGTACTGGCGGAACTTCTCCTGGTTCTGGGCGAACGCCTTCATGCTGGATTCGAGATAGCGCGGCAGCATGCTGCCGAGGCTGTCGCCGTAGAAGCCGATGAGCTGGCGCAGGAAGCTGATCGGCAGCAGGTTCTGACCCTTGCCTTCCTCCTCGACGATGATTTGCGTGAGCACCGAGCGCGTGATGTCCTCGCCGGTCTTCGCATCGAAGACGACGAACTCCTTGTTCGCCTTGACCATCTGGCACAGGTCGTCGAGCGTCACATAGCTGCTCGTCGCCGTGTTGTAGAGGCGCCGGTTGGCGTATTTCTTGATCGTGATCGGCGCGCTCGGCTCGCCGGTTTTCTCTTCCATCGCCACGCCGTGTGCCTCGCCGATGAGAGGACCGCTGCAGCTATGCGCTATATAAGTGCATTCATGCTGCATTGCGCAAGCATCTTCTCGCAAACGCGGCAACGGCTGGCCACGCTCGAACCCACCGGCTATACTCGTCCCCATGTCGGAGCCGCCGGAAATCGAGCAGTTGGTCCGCCGCTATCTCGACCTCTGGCAGGAGCAATGGGCGGCGATGGCATCCGATCCGGAGCTGGCGGATGCGCTCGCCAGCTGGTTCGGCGCGCTCAATCAGGGCGCTCTCGGCATGTTTTCCGGCATGGCGGAGGCGGCCCGCAAGGCTGCCGAGGGGGGCCCGCGAGGCGCTCCCGGGGAAGCTCGAGAGGGAGCCCCAAAGGGAGCCCCAAAGGGAGCCCAAGAGGGAGCCAGTGAGCCCGATGCCCGATCCCGCGAAGGAGGTGGAAAGCTCAGGGAGGCCGCCCGCCAGACTGGGCCCGCGGCCGCTCGCCCTCCATCTCACGACGGCGGTGATGACCTGGCTCAGCTCGCGCGCCGCATTGCCGCTCTTGATGAGCGGCTCGCTGCCCTTGAAGCCAGCACTCGTGCCGGCGGCGGCCGCCCTCCGCCAAGACCTCGACGGCGTCGAGCCGCAGGTCCTGGCGGCGGCCCTTGAGCGCGAGATCCGGGGTCGGATCGAGCTCTATCTCGCCTCCCTCGAGCGCTACCGCCATCATCCCTACCAGCGCAGCCTTGTCGACCCGCCCGCACTCTGGAGCGAGGGCACCACGAGCTTGCGCGACTACGGCGCTCTGACGCCGAGCGCGCAGAAGGGTCCCGTGGTGCTCTTCGTGCCCTCCCTCGTCAACCGCGGCTACATTCTCGACCTCGCCGAAGGCAACAGCTTCCTGCGCTGGCTCGCTCAAGCGGGCTTCCGCCCGTTGCTGGTCGACTGGGGCCGGCCGGGGCCCGCCGAGCGCGGCTTCGATCTCACCGCCTATATTGCGGGTCGCCTCGAGCGCGCGCTCGATGCCGCGGTCGAGCTTGCAGGTGCCCCTGTGGGGCTGGTGGGCTATTGCATGGGCGGCAACCTGGCGCTTGCCCTTGCCAGCCGGCGGCCGAAGGCGGTGAAGGCGCTGGCCCTCCTGGCGACACCGTGGGACTTTCACGCGGACCGGCCGGAGCTCGCCCGCGTGATCGCGGCCGGCTCGGCCCCGCTCCTCGCCGTCGCCGACCGGCTCGGCGAGCTCTCGACCGACATCCTCCAGGCGCTCTTCTTTCTGCTCGATCCTTACTTGGCCCCGCGTAAATTTCTTCGCTTCGCCGGCTTCGCGGCCGGCTCGCCGCGCGAGCTTGCTTTCGTGGCCCTCGAGGACTGGCTCAACGACGGGGTGCCGCTCGCGGCCAAGGTGGCGCGCGAGTGCCTGGAGGGCTGGTACGGCGAAAATACGCCGGGACGCGGCGAATGGTGCGTTGCGGGGGAGGCCGTCGACCCGCGCAAGCTCCGCCGGCCCACCCTCGTGATAGTACCCGCCCAGGACCGTATCGTGCCCCCACCCTCGGCCGAGGCCCTGGTGGGGCTCATTCCGGGTGCTGAGCGCCTGCAGCCGAGCCTGGGCCATATCGGCATGATGGTGAGTGCCGCCGCCGAGGCCGCGGCGTGGCGGCCTCTCGCGGCGTGGCTCGCGGGCAAGCTCGCGTCGCCCCCTCGGCGCAAGGGACAGAGGAGCCATGCGCCGGCCGCCTTGCCTTCGCAGGTGCAACAGACATATAACTCCAAGGCGCGGAAGTGAAATTTGCGCTAACCGACCCCAGGAGGACCTCCCGATGACCGAAGTCGTGATTGCCGGCGCCGCCCGCACGCCGATCGGCGCATTCAACGGCGGGCTCTCGAGCGTGCCCGCCTCCTATCTCGGCACCGTCGCCATCGAGGAGGCCTTGAGGCGCGCCAAAGTCGAGAAGGGCGAGGTGGATGAGGTGATCCTGGGCCAGATCCTCGCGGCGGGTGCGGGGCAGAACCCGGCGCGGCAAGCTGCCATCGCGGCGGGCATCCCGGTCGAGAAGACCGCTTACGGCGTCAACCAGCTTTGCGGCTCCGGCCTGCGCACGGTCGCACTCGGCTTCCAGGCGATCCGGCTCGGCGACTGCCAGATCGTCGTCGCCGGCGGCATGGAGAGCATGAGCCAGGCGCCCCACTGCGCGCATTTGCGCAACGGCACCAAGATGGGCGGCCTCGAGCTCGTCGACACCATGATCAAGGACGGGCTGTGGGACGCCTTCAACGGCTACCATATGGGCAACACCGCCGAGAACGTCGCGCAGAAGTGGCAGATCACGCGCGAGGAGCAGGACAAGTTCGCGCTCGCCTCGCAAACGAAGACCGAGGCCGCGCAGAAGGCCGGACGCTTCAAGGACGAGATCGTCCCCGTCACCATCAAGGGGCGCAAGGGCGACGTGGTGGTCGATAGCGACGAGCACCCCAAGCACGGCACCACGCTCGAGGCCCTGCAGAAGCTGCGTCCGGCCTTCGACAAGGCCGGCACGGTCACCGCCGGTACGGCGAGCGGCATCAACGACGGGGCGGCCGCGCTCGTGCTGATGACCGACAAGGAGGCGGCGAAGCGCGGCATCACCCCACTCGCGCGCATCGTCTCCTGGGCGACCGCGGGCGTCGATCCGGCGATCATGGGCTCCGGCCCCATCCCGGCGAGCCGCCTGGCCTTGAAGCGCGCCGGCTGGTCCAAGGATGACCTCGACCTCGTCGAGGCGAACGAGGCCTTCGCCGCGCAAGCCTGCGCCGTCAACAAGGACCTCGGCTGGGATACGAGCAAGGTCAACGTCAACGGCGGCGCCATAGCGCTCGGCCATCCGATTGGCGCGTCGGGCGCGCGCGTGCTTACCACGCTTCTCTACGAGATGCAGAAGCGCAACGCGAAGCGCGGCCTCGCCACGCTCTGCATCGGCGGCGGCATGGGGATCGCCATGTGCGTGGAGCGCGGCTGAGCAGCGCTGTCCTAGCCGAATCACGGCACCGGGCCGTCCCTCATAGGGGCGGCCCGGTTTTTCTTTAGGCCGCCCTTGATCCAGCTCATTGCGCCTGGACCCCGCCCGACACGAGAGTAGCCGGCCGCTGCTGTTCGGCAGCGGCCTTTTGTGATCTCATGGCAGACGCGAGAAAAGCTTCCGGGAGGACGGACCATGGCACGTGTCGCGGTGGTTACGGGGGGCACCAGGGGCATCGGGGCGGCGATTAGCCGCGGTCTCAAGGCGGCCGGCTACAAGGTGGCGGCGAGTTACGCCGGCAACGAGGAGGCGGCGAAGGCGTTGCACGCCGAGACGGGAATTCACGTCTTCAAGTGGGACGTCGCCGACTTCGCGGCGTGCAAGGAGGGCATCGCCAAGGTCGAGGCCGACCTGGGTCCTATCGATATCCTCGTCAACAACGCCGGCATCACGCGCGACACCACGCTCCACCGCATGACGCCCGAGCAGTGGCATCAGGTCATCGAGACCAACCTGACCTCGCTCTTCAACATGAGCCGCAACGTGATCGAGGGCATGCGCGCGCGCAACTTCGGCCGCATCATCAACATCAGCTCGATCAACGGCCAGAAAGGCCAGTTCGGCCAGTCCAATTACGCGGCGGCGAAGGCGGGCATCATCGGCTTCACCAAGTCGGTGGCGCAGGAGAACGCGAGCAAGGGGATCACGGTCAACGCCATAGCACCCGGCTATATCGGCACGGAGATGGTGCGCGCCGTGCCGGAGGACGTGCTCAAGAGCAAGATCCTGCCGCTGATCCCGGTCGGGCGGCTCGGCGAGCCCGAGGAGGTCGCCCGCGCCG
>DATNIJ010000107.1:0-23802 GCA_035604475.1 Alphaproteobacteria bacterium
CCTCGAGCGCACGGTCGAGGCCTGCCGCACGCCGCGCACCGGGGCCGAGATCATCCCGGTGCTGTTCCGCCGCGAGCTCGACCTTCATCAGCTCTCCTTCGCGATCGGCGAGGCGCTTGCCCATCTCCACTATCTCGTGGGTCTCGGCCGGCTCAAGCGCGAGACGGGCGCGGACGGCGTCTATCGCTTCCTCACGGCGTGAGCGCGGCCCAGGTGCGCCGCCCCTTCGCCCAAGTGCGCGCAGCCGACCGCTTGCGCGCGAGCCCCTTCGCGGGCAAGCTCAGTGCCATGGCTGAGCTCGTCAATTTGCGCCTGGTGCTGAAGCGCAAGGCCCGCGCGCTCGCCGAGCGCGAGGCGGCCGAGCGGCGCCTTCGCTTCGGCCGCGCCAAGGCCGATGTCGTGCGCCAAGAGCGCGAGGCCGAGCTTGAGCGCCGCCGCCTCGAGGCGAAGCGCCTGGTGCGCGAGGAGGACTAATGGAGGCGAGGGCGAAACCTGCCTTGCGGCGGCCCGGTGCGGTGCCCTTCGCCATCAAAGGCCTGGATCACGTGGTCTTGCGCTACCGCGACGTGGCACGGGGCGTGCGCTTTTATTGCGAGGTGCTCGGCTGCACGGTCGAGAAGGTGCAGCCCGAGTTCGGCCTCACCCAGCTGCGCGCGGGCTCGAGCCTGATCGACCTCGTCGACGTGAGCGGCAGGATCGGCCGCGCGGGCGGTGCCGCCCCCGGCAAAGAGGCCCGCAACCTGGACCATTTCTGCTTGCGCATCGAGCCCTGGGACGCGGGCGCCATAGCGCGTCATCTGGCGGCCCACGGCGTGGCCGCGGGCGAGGTGGTGAGCCGCTATGGCGCCGAGGGGGAAGGCCCCTCGCTCTACCTCCATGATCCCGAGGGCAACCAGGTCGAGCTCAAAGGGCCGGCGGCGGCGTAGGCTCGGCTTCATGGCCGAGCGGGGCGCCGATAACGCGCGGCGCTATTTCTTGACGATGAGCTTGAGCGCTGCCGAGTTGAGGCAGTAGCGCTTGCCCGTGGGCTCAGGGCCATCCTCGAAGACATGGCCGAGATGCGCGTCGCACCGGCTGCACAGCACCTCGGTGCGCATCATGAAGAGGCTGCGGTCCTCCTTGAGCGCGACCGCCCCCGCCTTGACGGGCGCCCAGAAGCTCGGCCAGCCGGTGCCGGACTCGTATTTGGTCGAGGCGTCGAACAAGGGCTGGCCGCAGCAGATGCAGGTATAGACGCCCGCGGCCTTGCAGTTCCAATAGAGCCCCGTGAAGGCGCGTTCGGTGCCGTGCCGGCGCGCGATCTGATACTGCTGCGGCGTCAGTTGCGCGCGCCACTCGGCGTCGCTCTTGACGATCTTGTCGGCCTTGTCCGCCTTTTCCGCTTTGGCCATCATCGCCGGCCCCCTTATCGCGTGCTCGCCCTATTGGGCCGCCGTCGCCACGCGCGCCGTCCCGGCCGGCATCTGCCGGAAGGAGACCGCGAGCCGGTTCCAGCCGTTGATCGCAACGATCGCGAGGGTGAGATCGACGAGCTCCTTCTCGCTGAAGTGCCCCTTCGCCTCCTCGAAGACCGCATCGGGCACATGGCCCTCGGAGACGAGGGTCACCGCCTCGCACCAGGCAAGCGCCGCCCGCTCGCGCTCGCTGAACAAGGGGGACTCGCGCCACACGGCGAGCGCATAGAGGCGCTCCTCGCTCTCGCCCGACTTGCGCGCGTCTTTCGTGTGCAAACCGACGCAATAGGCGCAGCCGTTGATCTGGGACGCGCGGGTCTTGACGAGCTCGACGAGCTTGTACTCGAGCCCCGCGCCGTCGACATAGGCCTGCAGCCCGCGCATGGCCTCGACGCCCTTCGGCGCCACCGCGTGATAGGAGATGCGCTGCTTCATGGGATTTCCTCCGAACTTCATGCGGGCATCTGCTTGCCGTCCGTCAAGCACCGTCGCTGGCGCGCGCAACGGATGGCGCGCGACGTGCCGAGAAGAAGCGAACAAGCAGCGCGCCCGCGCGTCTCTCCTCGATCCCGCCATAGACTTCGGGACGGTGGTGACAGGTCGCTTGCGCGAAGATGCGCGCGCCGTGCTCCACCCCGCCGCCCTTGGCATCATAAGCCCCGAAGTAGAGACGGCGTAAACGCGCAAAGGAGATGGCAGCCGCGCACATGGCGCAAGGCTCGAGCGTCACATAGATGTCGCAGCGCTTGAGCCGCGCCTCGCCGAGCTTGGCGCAGGCCTCGCGAATCGCCAGCATTTCGGCATGCGCCGTGGGATCGCCGAGCGCGTGCATGCGATTGCCGGAGAGGGCCGCGATCTCCCCTTGCGCATCGACGATGAGCGCCGCGACCGGCACCTCGCCGCGCACGCCTGCCTCTTCCGCGCGGTCGAGCGCCATTGCCATGTAGCTCGGCTTCTTTGTCTTTCCCGCCATGGCGCGACGATGGCCTCGCCAAGACCGCGCGTCAAGCCGTCGAGGCATCCGGCTGCGCATTGCGCTCGCGCTGCGCGCACCCTACATTGCCGCCCATGACTCGTCCCGCCATCGGCCTCACCCTCGATGCGGAGCCGCCGGGCGGCTATTCCAAGCTGCCCTGGTACGCGCTGCGCCAGAACTATGCCGGGACCATCGCGGCCGCGGGCGGGCTGCCCGTGCTGCTGCCCCACGAGCCCGAGCGGGTCGAGGACTATCTCGCCCACCTCCGGGGCCTCGTCGTCACCGGCGGCGCCTTCGACGTCGACCCGGGCCTCTTCGGCGCCGCCTCGCGCCATCCCACGGTCAAGACCAAGGACCGGCGCACCGCCTTCGAGCACGCCATCCTCGCGGGCGCCTTGCGGCGCAACCTGCCGGTGCTCGGCATCTGCGGCGGCCAGCAGCTCCTGAACGTGGTCCTCGGCGGCACCCTCATCCAGCACATCCCAGACGAGGTTGAGCGCGCGCTCGCCCACGAGCAGCCCAATCCGCGCACCGAGGCGGGCCACACCGTGCGGGTCGCCAAGGGCACGCTGCTCCACGAGATCACCGGGACGGACGAGCTCGCGGTCAATTCCGCCCACCATCAGGCGGCCAAGGAGGTGGGCGCGGGTGTCGTGATCAACGCCACGGCCGAGGACGGCGTCATCGAGGGCATCGAGCACCCCGGCTACCGCTTCTGTCTCGGCGTGCAATGGCATCCCGAGTATCTGATCAGCCCCGGCGACGGACGCATCCTCGAGGCCTTCGTCGCCGCAGCCGGCTGAGCCCATGGTCCAGGAGAAGGAGGACTCGGGCGAGCGCATCGCCAAGCGGCTCGCCCGCGCCGGGCTCTGCTCGCGGCGCGAGGCGGAGCGCTGGATCAGAGAAGGCCGCGTCGCGGTCGACGGCCAGGTGCTCACCACGCCGGCGTTCGTCGTCGCCAATGACAGCCTCGTCGCGGTCGACGGCAAGGTCCTCGCCGAGCCCGAGCCGCCGCGGCTCTTCCGCTATCACAAGCCGGCCGGCCTCCTCACCACGACGCGGGACCCGCAAGGCCGCCCCACCATCTTCGAGAAGCTGCCGCGCGAGCTGCCGCGCCTGATCGCGGTCGGCCGCCTCGACCTCGCTTCCGAGGGGCTCCTGCTCTTGACCAACGACGGCGAGCTTGCGCGCCATCTCGAGCTGCCTTCGACCGGCTGGCTTAGGCGCTACCGCGTGCGCGCCCGCGGCACGGCGGACGAAGGGCGGCTCAAGGCGCTCGCGCGCGGTGTTGACATTGATGGCGTCGCCTACGGTCCGATAGGGGCAACGCTCGACCGGGTCCAAGGGGCCAACGTCTGGCTCACGCTGGCGCTGCGCGAAGGAAAGAACCGGGAGGTGCGGCGCGTGCTCGAGCATGTCGGCCTCGCCGTGAACCGGCTCATCCGCATCGCCTACGGCCCCTTCCAGCTGGGCGAGCTCGCGCGCGGCGCCGTCCTTGAGGTGCCGCGCCGCGTGCTGCGCGACCAGCTCGGCGCGCTCTACAAGAAGCTCGCGGGCAAGGTAGAGCGCCATGCGCATCGTCGCGGGTAGGCATCGCGGCCGCGCCATCGTTGCACCCCCCGACGCTTCGGTGCGGCCGACGTCGGATCGCGTGCGCGAGAACCTCTTCAACGTCCTGACGCATGGCCGGCTGAGCGCCGAGGGTTGGTCGCTCGAGGGTGCCACGGTGCTCGACGCCTTTGCCGGCAGCGGGGCGCTCGGCCTCGAGGCGCTCTCGCGCGGGGCCGCCGATGCCGTGTTCCTCGACACGGATCTCGCGGCACTCGAATGCGCGCGCCGCAACGTGAAGGCGCTCGGCGAGGAGCCGCACAGCGTGCTCGTGCAAGCGGACGCAAGCCATCCGCCCACTCCTGCCAAGGTGCGCGGGCATCCGCGCGCGCGCAGCCTCGTCTTCCTCGATCCGCCTTACAAAAGCGGGCTCGCAGGAGCGGCACTCGCGGCCCTTGAAGCGGCGGATTGGCTCGCACCCGGTGCGCTTGCCGTCGTCGAGCTCGGCCGAGGCGAGCCCTTCGCCTTGCCTCAGGGCTTCACGCTCGCGGACGAGCGGCACTACGGGCGCACGCGCATCCTCTTCCTGCGGCGGGGGACCGCCGCTTCTATGCGTGCAGCCCCTTGACGATCTCGAGATAGTCGGGGTGCTCGGGCGAGATGAGGCCGTGCTGGACGAGGAAGTGGATGATGACGAGGTTGCAGTTGAACTTGAACTCGGAGGTCTCGCTCACGACCGCCATGACCTGCTCGATGGGCCAGAGCATGAACTCCTGGATCTCGCCGTCGCGGTTCCTGGGCGTGAAGTCGCGGGGCACCTCGAGCTCGTAGACGAACTGCACGTCGGGCTTGAGGCCCTCGGGCGTCTCCAGGACGTAAGTGACGGCCCCCGTCGGCACCGCGAGTGCGGAAAGCGATTGGGGGATGTCGGCCTCCTCGTGGCATTCCTTGGCGAGATTGTCCCTGAGCGAGACGCCGGCGGGCTGGCCGCCCGCCACCATGTTGTCGAGCATGCCGGGATAGGTCGGCTTGTCGAGCGCGCGGCGTCCGACCCACATGGCGATGCGCTCGCCCTCGCGCACGAAGCCGTTCATGTGCACGCCGTAGGAGCGCACGCCGAAGTAAGGCGTCGCCGCGCGCTCCATCAGCATGAGCGGCGGGGCGCCCCAGGCGAGCGTCACCGGGTAGACCTCATCGCGCCAGCCCTCGATGACGCCCCGCTCGGCGAGCGCGCGCAGCGCCTCCTCGAATGCCGCACTGCGCTCCTCGCAGGTGCAGAGCGCCGGCGAGAGGATCACGGCCGCATCGCTCAGCGCGAAGAGCTTGGGGAAGCGCGCGAGCTCGCGCACGAAGGGCGGCTTCACCCAACCGACGCGCTCGCCCGCGACGATGAAGGGGCGGAAGTGCCGCATTTGGCGCTCGTTGCATTCGCGGATGCGGTCGAGAAAGCTCACGGGGCTGCGGCTCCGGCTCGTTCGGCAGCCAACCGTTTAGCGGCATCCGCGCGCGCGCGCAACCGCGCTTCCGTGACAATCGCCCGCTGCCGTGCCGGCCGGCTCAGGCGCGTTGCGCGTAGCGCTTCTCCGAGGTGAGCACGATCTCGACGTCGGGGAGCTGGCGCAGGCAGCGCGCGATATAATCGCTGAGCGCGCGCTCCATGCCCTCGACCTGGATGTCGATGTGAAGCTCGGCTCCAGCGGCACCGCCGAGCGCGCTGCGCCACTGCGAGGGGACGAGGCCGCGCTTGGCGAAGAGCTCGAGCACGCGCGGCATCACGCCGGGATCGGCGCGGGCCTCGACGGCGAAACAAGCGGTCGGCGAACAGGTGGGGTCAGCGGCGGGAGACATGGCAAGCAAACTCCTGCAAACGGGCGAACGCACAAGCACCAAGGTCCGGCAACCCAAGGGGCGCCGGGGTGCTAATTCGCCGAATGCGGAGCTGCTCGCTCATGAGAGGAAGCTAGCCAAGGCCGGGCGTGCGGTCAAGCGCGGTCTTGCGCGCCCACCGCCATCTCGCTGGAAAGGCCGTCCCGCAGCACTCAGCCAAGGGGGGCCGCTCGGCCTTCCTGCATCAAGCGTCGGGCAAGGGCTACCGCCGCCGGGGCGTCGGGCGCATAGCCGGTTGCGCCGATCGCGCTGGCGAACGCCTGGTTGACCGGCGCGCCGCCCACGAGGATGCCGCCGTTGAAGCCGGCGCGGCGCAGGGCCTCGACCGTCTGGCGCATGCTGGGCAGCGTCGTCGTGAGCAGCGCCGAAAGCCCGACGAGGTCCGGCCGGTGCGCACGCACTGCCGCGACGAAGTCGTCCGGCAGGACGTTGATGCCGAGATCGACAACCTCGAAGCCAGCACCCTCCATGATCATCGCGACGAGGTTCTTTCCGATGTCGTGCATGTCGCGGTAGACGCTGCCGATGACGAGCTTGCCGACCGGCCGAATCGCGTGCCCGGCGAGGCTCGGCCGCAGCACCTCGAGCCCGGCCTTCATCGCATTGGCGGCCATCAGCATCTCGGGAACGAACAGCCGTCCGGCGGCGAACTCGTCGCCGACCTCCTCCATGGCGGCAATCAGCGCATCATTGATGACGGTCTCGGCATCCGTGCCGAGCGCCAGCTCATGGCGCACGAGCTCGGCGACCCGGTCTTGCGCGAAATCGCGGACGGCCTGGAAGATGGCGTCGAGCCGCTCCTCGAGCTCGTTGGACATGGATGGCCTCCTCGCCGGGCTTCCCCGCCTCGGCTAGATCTGCCCCTTCAGGATTTGCGCGTCGGCCGCCTTCACGATGCTCTCGATTTCGCGGAGCGAAACGGCATCCGGAGGGCTCGACGCCGCGTGCTCGTCCACCAGGCGGCGGCAGATTTCGCGCGCCCGGTCGAGCGCGGTGCGGTGCCCCGCGGCTTCGTAGGCCTCGCGGCCCAGGCGCTGGAACGCAAGCGGCTCGAAATTGGCGCGGCAATGCAACAAGGTGTGAGGTGTCGCGAGAAAATTCCCGCCGTGCTTGACCGTCCGCATGTCTTGCCACGCAAGCGTCTCGTCGTCGACGGCGGGCGTGCGCAGAAAATGCTGCAGCATGGCGCCATACTCGTCGTCGAGGACGGCCTGCACGGGAGAGAACGCGGTGGCGCATTCGAGCTGGCCGGCGCCGCCGAGAATATCGGCGCCAGCGAGGCCGACGATCTGCCCGAGGAGCGCGCGCTCGGCCTGCGACTGGCCGTCGACATCTGGCGTGTCGGAGCCGGATCCATAGGTGTGCGTGATCATGCCGAAGCCATGCTTCATGAGCTGCACGGCGATCGCGGCACCCTGGAGAGCCTCGACGCTCGCTTGCAGGCTTCGCCCCGTGCGCAGGTCGAGGCCGAAGATGAGCGGCGTCGCGATAACGGGCGTCCCCGGCGCAAGGACGTGCGTCATGACGGCCATGCTCAGGATCTCCGCCGCGGCCATCAGGATCACGCCCGGCATGGTGACCGGCGCCGTGCCGCCGGCGGTCGGCAGGCTGCAGGCGTGGATCGGCACCCGGAGCCGGCCGCATTGGATGATCGCCTCGACGTCCATCGACTTGAACTCGAGTGGCGTGAAGGACGTGACGATGCAGCTGACGATTGGCCGCGCGCGGAGAGCCGCCTCGCCGCCGGCTGCCACGGCCGCAATGCGGAGCAAATATTCCGTGTTCTCCTCGCCGTAGGGCTGCAGCCAGACGTGCTTCGGCGTAGAGGCGATCAGTGCGGCGACGCCGTGGATATCGGCGGTCAGCTCGGGCACGCCGGTCACGAAAGGATGGGCGACGATGCCGACGCGCTCGAGCCCGTTGGCAACGGCGGCGATTGTCGCGACGTCGTCGAGCACGAGCTTGCGGTAAGCGCCCGTCTCGGCCTCGATGAAGCCGTGCGCACCGGTCCCCGTCCGCATCGTGAAAGTGTTGTCCGGCCGCGGGAGCGTGATGTCGAAGGCCGGACTCCGGCCGCACAGCGTGACGGCGTTCGGCAGTGCCGAGAGCGCAGCCTCGGTAAGGCCCGGCGGGAAGCACAGCCGGTTGCCCTCGAGCCGGGCGCCCGCCTCCTTGAGCCGGCCGACCGCTGCGGCATGATTGACCACGACACCGTGCTCAGCGAGGAGGAGGATCGCCCGCTCGCGCAGCACGCCAACACGATCCTTGGAGAGGAACGCGAAGTGCGGCCGCACTGCCGGGCTCGCATCGGCGGGAGCGTGCGATGGCGGCGACGCCTGGCCGCCGCCCGCTGGCGCGCCACGCAGCCGCTCGCGCCGGCTCAGCCGCGCCCGGGCGGCGTCTTCCGCGGATTGGCTCACGGCGCTCGATCTCCAAATCGCCGGCCGGCGAGGACTTGAGCGATACTATGTGGATGAGGTGCTGCCGTCAAATACGCGAAATTGCCGCATTCCCCGCAAGCGGTCGACAAGTGGGGGCCATGAATTGATGACGCTCAAACGAGACTTCGGCACCTCGTGAGTGGCTTCATGTTGCCGGATGTTGCCGAGGTGCAAGGCGACCTTCGCGACCGCGGCACCCAAATTCGCCGCCGAGCCGCTGCCACGTTGCTGCATGGGCCGAAAAGGCGCATTCTGCGAGAGGCAAGGCCGGTCATCGTTAGCCGCTCAAATGCTTGCGCCATCCGAAATGCTTGCGCCATCCGACATGCTCTTGACCGACTGGCGGCAATGGGCGCAATCAAGAAAGCGGCTGAAGATTTCATTGTTGAAAGCAAGGGAGGAGAGAAATGCTCAGGCTTAACCTCGTTGCACTCACGTCAGCACTTGCGTTTTCTGTAGCGGCCGGTCAAGCGCTCGCCGCCGGCGATGTAGCGGCAGGCGAGAAGGTGTACAACACCCAATGCAAGGCTTGCCACAGCCTTGATCAGGGGAAGAACGGGATCGGCCCGAGCCTTAGCGGTATCGTCGGACGCAAGTCGGGGACGGCCGCAGGCTTCAAGTTCTCGGATGCGATGACGAAGGCGGGCATCACGTGGGACGAGGCGAGCTTGGCGAAGTACCTCAAGAGCCCGAAGGACGTCGTTCCCGGCAACAAGATGTTGGCCGGCGCGCTCAAGAGCGACGACGACATTCAGAACGTCATCGCCTTTCTCAAGGAAAAAGCGAAGTAGCCGCCCTGGATCCCTAAGCGGCCATCACTCTCGGCAGGCGGTACTTCCGGGTCGCGGCGGTCCCTCCCGGGAGGCGGCCCTATGTCGGCACCCCCGATTGCGGTAATTCCACCTGATACACCGGCCGCGGCCGGGTAGGTTCGTAATCGGAGGCCGCCGCTTGCGCTACTTGCCGAACCTGGCGACGCGCGCACGCGTCTCGGGATCGAGGAAGCCGCGCACGGTCGCCTCGGTCTCGAGCGCCAATGCCCCCTCGAGATCGAGATGGCAGGCGCGGTTCAGGACGCGCTTCAGGTCGCTCACCTGTGCCGCCGGCAGGGCCGCGATGCGGCGCGCCGTCGCTTGGGCCGCGGCCATGAGCTCCCCAGGCGGCACCACCTTCCAGGCGATCCCCATCTCGAGGGCCGCGCGCGCGTCGAAACGCTCGCCGAAGAGGATGAGCTCGCGCGCGCGCCTGAGCCCGACCAGCTTCGGCAGAAGCGTGGTGACCCCACCCGTCACGAACACGCCGAGCCCGATCTCGGGGAAGAAGCAGCGCGTGCCCTCGGCCATGATCGCGAGATCGCAGTTGATCACCCACTCGAGCCCCCCACCCACCGCCCAGCCGTGGATCGCTCCCACCACCATCTTGTTGCCGAGCGAGATCGCGCGCGTCACCTCCTGGATCGTCTCCACATAGGCGCGCACCTCGGCCGGCGAGCGGCCCTGCTGGTCGAACTCCTTGAGGTCGTCGCCAGCGCAAAAGGCGCGGCCCGCGCCGCAGAGCACGATGGCGCGCACGCCCGCGTCGCCGTTCGCAGCAGAGAGTGCCGCGGTGAGTTCGGCCAGGAGTGCCGGATTGATCGCATTGAGCCGCTCGGGACGGTTGAGCGTGATCGTGAAGACGCCGTCCTTGAGCTCGCTCAGCACCACGCTTGTCATCGCCTACTCCCTGAGAACGCGCCGCGTCTTGCCTTCCGTCCGCGGCAGCGATTGCGCCGGCACGAGCGCGAGGGCGGCCGTCACCCCGATCTCGCGCTTGATCGCCGCCTCGATCGCACCGGCCAGCGCCTCGCTCGCCGCAACTCCCGCCGCGAGCTCGGCCTCGACCGGCAGGCGGTCGTAGGGCCCTTGGCCCTTGAGGCGGATGCGATACTCGCCCGAGAGCTCGCGGAAGCCGCCGAGGGTCGCCGCGATCATGGTCGGGAAGACGTTGAGGCCGCGCACCACGACCATGTCGTCGCTGCGCCCGATGACGCGGAAGCGCGGTGCCGTGCGCCCGCAGGCGCAAGCTTCGGTCGCGGTGACCACGATGACGTCGCCGGTGCGGAAGCGCACGAGGGGCTGGCACTCCTTGACGAGATGGGTGAGTACGAGCTCGCCTTTGCTGCCCGCGGCGAAGGGCACCGGCTCGGCCGAGGCGGGCTCGATAATCTCGGGGTAGAGCGCCTCGAGGGCGACGAAATGGAGGTCGTTCTGCGCCTCGCATTGGCCGGCGAAATTGCACAGCACGTCGGAGACGCCGTAGTTCGCGTTGCGCGCCTTAAATCCCCACACACCCTCGAGGCGCGCGCGGAAGCTCGCGTCGTCGAGCCCCGCCTCGCCGCCGAAGAGCCCGAGCTGGAGGCCGAGCGCACGCGGCGCCAAGCCGGGGAAGTGCGCGGCGATCACGCGCTCGAGCACGGCCGGGTAGGAGGGGGTTGAGGAGATCGCGGTGATGCCAAGCTCGCGAATGGTGCGCACGAGAAGCTCGCTGCCGCCGACGCCGAAGGGCACCACGCTCGCCCCCGTCGCCTCGAGCGTCATGTGGTCGGTCAAGCCGCCCATCCAGAGCTGGTAGTTGAGGCAGTGCACGACGCGGTGACCGGGCCCGAGACCCGCGGCGCGCTGGGCGCGGCCGCCGATCTCCGCCGTCAACCGCGCATCCGCGGCACTCAGCGCAAGGTTCATCGCCTGGCCGCTGGTACCCGAGGTGCGATGAAGGCGCATGACCTTCTCGGGCGAGGCGGCGAGATAGTCGCCGAAGGGCGGCGACGCCGCCTGGCTCGCGCGCAGCATCGCCTTCTCGCAAAGCGGCAGCCGCGGCAGCTCCTCGAGCCGTACAGGCGGCCGCACCTCACCCCAGAGCCGCCGGAAGAAGGGCGAATGGCGCGCCACATAGTCCGACTGGGCCGGCCAACGCGCCGCGCGCAGCTTGGCGATCTCGGCAAGGGGAAGGAAGTCGGCGGCCATGGCGGGCGAGCGTCGGGTGCCGCACGCCGCTTGTCAATCGGCGTTAGAGCGCGATCTGCGCTTAAGATTTTCCACCACGGAGGACACGGAGGACACTGAGAAGAGAGGCAGGTTTTTAACGCGGAGGACGCGGGGGTCTCGCGGTGGACGCGGAGAAGAAATAAATTCTTTGCGTCCCCTGCGCTTCCTCTGCGACCACCGCGTTAAATCTTGCTTTTTTCTTCTCCGTGTCCTCCGAGATCTCCGTGGTGAAATCGACCTGAGTTTCCTATGCCGCCTGCTCCGCCGCGTGATCGACGAGGGCCACGATGTCGGCGATGATGGCGTTGAGCGCGTAGTCCTTGGGCGTGTAGACGCGCGCGACACCGGTTTCGCGCAAGCGCTTGGCATCGCCCGGCGGCACGATGCCGCCGACGACGACGGGAATCCCGCCCAAGCCCAGCTCGCGCATGCGGCGCAGCACCTCGCCCACGAGTGCCACATGCGAGCCCGAGAGGATCGAGAGCCCAACCACGTGCACCGATTCCTCGAGTGCGGTGGCGACGATCTGCTCGGGGGTGAGCCGGATGCCCTGGTAGACGACCTCGAGGCCGGCGTCGCGCGCGCGTAAGGCGATCTGCTCGGCGCCGTTGGAATGGCCATCGAGGCCCGGCTTGCCGACCAGCATCTTGATGCGCCGCCCGATGCGGCGGCTCACCTGCTCGACCTCCCGGCGGAGCGCCACGAGCTCGCCCGGAGCACCCGGTGCCGCGGCAGCGGCGACACCCGTGGGTGCCCGGTATTCGCCGAAGACGGCGCGCAAGGCCGCCGCCCACTCGCCGGTCGTGATGCCGGCGTGCGCGGCCTCAATCGACGGCTCCATGATGTTGCGGCCCTCGGCCGCGGCCGCGCGCAATTTGGCAAGTGCGCTTTCGACCGCCCTTGCATCGCGCCCCTTGCGCCAGGCTTCCAGGCTTGCGATCTGCGCCGCCTCGGCCGCGGCATCGGGGGCGAGGTAGGCGCCCTCCTCGCCGGCCAGAAGCGGCGAGGGTGCCGATTCCGTGAATTTATTGACGCCGACCACGATCTGCTCGCCCGCCTCGATGGCGGCGATGCGCCGCGCGTTGCTCTCGACGAGGGCGCGCTTGAGATAGCCGCTCTCGACCGCGGCGATGGCGCCGCCCATGGCGTCGATGCGGGCGAGTTCGGCAAGGGCAGCACCCTTGAGCTCCGCGACTTTCGCCGCGATCTCCCCGGCCCCATCGAAAATGTCGCCGTAGTCCAGAAGGTCGGTCTCAAAGGCCAGGATCTGCTGGAGCCGCAGGCTCCATTGCTGGTCCCAGGGGCGCGGCAGCCCGAGTGCTTCGTTCCAGGCCGGCAGCTGCACGGCGCGCGCCCGCGCGCGCTTGGACAGCACCACCGCCAACATCTCAAGGAGGATGCGGTAGACGTTGTTCTCCGGCTGCTGCTCGGTCAAGCCGAGCGAGTTCACCTGCACGCCGTAGCGGAAGCGGCGCAGCTTCTCCTCGGCAATGCCGTAGCGCTCGCGCAAGAGCTCGTCCCACAGCTCGGCGAAGGCGCGCATCTTGCACATCTCGGTGATGAAGCGGATGCCCGCGTTCACGAAGAAGCTGATGCGGCCAGCGACAAGTGCAAAGTCCTCCGCGGGCACGCCCTCGCGCACCGCATCCAGCACCGCGAAGGCCGTCGCGAGCGCGAAGGCAAGCTCCTGCGTCGGCGTGGCCCCCGCCTCCTGCAGATGATAGGAGCACACGTTGATCGGGTTCCATTTGGGAATCTCGCGGTAGGTGAAGGCGATCACCTCGCCGGTGAGCCTGAGCGAGGGTTCGGGCGGAAAGATGTAGGTGCCGCGCGAGAGATACTCCTTGACCAAGTCGTTCTGCGTGGTGCCGCAGAGCTCGCGGCGCGCCGCCCCCTGGCGCTCGGCCGCCGCGACGTAAAGGGCGAGGAGCCAGGGGGCCGTCGCGTTGATCGTCATCGAGGTGTTCATGCGCGCGAGCGGGATGCCTTCGAAGAGCGCCATCATGTCGCCGAGATGCGAGACCGGCACGCCCACCTTGCCTACCTCGCCCCGCGCAAGGGGGTGATCGCTGTCGTAGCCCGTCTGGGTCGGCAGGTCGAAAGCGACCGAGAGCCCGGTCTGCCCGCGCGCGAGATTGGTGCGGTAGAGCTCGTTCGACGCCTTGGCCGAGCTGTGGCCCGAATAGGTGCGGATGAGCCAGGGCTCGTCGCGCGCGCGCTCACGCCTCGCCATTGGCCGGCCTCCTCTCCCCTCGTGCGCTGCGCAGGCGGGAGTGTTGCAGCGCGTAACGTTCGCCGACATATTATTGCCGAAACTTTATTTCAAAAGAAATAAAGCTGTGTTTTCCGCATTGCAGGATGATGAAAGAGACGTTATGAGTCAATCCGGATGTTGCACTGCGGGAGAAACGGTCGCTGCCTCGGCCGCAGCCCCGCAGGTGGAGACCCGGCCCCTGAACCTCGTTGCGGAGGCTGTCGATGGGCGAAGTGGCGAAGCTGGCGGTGCCGAGCTCGGCGGCGACCGGGAAGGAGCTTTACGAGATCGGCGAGATCCCCCCGCTCGGCCATGTCCCGGCCAGGATGTATGCCTGGACGATCCGGCGCGAGCGCCAGGGCGAGCCCGAAGAGGCGATGCGGCTCGAGGTGGTGGCGACGCCGGCCATCGAGGCGGAGGAGGTCCTCGTCATGGTGATGGCGGCGGGCGTCAACTACAACGGCGTGTGGGCGGCACTCGGCAAGCCGATCTCCGTGTTCGAGGTGCACAAGGCCGACTATCACGTTGCGGGCTCGGATGCGGCCGGCGTCGTCTGGGCGGTGGGGGCCAAGGTGAAGCGCTGGCGCGTGGGCGACGAGGTCGTCGTGCATTGCAATCAGGACGACGGCGACGACGAGGAGTGCAACGGCGGCGACCCGATGTTCTCGCCCTCCCAGCGCATCTGGGGTTACGAGACGCCCGACGGCTCCTTCGCCCAGTTCGCGCGCGTGCAGTCGCGGCAGCTCATGCCGCGGCCGCAGCACCTCACCTGGGAGGAGTGCGGCTGCTATACCCTCACGCTCGCGACCGCTTACCGCATGCTGTTCGGCCATCGCCCGCACATCCTGCGCCCCGGCCACAACGTGCTGGTGTGGGGGGCCGCGGGCGGGCTCGGCTCGATGGCGGTCCAGCTCATCGCCACCGCGGGTGCCAACGCGATCGGCGTGATCTCGGACGAGAGCAAGCGCGACTTCGTCATGCAACTCGGCGCCAAGGGCGCCATCAACCGCAGCAAGTTCGATTGCTGGGGGCGGCTTCCCGAGATCAACGCGGGCGGGGGCTACGGCGAGTACATGAAGAAGGTGCGCGAGTTCGGCAAGGCGATCTGGGAGATCACCGGCAAGGGCAACGACGTCGACTTCGTCTTCGAGCATCCGGGCGAGGCGACCTTCCCGGTGAGCTGCGTCGTGGTCAAGCGCGGCGGCATGGTGGTCTTCTGCGCGGGCACCACCGGCTACCACATCACCTTCGATGCCCGCTTCGTATGGATGCGCCAGAAGCGCGTCCAGGGCAGCCATTTCGCCAATCTCCTGCAGGCGAGCCAGGCCAACCGCCTGGTCATCGAGCGGCGCATCGATCCCTGCATGAGCGAGGTGTTCCCCTGGGCCGAAATCCCCAAGGCCCACACCAAGATGATGCGCAACGAGCACAAGCCCGGCAACATGGCCGTGCTGGTGCAGGCGCCGCGCACCGGACTGCGCAGCTTCGAGGACGCCGTCGAGGCGTAAGGATCGTAAAGGATGTCGCCGCGCCGAACCGCCTCATCCTTCGAGACGCTCGCTGCGCTCGCTCCTCAGGATGAGGCGGTTTACTTGACTCGAGCCTCGTCCTGAGGAGCCGCCGAAGGCGGCGTCTCGAAGGATGAGGCGTCTCTGGAGACCGATCGCCATGACGATGCCGCGCGAGGCGCAAGCATGAACCATGCCGCCATGCTTGCGCGGAGCGAGGCCGCGGCCGAGCCGCTCTTGCCCGACCTTCTCGCCCTCTGCCGCGAGGCGCTTGGCGCCGCCGAGAGCTTCCTCGGCCACGCGAGGCTCGCCCTCGCCGACAGGCTCACGCGAAACGGCACCCTTCAAAGCGAGCTCCTCGAGCGCGAGCAGCTCGCGGCGCACGGCTTTGCCTGGAGCGCCACTTACGTCACGGCGTTGCGCGAGATGCTGGCCTGGGCCGAGCGCCTGGAGGCAGGGGGACGCCTAGGCGAGCTCGAGCGCCTCTTGCTCCAGGCCGCCTTCGCCGAGTACCTCGCCCAGCTCAAGGGCGGCATCGCGCTCTCGCAAGTCGAGATCCTGCGCCCGAACGACATGGGGGTGGCCGAGCGCGACTTGGCCGAGCTCGCGCGGCCGGCGGTCGAGTGTCTTGTCGAGGGCGGCAACAGCTTGGCCGCGCGCGCCCGCATCGTAGCGCTTATCCGCGAGCAGGGAAGCTACGGCGACCCCGGCCTCGAGGACGAGGCGCTCATCCTCATGCGCGACCAGTTCCGCCGCTTCGCGGCAGAGCGGATCGCACCCTTCGCGCACGGCTGGCACGTCGAAGACCGCCTCATCCCCATCGAGATCGTGGACGAGCTCGCGGAGCTCGGCGTCTTCGGCCTGACCGTGCCCGAGGCTTATGGCGGGCTCGACCTCGGCAAGGTGGCGATGTGCGTGGTGACCGAGGAGCTCTCCCGCGCCTCGTTGGGCGTGGGCTCGCTCGGCACGCGCTCGGAGATCGCGGCCGAGCTCATCCGCTCGGGCGGGAACGCGGCGCAGAAGGCGAAGTGGCTCCCGCGCATCGCGCGCGGCGAGGTGCTGCCGACCGCCGTCTTCACCGAGCCCGCGACCGGCTCCGACCTCGGAGCCTTGCGCACGCGCGCGGTGCGCGAGGGCGACATTTATCGCATCACCGGCAGCAAGAGCTGGATCACGCACGCCGCGCGCGCCGACCTGATGACGCTGCTCGCGCGCACCGATCTGGCGGAGCCCGGCTACAAGGGCCTCTCGATGTTCCTCGCCGAGAAGCCGCGCGGTTCGGACGCCCGGCCCTTCCCGGTGGACGGCTTGAGCGGGAGCGAGATCCGCGTGCTCGGCTACCGCGGCATGAAGGAGTACGAGCTCGCCTTCGACGGCTTCGCGGTCGAGGCCGAGGGCTTGCTCGGCGGTAGAGAGGGCGAGGGCTTCAAGCAGCTCATGGCGACCTTCGAGGCGGCGCGCATCCAGACGGCCGCGCGCGCCGTGGGCGTCGCCCAGAACGCGCTCGAGCTCGGCCTCGACTATGCCCAAGGCCGCGTCCAGTTCGAGAAGCCCATCGTCGAGTTCCCGCGCGTCTTCGCCAAGCTCGCGGCCATGGCGGTCGACACCATGGTGGCGCGCCAGCTCGCCTATTTTGCGGCGCGCGAGAAGGACAGCGGGCGGCGCTCTGATGTGCCGGCCGGCATGGCGAAGCTCCTGGCCGCGCGCACCGCCTGGGCGAACGCCGACGCGGCGCTGCAGATCCACGGCGGCAACGGCTATGCCGAGGAATATGCCATCAGCCGCGTGCTTTGCGATGCGCGCATCCTCAACATCTTCGAGGGCGCGGCCGAGATCCAGGCCCACGTCATCGCGCGCGGCCTCTTGGCCGGGCGCAATTGAGCCGCGCGCGCGAGCGCACGCGCAGAGCGCCGGCCGACGAATCCGCTCTCCTCCTTCACGGGTGGGCGCGTTAGGATGCAAGGCGCGCCTTCATGCCGGTCGCTTGGATGAGGCGCGAGAAGGGGCGATGATGCGATTTGTATCGGCACCGATACGCTCTGTATTGCTCGCGGCAGCGCTGCTTTTGGGCCTCGCGAGCGCGCCCGCCTCGGCGGCGGACGTCTGCGGGCTGGCGCAAGCGCAAGCAGGCCCGCAGGACGCGGCGCTCAGGACCTTCGCCCACGATCTCGGCCTCAGCCAGGCGGGCGCCTTCGTGGCCGTCGCCAATTACCTGCACAGCACCGGCCGGCTCCCGCCCTGCTATCTCACCAGGCGGCAAGCCGAGGCCAAGGGCTGGCGGCCGGGTGCGAACCTCTGGGGTGTGGCACCCGGGAGTGCGATCGGCGGCGACCGCTTCGGCAACCGCGAGCACCGCCTTCCCTCTACCTACGACGGCCGCTATCGCGAGGCCGACCTCGACTATGCGGGCGGTGCGAGGGGGGCCGAGCGGCTCATTTATGTCGACAATGGCCAAGGCACCTGGCGGCAATGGGTGACCGTCGACCACTATCGCCATTTCTACGAGCTGCCGGAGGCGGAGTGAGTGCTGCAGCCCCCTTTGGCAGCGAGTGCCGACCCTGGCGCCAGGCGAGGATCAAAGGAGCTGCCATCCGCTCGCTCGACGAGGCCTATGCGGCCCTCGCCGAGGCCCTGGCACTGCCCTCTCATTTCGGGCGCAACCTCGATGCGCTGTGGGACGCGCTCACGGCGGAGGTGGCGGGACCGCTCGAGCTCATATGGGAAGATGCGGCGGCCACGCGCGCGGCACTCGGCAGCACCGCGTTCGAGCGTCTCATCGCGGTCCTGCGCGAAGCCGAGGGAGTGCGGCAGGACTTCCGGCTGCGCCTGCGCTAGCGCAAGTTCCGGCTGGATGGAATCGGTACGGTCTTCGAGACGCGCCCTCCGGACGCTCCTCAGGCTGAGGAGGTTCTTTGTGCCATCACGAGCCGATCTCATGCTGAGAGCTTGTGAATCTTTCGACTTTCGTGATTTACGGCATGAGTCAAATCAAGGGGTTAGACTCCGTCCGAACGTCAAAAGTCGAATACATTCACAAACTCTGAGGAGCGGTGCGAAGCACCGCGTCTCGAAGCACGCACTGCACCTATGCAATCGGAACTCGCGCTAGCGCCCCGCTCGCGCAATTGCGCACCCATTCGGCGGTCTGCTCGGCCGAGAGCGGCCGACTGATGAAATAACCTTGCGCAAGGTCGCAGCCGAGCTCGGCCAGCACCTCGAGCGTCGCCTGATCCTCGACACCCTCTGCCACCGCGATCAATCCGAGGTTGTGGGCGAGGTCGATGATCGCCTTCACGATGATCCTGTCGCCCGCCGAGGCGACGCATCCCCTGACGAACTCCATATCCACTTTGAGCTCGGAGAACGGCAAGCGCTGCAACTGCTTCATCGAGGAGTATCCGGTGCCGAAATCGTCGATCGAGATGCGGCACCCCTTGAGGCGCAGGCGCGAGAGGATGTCCATGGCATTCGCTGCGTTCGCCGCGGCGGCCGTCTCGGTCAGCTCCAACGTCACCCATTCAAGCCGTACGCCGAAGTTCCGGCAAAAGCTCGCGAGCTCGTCCGCGAATCCCACGTTGGAGAGATTTCTGCCGGAGATGTTGAACGCCACGCCGACCTCGAGGTTTTGGCCCCGCCAGAGGCTCAGCTGATGAAGGGCGAGCTTGGCGACTTCCTGGGTAAGCCTGTCGATCAGGCCGGACTGCTCGGCAAGCGGGATGAACTCCGTGGGCGGAATGATGCCGCGGGAAGGATGCTGCCAGCGCACCAGGGCCTCGAACCCCGCCAAACGGCGCGAGTGGACCTCGATTTTCGGCTGATACAGGAGGAAGAGCTCACCGTTTTGTATGGCGCGCGCGAGCGCATCCTCGTCGACCACATCGCTTGCCAGCTTCAGGTTCGTCAGGATGGCGCGCAATTCCGCGGCCCGGATGGGTTTCGACAAAATGCCGGCCATGGTCAGGCCGCGCTCTTTGCCAAGGTGCTTGACGGCCTCGATTACCTTGACGTCCTGCCCGCTCATGATCAGGAGCCGCGCCTTGCTTTTTTCGGCCGCGAGGAAGCGGATAAGCTCGACCCCGTCGGTATTCGGCATTTGCAGGTCCATCACGATATGCGTCGGATGCCAAGTACCATGCCGCGCGCGGAAGTCTTCGGCGCTCGTCGTCGTAATGGCCTCGTAGTCGCAAGCTTTGGCCACCTTGGCCACGAACCGCGCGACCTGGGGATCGTCGTCGATGATGAGAAGCCGATTGGGGGACGTCGAGGTCATTTCTCGCTCCCAAAAATATCGTGCACCGCTCGAACCAGATCGTCCTTGCGATAGGGTTTGCTGAGGAGACTGATACCCTCCGGCACCTTGCCGCTCGCCTCGAGAAGCCCCTGAGGGAACCCCGAGGTCAGCAGGACCTTGACGCCGGGCCAGCGGCTCCTGACCGCCTGCGCCAAGTCTCCGCCGCTCATCTCGCCCGGCATGACCACGTCGGTGAACACGAGGTCGATCCGCTCGCCGCGCTCGAGAAGCTCGACCGCCGCCTTGGCGTTCTCGGCTTCGAGAACGCGGTAACCTATCCCTTTGAGCTGCCTCACGACGACTTGGCGCACCTTGCGATTGTCCTCAACGGCGAGCACGGTCATGTCCGCCCGTGCGGCGGAACGTGCCGGCGCGCGGCGCGGCGTGCGCGCGACCTCTTTCGCGGCCTTCTTGGCGCGCGGCAGATAGAGGTGCACGACCGTGCCGTGACCGACCTCGCTATAAATCTTGACGTGCCCTCCCGACTGCTTGGCGAAACCGAACACCATGGCGAGGCCGAGTCCGGTGCCTCGGCCCGGCTCCTTCGTCGTGAAGAAAGGCTCGAATGCCTTGGCGAGCACCTCGGGCGGCATGCCGTGTCCGGTGTCGCTGACTTCGACCGCGACATAGTTGCCGGGGGTAACGCCAGCGTTCTCGGCCTGATCCTTGTCAAAGCTCATATTCTTCGTGCTCACCAGGATCATTCCGCCGCCGGGCATTGCGTCCCTCGCGTTGATGGCAAGATTGAAGATCGCGGCCTCGATCTGCGCGCCATCGGCATGGACCGGCCAAATCCCTTGGGAGAGCTCGAGGTTGAGCTTGATGTCCTCGCCGAGCGTACGGCCAAGCAGCCGCGCGCAGCTGCGCACGAGCTCGTTGACCTCGAGCAGGCTTGGCCGAAGCGGCTGCTTGCGGGCGAACGCCAACAGCCGGTTGGCGAGCTCCGCACCCCGAATGCCGGAGTCGAGCGCCTCGTCCAGGAGCTCGCACTCTTCGGGCTTGTCCTTGATCCTGTCGCGCAGGAGGTCGAGGTTGCCGATGACCCCCGTCAGGATGTTGTTGAAGTCATGGGCGACGCCGCCGGTCAGGTTGCCGATGGCCTCCATCTTCTGGGCTTGACGCAGCCGCTCCTCGGTCGTCTTAAGCTCGGCGATATCGAGCGCGATGCCGTCCCACTGGATGTCGCCGTTCTCGAGCTTGCGCGGCCGCGACACGTATCTTAGCCATCGGTGCTGGCCATCCTCCGCCTTGAAGCGAATCTCCACCTCCATGGGCGCCAGCTCCTTCGCCGATCGCTCCAAAGCGCCGATAAACAGATGGCGATCGTCGGGATGAACGAATTCGCTGAACAACTTGCCGTCCCGGACCATTTCCTCCGGGTCGATGCCGTACAACTCCCGCATGCGCGGGCTGACGTAGGTATAGGCGACCCTGCCGTCGGTTTTGAGGACGCGCCGGAAGATTGCGCCGGGCAGATTTTCGGCGATGCTGCGGAGCTGCTCCTCGCTCTCGCGCCACGCCTGCTCGGCGCGCTTGAGCGCGGTGATATCGATGCGCATCCCCGCGAGTCCGCCGTTGGCCATCCAACGCTCGGTGGTGAGCACCCATCGCCCGTCGTCCAATCTCTGCTCGACCGCGCCCATTGGATTTCGATGTTGTTGCAACCGCTCGACGAGCCATTCCTCCTCGCGCCCCTTGGCGTCGGGGTACCGCCCGCCGGCAAGGCCGATGCGCACAAGCTCTTCGAAGCTGACCCCGGGAATCATGTGCTGCGCGCCCTCGGGGTATATCCGCCGATACATTTCGTTACACATGACGAAACGGTCTTCGGCATCGAAGATCACGAAACCCTCGGATATGCTGTCGATCGCATCGCGCAGGAGCACCTCGGCAGCCTCTGCGCGGTGGAGCGCGCGGATGACGGCCGTCTCGTCGGTGGCCACCCCTCGGTAGCCGCGGAACGTCCCCGTTTCGTCGAAAATCGGTTTTCCGCTCACGGACAAGTGCCGCGGCTTGCCGGAACGTCCGAACCTGGTATAGCGGGTGTGCCTGAACAACCGGTGTGTCTCGAGCTCGGCCTTATGGCGCGCCCAACCGGCAACGTATTCCCATGGCGTCTTCCCGATGTAGTCGCCGCTGGGCAATTTCGCGTCCGCGGCCGTCCCGCCGCCGAAATAGGTGTAGCGAAGATCCGCATCTGTCTCCCAAATCCAGTCTGCGGCCAGCTCCGCGATGTCCTGGAAGCGCCGTTCGCTCTCCCGCCTCGCCGCTTCGGTCTGTCTGAGCACGGTGATATCTATGCGCAGGCCTGCGGTTCCGCCCGTGCTCATGCGCCGTTCCGTGACGAGAATGCTCCGCCCGCCGACGAGCGGCTGCTCGATGGCGCCTTTGGGATCGCGGTGGTAGCGCAGGCGTTCCTCGAGCCATTCCGCCTCGCGTCCGAGGGCGTCCGTGTGCACGCCCCTCTCCAATCCGTCGCGGGCGATGTCCTCGAAGCGGGCGCCCGGCTGCGTGAGATGCGGACTATCCTCGTAGATCCTGCGGTACGCTTCGTTGCACGTGACCAGATGGTCGTCGCGGTCGAAGATGACGAAGCCTTCCGAAATGCTCTCGACCGCGTCACGCAGCAGCGCCTCGGCCTCCTCGGCGCGGCGAAGCGCCTCGATGATCGGGGTTATGTTCGTCGCGGTGCCGCGGTAGCCGCGGAAGCCGCCCGAGGCATCATAGATCGGCTTGCCGCTGATGGAGAGGTGGAGCGGCCGGCCGAACTTATCGACCAGCGAGTAGCGGAAATCCCGGAAGGGCCGGCGAGCATCGAGATCGGCCCTATGTCGCCGCCAGTGGTCTTCGTCTGCGAGGTCTACGCCCATCAGCTCCCAGCGCGCCTTGCCCACGAGCTCCTGCTCCGCATAGCCGGTCGGACGCAAACTTTCACCCCTGAACAGCCTGAAGCGATGCTGCTCGTCGGTTTCCCAGATCCAGTCGCTGCCGACCTCGGCGATGTCGCGGAACCGTTGCTCGCTCTCGCGCAGCGCCTCCTCGGCTTGCTTGCGCTGCCGGCGCCCCCCCTCCCATGTCAACGCCTGGACGATCGCGTGCGCGAGCCGGCCGGCGCCGTCCTTTTGTTCGTCGTTGCGCAGCTGAGTCACCCTCCTACGTCCCGAGCCGGAAATTACGCTTAGAAACATAAAAAACTGTTATTAAAAGTATAATATACTGTTACGGATGCTCGAAGAACATTAAGCCTTAATCTGGTAACCGGTGCGTCGACAAACTGATCCGCGACGGTGGCAAGCAAATCGCAGAAGGTCTGGTTGATCCAGATAAAGCCAACAGCAGCTCATCAGTTGATTTCCCTAGCAGATCATCAGGAAACACTCAAATGCATCGGCGAAATTGCGCCTATCCGCAAGACTCTATCAACAATCGGCGGATTACGACAATATCCCTATCATTGATAGATATTCTGTTAGAGTAATCTCTAAGAAGTTGCCATGTGGCGCCCGTCGCCCATTCAGCATCCGTGGTTTCATTTACGCAGCGGAACTCGTCTCGCCAGCCCTCTCGTTACGTGATCTCATACCACATCTTGCGTATCCGTCGGTTGTCGCAACAAAATGGAATAACAACTCGCTGCGGTCGTTGGCTTATTTTTTCACTTAACATTTATCAAAAATCTTGACCGGCGTCGAGAGTTCAGATAATATAATACTGAACGATGTCACGAATACTTGGTTAAATTTGCTGCAATAGAGAGTGGAACGCAGCAAAGATGTGAAAATCAATGGAATCATTTCGTTCACTTGGACGATGAGCCGGTGACCCCTCGTTACCGGAGAGCGGAGGGAAGACGGCCATGAGCCCACGGCTCGAGAAGCTTGTGCCGGCACATCCCAAGGGCGTGAACGTTTCGCCGCCGGATGCTGTTTCGCGTCGTGCAGAGAATTGGGACGGTCTTTCAGCAGAGTATTCAGAGAGCCGGGACCTGGTGCCCTTCGCTTACAGCATCAGGCCAACACATCATCTATTCGTTTGTGTCGAGCGAGGGTTGCGGCGCGATGGCGAGACGCGGGTCGAGGGCTTACCGTCGTCGACACTCCGCAATTTGACCCGAAGGATCTGTGTCGTGCCTGCCGGCCATCAATTCGAAGGATGGCACGTTCCCTCCATTCCCGTGAAGGCCACAGTTTTCCATATCGAGACGGATTGGCCGCTTTTGGACCCCGAGCTGCTCACAGTCGCGGCGCCGCTGAGGGCTCAGCTGTGGCTGGATTCGTCAAGCATCGAGGCGACGGCCGCCAAGTTGAAGGCGTTGATCGGAAGCAAGGACCCCGGCGACCGCCTCTACGCAGAATCCTTGTGCGTCGTGCTCCAGCACGAATTGTTCCGGCTCGCATGCGGGACAGTCGGCGCTCGGCGG